>SVFN01000060.1 GCA_015056815.1 Lachnospiraceae bacterium | reverse complement strand
TCACACAAATGTGACAGTCAGGAAAAGTTTGTTGGAACCTCAACTTACCTCTTGACAAAGGTCACTTCATAACAGGTTTATATGTTGTCTATAATCCGCTGTTTTCGTATCTATATTTTACGGTTTTGACAGATTATTCCTCGTTTCAAAACAAACAGGTATCAAAAAGGTATCACGGAACATTTACTGCTTACCTTTCCCTTCCGCAGCATTTCTTATATTTTAATCCGGATCCACAGGGACAGGGATCGTTTGGATAAATCCTTTCCCGTTTTTTGAAGTGATAATCTTCTTTGAGTCTTTCCAGTATTTCATACACAACAGGACAGATTGCAGCTGATTCGATAATACTTAACAGACTTCCCATTCTATCAGGCTGATCCGTATATGGATAATTTCGACAGTTTTCAGGTTTGCACTCACCAAGTACACAATCCCCATCCTCTTTCAGGAAATCACATGGGCAATGTTTTGTCTTATATGCCCCCTCCGCAGGATCATATTCCAGATACCGATTGATGAAATCCTCTCCACTGATCGAGAGCTGTCCTGCCACCTTTTCAATATCCTCCTGCGGAATTGAGCCACAGTACATTTTGCAACAGTTACGACATTGACTACAATCATATGTGGCAAATAATTCCTCATGAAGTTCACGAAATTGTTCATCCAGCTTCAAAGGATCTGCATGCATCTTCAGGTATGTGCGAAATCTGTAATTTTCATTTTCTTTTAACTTCGCTCTTTCGGATATTTCATTCAGAGAAATCATCATATAATCACCCCATGCACAGTTTATAACCTTCTTCAAAATGCTTTTATCGGAGTGGCACTATGCTATCAATCGCCATGCCATCTTCATCGACCACACAACGTACCGCTTCTATCGGAATACCAGCCTCTTTTACTTCATCCAGAAGGTCTGCAAAATATGGATCAATCTCTTGATTTGCATAAAAACAATCTGCATCATTCCGACAGATAACAAATAACAAATGCGGATCTTGCCCCCGATCCTTCATCCACAGAAGAGACTCTAATCTCTCGTTCAGGGCTTTAGATGGTATTCCCGGAAGATATGCGGCTCTGTCATTTACAAACGAAGTCCCCATCACCTGAATCATCAAGTCGTGATTCTCTCTGCCGAAAGCAAGAAGTGTCATCCCTTTTGTATCAGTATAAAACGACAACTTTTCGCCCCGCTCATTGTTAAGATTTTTCGATGCCCATATTTCAGCAATCCGAAGCGGCTCTTTTGTGTCAACACATACCAGGGTATCGCCATCATAAACTGAATATAGATCAAACGGAGATCTACGGTTTTCATTTTCTGCCTTACGCAGGAAGCAAACAGACTCATTTTTCAAAAAATCCATTTCAATACCATTTGAAATATAGGCCTCAAAAGTATTTCCGCTCACTTCAACCTCAGCAAGTCTGCGGCTTATTCTTCTTATAAATAATCCTTGTACCATGCACTGCCTCTATTTATAATGTTTTATTTCAGCACTTCCCATGTGGAGTTTTTCTTTGCTCCAACACGCTTTATATATCCTTTTTCCGTCAAAGACCCCAATGCTCTCTGTACAGTTCTCACAGTCTTTGATACCCTTTCTGCAATCTCCTCACGCGATATTGCAGGATTTTGTTTTAATATGGCAAGCACAGCTTGTTCTGTAATGTTTAAAGCCGCTCTTTTTCCATAAGTGACATTATTATAATATAAGTGACATTTTTTGTCACTTATATTTTATGAATCTGCAAACATTTTCAGTGTCTTTCAGATACTTCTTCAAGAAGCTCCTAATACTCTGCTTCGAGATATTATTCTCAGCAACTATTATATTTATGACATGGCTTCTGGTGTTCTCGTCACCGATGAACGATAAGACAGGTGCGATCATGGTGTAACGTTCATGCATGACCTTCTTTCGCTCTGGGGCTATCATATCATCCTCTACAGGCTCGAAATCCAACAGGGTATATAAAAATCCTCATCTGTCATAGTAGAGGCGTTCCAAAAAGTCGTTACAGGCTTCCAGACGGGCATAGTATTAGACTTGCAGTCAATGACAAGGCAATTATCATCTTTTATCAGCAGAATCCTATAGATCTGATCCTCATGGGTGTAGATCTCATTTCTTTTCATTGATCACACACCCCCAGTCTACGATCCCACGATGTAACCAATAGCTTCTTGAAAGCTCCAGCAATTTATAATGCATGGGTTTCGTGATACGACTTCGATAGACACATTCACGAACCATGAAGGTTCCGTCTTTCATTTTGACAAGAAAGTCCGTAGTATAATCTCCCTCCGTAAGACCTTCCAGATAGACATTACATCTGAATTCTTCTACTTCTTCCATCTTCGAGACAAGATCTGCATACGCAGTCATGATAGGATCATAGGTTCTGCAGATGTCATTACATTTTGGTAAGTACCTCTTAGTGACTCGTCCCTTGTAGTTCTTTTTTCGCATAGATTCGCTCCTCCTTTGCTTAGTTGACAGGTGAAGCGTCAATAAGATTTAATTTCCCAAAATGCTCCCAGATTTGTCCCAAATCCTTCCCAAAAACGAAATAAAAGCAAAAAATCCAATATAATTCAAAATAATTCGTTTTAAAAGAATCCAGTAATATCAGGGCTTAAGAGTACTTTTACAGAATCCCCAAAAACAAGAAGAAGAAAATATACTATATCAGAGGGCACTCTACTTTATCCTCCAAAGGGCAAAGCAGCTTATCCTCCACCCATAGATAAAGAGTACCCATAATACTTATTATTGGTTATCTGTAAAAGACTCTAAAACAAGAGTCATAAATCCCATCAACGCCTTATACTACAAGGATTAATAAACAAAAGAACAGACCTTGGAAAGGTGATTGGGAAGCCTTTCACAAGGTCTGTTACTATTGTTTTATTATATTCTTTCAGGATAAGACAGTTTACCTCTTGGAGGATAATCTGCTTTGCCCTATGACATTGCTATCTATTCAAACTCAATTCAAGGGTGTCTGCACCCTATTATCTTTGTTGATTTTACGGCATTTCTGATTTGCATTTTGTCCATATTTGCCTGTTTTTGTATGACTCGCAAAATTATTGTACTCATTTTGTACTCACAAGCCAACCAGTCAAAAGCGATCCAGTATCTGCTCCAGCTTACTCCATTTCAGGCATCGCCGTTTCAGAGGACCGCTTCCGTTCTTTCTTCCCACCATTTTAGTAACCATTTTTTATGCACAGACACCAATCAAGATTCAGATATGCGTTTCAATCCCGCCCTTTGCATGCCCCAGTTCTACTAATTCGATATCACCAGCCTGACTGAGACCATGTTCATAATAAACGTACGACATACCACTGATCGTCTTAATGGCGATCTTCCCATCTGCCTCCGGCGGAATCTTGACTCTGCAATTCAGATACTTCTGCGGCCTCCTTATATTGAGGGTTAATTATCTATGAAGTTAAGATTACCAGATCGTGATGCGCTCTTCGGGCGGGATGTACATCCTGTTGTCTTCGCTAAGACCGTAGGTTTGTACAAATTCATCAAACTGGGCGTTGACTGCATTGACCCTCTGATAATTAAATGGATGGGCATCAGTGATATAGCCGCTTTCTCTTATGAAGGACATCTGCTCTCTCCATAACTCTGCTCTGGATCTGAAATAACAGTCATAATCAAAACCGGGATGATCCTGCGCGATCTTCATGGCTATGCTGACGCCTGCGATATCCGCAGATGCCTCTCCCCACTGCTGCTCACCGCTGCAGGCCATATAAGGCACGCCTACGACCTTGTCAAAATATGCCGATACTTTTTTAGCTTTTTCCATATATGCATTATAATCCGCCTCCGGCATCCAGCCATAAGGCTTATCGTCCGTTGCCACCTTATTTCCGTCAGCATCGTACTGTATTCCGTTCGGATCAAAGCCGTGCGTCAGTTCATGGCCTATGATGCTGCCCATCTTTGCAAGCATCTCTTCATAGGGCATGTCATCGCTGAAGGTAAAATCGCTTATAAAACCGGCCAGGACAAAAAACTGGTTTAAGCTTCCGTTATAATATGCATTGTCCACTGATGTTGCTATCTCCGGACGCAGATCATATCTCCATTCTCCGGGTACACGTTTTTCTCCTGTAGCGGCGCAGTTATGTTTAAGATTGCTCACTCTCAGCTTTACGTAAATATCATAAAAAGAATCCGAAGTATCGATGGCAAGATAAGAACTGTCGATCAGCTCATCGGGTGAAAGAACGCAGAACTTCATCTTATTAAGTTTTTCAAGAGCCGCAGCCTTTCCTTCCTCGGACAGCCATTCTTCCTCTTTAAGCATCGCTGCAAAAGCTTCCGCTGTATCCTCGCAGATCATTGTAAGTGTTTCTTTTGCCTTGGGATCCACATAATATGTCATATAGGCATTTTCTTCGGCAACACCCAGAATGCCTCTGCTTCCCATTATCTCAGTATATGTCCGATCCTTCACATATTCCTTATATTCTTCATCTGTTTCATCGGCGGACATCAGACATTTGCCGGCTTCCAGGTCAAGATACTCATACGACATATAGGCGATGTGCGTCATAATATAGGATCTGAAGCTTGAGAGGTTTTCTTCGGTATACATTTCATCAAGCACAGGGAGATAGTCCGGATAAATGATATTAAGCTTTCCCTTATTTACTCCCAGACCGTTTAATACAGCCTTAAGCGGGAAATTGCTGCAGGAAGCGCATACTTCATCCACAGGGATCGCTCCGACAGGATTATCGCTTTCCTCATCCGGCCACGCCGCCTCCAGCAGAGCATCCTCCAGCACATAGGATTCTTCTATCATCTTTGCCACTTCTTCCTCTGTCAGACCGGCTCTGGTCAGGATATGTGTTGCAGCTATCTCATAATCCGCCCGGATCTCTTTGATATCCTCGGCATCGCTGTTATGAAAGATTCGTGGCAGTACAGAAAACGACGCATCTTCATCCAGCTCAAGTATCCATTCGGAAGTATCCTCCTCATCAAGCGTGATCACGGGATTGAAGAAGCGGCAGAAAGGATTTCTGCCTGTATCCGCAAGAAACTTATCCAGCTCGGAAATGCTTTTTATGTTTGCAACATCTTCAAGATATTTCTTTACAGGCTCAATGCCATCCGCATTCCTTCTGTCCCAGTCATTGGCCACATCCAGATAGTCACGCAGGATCTGTATATCTTTCCCCTGATATTTATCACGTTCGTTTATCATTGAGAGTTTCTGATCATCTATCATGTTCTTCATGTCCAGCTCATTAAACTCATCACCCTGTGTTTTGATATGCGTATCAGCAAGGAAATCATAATTCACGGAAAGATAAAAATCTTCTTTTACTCCGGGATCGCCCAGTATGCCTGCTGCTCCCAGTACAGTGCTATCGATCCACTGATCTCCTCCCGCCCATACAAGCTCGTTTATATCATAAACCGCATCTTTTGTAAGGACTGCTTTATTCTGTGTATTATCATAGGAATAAACGGCAATTTCATCTCCGTCCCCGCTCTTTTTCATAACAAAGAGTTCGGATATCATATCCCCGTCCAGATCTTTCATAGAAAAGAACATATCTTTCTGCATACCGCAGGCGGTGACTCCGGATAAGAACATTATCTCTTCCGGATCATATGCATAGCTTCCCGCAGGAATCTCATATGTTTCCGGAAAATCTTTCTGCGGCTCCGTTTCCTGAAGCTCTGTGCTTACATCCACCACGGGTTCTTCGGGCATATCCGGATCAGCACTGCTTTTCTCACAGGCACTCAGAGTTCCTGTCAGCATGCTCAACGCGCATATACCGCCTATCATCCTTTTTACACTCTTTTTCATCCTGTCTTTTTCTCCTCATCAACTATATTTCCCTCATAACAACTTTATAGTGTATCACGTTTATCTGCGCACTTCAACACACATCAATAAACAAGCGATTGAAACCGACCTCTTTTCATGATAAGATATGACGGTTGCCGCAGCACTCAGGATCCAGCAGCTGACTTATAAAAGGAGAAGTGTTTATATATGAAAATCCTCAAGAAGCTTACGCTGCTTCACTCTAATGATATGCAATTCCTGGAAAAATGCGCGGAATTTCCTATCATCAATGCAAATCTTTATCTGAAGACAAATCCGAAAAGTCAAGCATTAAATGCAAATCTTTTAACGATATAAAGAGCATATACTAAATGCGATACGACTCGGAATGAGCAATGCATGTCTTGCGCCCTCCAAGGTACACTTTATAATTATATCGGATGTTATGCTACCTATGATGTGAACGGTCGATTTTTTGCAGTGAACGGTAAATTAACGCACAAAAATAAGCCCGCAGATCCTTCTGATGGCAGATTTTTATGCTGCTATCAAATAGTGGTTATGTTTCTCCATAGGTGTAAGAACACCCAGTT
>SVFN01000022.1 GCA_015056815.1 Lachnospiraceae bacterium | reverse complement strand
GAATTTGGGGGGATTTGAAAAATGAGCATAAAGAAAAAGCCCTTGGAATCTGGGCTAAAGATTCCGAGAGCCTATATCGGTAAAGGGGGGGATGATAATACAGAAAGTGGTGCTCTGACTGTGGAAAATGCGGATTTTGCGGTGTATGGAAGGAGTGATGCTTTAACATACAGTGAGATTACACAAGTGAACGGAGTTTATCCAAGAGCCAAAGACATGAAGATAGGAAAAAAACGTACTCTGACTACGGTAGGATGCAGTGGCGGCGGTAATTATCTGGAAGGGGATACTGTTACAATAAAAGCACCGGGTAATCTATCAGACTTTAAGAAGTTTACTACTACTGCAGGAACCTTGGAAGATACTCTTTCGGCAGGTGTGGTAAAACTGACTATTCCGTCATCGGATGTGACTGTGAGTCTGGTGGATGTCACACCCGGAATCGCATTCGATGAAGGTGCGGAACTGACTTATAACGGAACCGCTCAGGAGCCTGAATTTTCGGTTAAGGACGGAGAGACGACACTTAATGAACATACGGATTATGACAGTGTTTCATATAGTAATAACAAAAATGCAGGAGAGAACACCGCATCAGTAAGTATTTCCGGTAAAGGTTTATACTGTGGCACGGTGTCCAAGACCTTCTCTATAGGTAAAAAGGAGATCGAACTGGAGTGGGGCGAGAGTATTTTTACCTATGACGGTCACAGCCACACTCCAACTGCTGTGGCAAAGGGCTTGTACGCTGGCGATACCTGTAAGGTGACAGTTAACGGGAAAGAAACTAATGCCGGGGAAGATTATACAGCAACGGCGACTGCACTTTCCAATGATAATTATAAGCTTCCAAGTGAAGGCTTGACTCGGACCTTTGTGATCAAACCGGCACCGGCAGTTGTTATAGCGGATGATAAGTCTAAAAAATATGGGGAAGACGATCCGGAACTGACGGCTACAGTTACGGGACTGAAGGGCAGAGATACTCTCGTTTATAGTCTTTTTCGTGAAGAAGGAGAGAATGCCGGAAGCTACAAGATCACTTCCGCAGGCGAAGCGACGCAGGGAAATTATACGGTAACATATGTGGAGGGCACATTTTCCATTGGTATGTTGGATTCTGTTGTATCTAATCTGACTGCAATAGAAAATCTGAAATATACAGGCTTTGCGCAGTCACTTGTCACAGAAGGTTCTGTTACAGGTGGCAGATTGTATTATGCACTTACAGACAGAACCATCACAGACGCGCCGGAGTTTGATGGAAACTCCGATTCGGAAAATAAAAAATGGAGTACATCTATTCCTGCGGCAAGTGATGCCGGAACCTACTATGTCTGGTACAAGGTTGTAGGCGATGGGAACCACAAGGATGTGTCAGCGCAGAACATTGAGGTAAAAATAAGGAAGGCGTCCATTACTCCGGTTGTGTCTATAACGGGATGGACGTATGGAAAACCGGCGAGTAAGCCGGGTATGACTAAGTCGGGCAATCCGGGAAATGGTGCGGTGACTTACAAATACAAGGTAAAAGGAGCCGAGGATAACACCTATTCCGACACTGTTCCGACAAACGCCGGGGAATACACGATTCAGGCAATCGTGGCAGAGACGGATAACTATGAGAGCGGCACGACGACGGCAGATTTCACCATATCCAAAGTGGTGATTTCACCTGCGGTAGACATTGAGGGGTGGACATATGGTGATACAGCGAATGAACCGACCATAACGGATGGAAGCAATCCCGGAAACGGAAGTGTTACATACGCATATAAGATCAAAAATGCGGATGATAGCACCTATTCTGCTACGGTACCGACCACAGCAGGTAATTATACGGTTAAGGCAACTATCGAAGAAACAGATAATTATTCAGGTGGCACGGCAGTAAAGGACTTTACGATTGGAAAGGCTGCTATCACTCTGACGGTTGCTATCACAGGCTGGACTTATGGAATGTATGATGAAAATACAAATAAACCGAGCGTGACGGGAAATACCGGAAACGGCACAGAGACATTCTTATACAAATTAAAGGATGCTGCCGACACTTCTTATTCTGTTACTGTTCCGACACAGGCGGGTGATTATACGGTAAAGGCTGATATCGCTGAAAGTGATAATTATGCGGCTGGATTGGCAATGGCGGACTTTACGATAACAAAGGCAGATGGCGATACCACAAAGCCTGAAAAGCCCATACTTGAGGAGAAGACGGATACCACGATAACCGTAAAAGCCGTAAGCGGCTATGAGTACAGCATAGATAACGGCAGTCACTGGCAGAGCACAGGTAAGTTCACAGGTCTTACGGCAGATACCGAATACAGTATCCTGACAAGGAAAGCAGAGACCGCAAATATAAAAGCCGGAGCGGTATCTGACGCGCTGACTGTAAAGACGGACAAAGAGACAGTGCAGAAAGACAAGACCATCACCGTTCCCGCAAAGGGGGAGGTCTTTACCGTATCCAAATGTGAATACAAGATCACAGATGAAGAGCAGTGTACGGTAAGCATCATCGGAACGTCACAAAAAGGCAGGCTTACCATTGGGGCTGCGGTGAAGATCGCAGGAAAGAGCTACAGGATTACTGAAATCGGTGCGAAAGCATTTAAGAACAATAAGAATCTTACAAAGGTAGTGATCGGAAAGAATATTTCTTCCATCGGCAAACAGGCATTTTACGGTTGTAAAAAGCTGAAATCCATAGTCATAAAGACAGAGAAACTGACGGCTAAAAAGGTTGGAGGTTCGGCGTTTAAGAAGATTTCTTCAAAGGTAAAAGTAAGTGTGCCGAAGAAAAAGAAAACAGAGTATAAAAAGTTGTTAAAAAAGAAGGGACTTCCGAAAAGCGCAAAAATAAAATAGGATAGTCCTTCTGGAAAAGTAATAGGCAACAATAAAGAATGGTATTTGAATGAGAGTGGCTGTGTCATCTGACACAGTCATTTTCTTTCTGTATGGGAGGGGGAGTGGTGTACTGCACTATATTATTCCATCATCCAAACAGACGGGCAGATCAATCGAAGTTTTAAGAACGTCACAGGGAGAAAAGATATATGAAACTTCACAAAAAGTTCATATTTTATTAAAAAAATGTTGAACTGTGGAAACGCGTGTGTTATAGTGTCTGCGTGGTTGCGAAATTGTACGAAAAACAGGAAACTACATACAGTTTTGTGGTTTACCACGATGGGCAAAAATGGTTATTTTGGAGGAAAAAATGAGCGGATTAGGAAAACTGATCAGAAAAAAACGGATGAGGGAAAGAGGACTGGCGATGGCGTTGGCGTTTACGACTGCGTTTTCCATTTTGCCGGCATCTGCCATGGAGGCACCGGTTGTATCAAATACAGCAGTTGCCGGGAGGACGGCAGCAGATCTTTATAATGATGGGGCGGGTATGTCGAACGTATCGGGAAATACTGCAGAAAAGTCAGAAGTGAAAAACGATCCGAAATCGGACAATGCCAAAACAGATTCGTCTGAGACGGAAACAGAAGCAAAAACGGCGGATGAGCTGTCTGTGTCCGGGAATGATGCCAAAGAGGGCAAAGATGATCAGAGTGAAAAAGAGAATGACAAAGAAGAAAGAGAGAAAATCGGGCAGGAATCGGAAATAACCTTTGACAATGAGGGGAAAAATATCGATGCCGATCTGAAAAACTTCATACGCGAGGCGACTCTGGACGGTGAGAACATTACGATTCAGGGAGATACCTGGAAAGTGATCAAATCGGGCGTTACCTATGACATGTCCCTTATTTTTAAAGAGAACACCTTCCAATTTGTAGAGGATGAAACCCCGATGACGTATACATTGCCGGAGGGAGTCAAAGCACTTGGTGGCGGACTGATCGATATTGTTGTAACCTCCGGTGATACGACATACGTGGTAAACGATAATCCTTTTACGGTATCTGCCGATGGCAAGATCCTGACGCTGGTACTGAATACGTCAGATCCCGATCTGAAAGAGCTCAATAAGACACATAATGCACAGTTTGAGATCAAATTCAAAGCAAGTTTCAATTTAAAAGACGGCGAGAGGAACATGGATTTTGGCGGTGATGTGCAAAAGAAGCTGATCGTGGACAATACACATAATGCCAGTGTGAAGAAGACAAGCTGGTATAATCCTGCGACCAGCAACATGCAGTATACCGTAGAGATCAAATCTGTCGGCATCAGTAAGAACATCAGGATCAAGGATACTCTGGGGTCAGACGTCTATACGATCATCCGGGATCGTTTTTCGGATAATATAAAGGAGCATCTGACATCGGTAACCGACAATGGGTTTGAAGCAACGATCGATCAATTATCGGATGAGACACTGAAGTTTACTTATGTGGTAAAAATGGATCACAGTAAGATCGGTGCAGACGGTACGGTGATGGCGGGTAAAAATACGATCGATATCACGGCGGACGAGGATGCGGACCTCGATGATAACCATGCCGAGACGCCGGACAAATTGCTTACGGTAACCTCCATTCTGGAGAAGACAGGCGTCGTGGAAACGGACAAAAACGGTGCGGCGGTTTTGGATACACAGGGACAGGCCACGATCAACTGGACGATCAAGGTCAATCATGAGAGAGTACTTCCCTTAAACGGACAGCCGATCACGGATATCCTGTCCGGAAGCCAGAAATACTGCGGCGACGGGATCGAGGTCACGAAAACAGATAAGGATGATAAAGTGGTATCGGAACAGACGATCCCATGGACAGCCCTCACGGATAAGACGGATACGCAGTTTACATATACGCCGGCGGATACACAGCCGTATCTGTACGAGATCCGCTATCAGACCAAAGCGGATGCCTCTGCTTCCATAAAGGATTTTGAAGTGGGAAATAAGATCCGTTACAGAGAACAGGAAAAAGAGGATACTGTTACTGTGGGTATCCCGGAGGAACTGAAATTCAAGGTAGAAAAATCTGTGGTAAGTACGGATCAGGAAGCCGGTGAGATTACATGGAAGATTGCAATAAATGTTCCCGAAAACGGCCTTCCCTCCTGTGTTGTAAGAGATACTTACCCGCACTTTAGTACTGCGGATAAAAAGTTTATAGAAGGGCTGAAAAACGGGGAAGCGTCCTTAAGTGTTTCGGGTTTGTTAGCCGGGGAAAGCTATACGGTGGATCTTGAACGGGAAGAGCGTGTGAAGATCACGTTTTACCGGGATGCGGCAAAGACGAAAAAGGGCTTGCAGGCAAGTGAAAAGAACAGGACACTGAATATTGTCCTGACTACAAGGATCAATGAGGACTGGATCGCCTATGCGAAAGAAAACCCTTCCGAAGAAAGGGAGGAGCAGCGACATCAGAACGATGTTACAGTGACGGCCGGTACGGAAGAACTGGACGATTATGCGCGTGTGTATCTTGCGGAGCCGACCCTGGAGAAAAGTACGGATGGTCAGGCAAAATATGTGCTGGACAAGGACGGCAATACGGTTCCTTATTATCAGTATTCGCTGTTATTTACACAGGTGACGCAGGATGAGTTTGTCATCAAAGAAAAACTCCCGGAAGGATTTACATTCTATACACAGGCAGTGGGGAATGAAGACATGGAGGAAGTGAAGCCGGGGATTTTCGGAGGCAGCGGGATTCATTCCCAGAGTCATAAATCCGGCGGATCCATTTCCTTTGAAGGCGATGACACCATAAAGATCAAGGTGCCGAAAAACGGAAGCAACTACTATACCTATTATCGCGCAGATTATTCTATCATTCCGAAGGATCTGGCAGCAGTGAAGGCTCTGAACCAGAAAGCGGCGGACAACGGCGGCAAGATCACCCTGACCAATGAGGCAACCTATAACGGCGTTAAGGCTTCAGCGGACGCGGAGTATGAGATCAAGGGCGGCTATTATCTTTGGAAGTCGCTGTTAAATTATGATGACCTTTCCGGTTATGATCATATTGCAAGATATGAGATCAGTCTGAATCATCTGGGATTGCAGCTGAATCACGGAAACAATCTGATCTTTACCGATACCTTCGAGAATCTGAGTATGGATTATTCCACCATCCGGTTTACTCCGGCTAGCGCCCTGGTATCCTATGATGTGTCAGGACACACCCTGACAGCGGTCATCAAGGATGGAACACCTGTTATTGTGACTTACTCTGCAAAGGTAAACGGTAATAAGGAAGTGAACTTCAAAAATACGGCAGATCTGATGGGACATTCCCATGAGTCGGACAAGACAAAAGATTTTACTGTCGGGAATGCCGGAAGCGGTAATGCCAGTATCCCGGGCATCCGTATCCTGAAGCATGAAGCGGGGGATATGAATAAGAGACTGGAGGGCGTTTCCTTTGCGCTTTTTGAGGCAACAGCCTATGATGCGCAGACAAATGGTGCGACAGCGGGAAACCCTGTGATGGACAAGAACGGCAAACAGGTTGTCGTAACGACGGATGCCAATGGTATGGCAGAGATCCGCGGTGAGGATGAGAGAGACGGCTGGGTGTTGGAAGAAGGAAAACGGTATTATATTCAGGAGGTCGAACCGCTTCCGGGATATGCGCTGGATACGACAAAATATACGTTTATCATTTCCGAAAACGGTGTTGCGGATTATGACAGATTCATTTATTACGACAATGATATCTTAAAGATCAAAAATTACAAAGCGATCAAAAATCCATTGGTGATAACAAAGACCATGACCGGCAAAATCCCGAAGGATGCGGATCTGTATCAGATCACACTCTCGGTTACCGACCGGGACGGAAAAGACATTGTGAGAAAGACACTGGGAGAGATCGCTGAGAATGCGGCACTTGGTGTGACAGGCTTTGCTTATGACAAAGCGTCTGATCGGTATATCTGGACCATTTCGGATGTCCCGCAGGGAGAGGTTATCGTCCGGGAGATGGTGGAGGGGATCAAAGAGGGATACAGTCTGTCAAAGACTTACCGCCTGGGAGAGAACGGAGAGGAAAAGGCATATCCCGATGGAGGTATCGTCACGACGGTGTCGGACAAGACACCCTCCGTCAACCTGATCAACGAATATTCCGAGGATAAGGGAAAGCTTTCCATTACCAAGACCGTAACAGGAGAAGGCGGCAAAACATTTGAAGAAATCAGAGAAAGCCTTTCGTTTGCGGTAGAGGCATCCGGTGATTCCTCTTTTGCCGGAAAGACAATCGAGGGAACCGATACCGGATGGAAAGAAATACCGGCAGGAAGCGGCAAGTGGGTATATATGCTGGAAGATATCCCGGCAGGAGCCTATACTGTGACAGAGACAAAAGCAGATGTGGAAGGCTTCTTAAGGACGACGACGGTCAATCAGGTAAAGACTACCGTAAAAGGTGTGGCGGCAGCAGATAAAAAAGATGCTGCGACGGTAAGAGTTACGGATCAGTCAGAAGCGAAGGTGCAGATCGAGAACAGCTATGAGCCGAAGGCGGCCTTGACGATCAGAAAACAGATAGACGGTGGCACAAAAGGTGTGACATGGGAAAAGGATTTGAAGAACCGTCTGAGCTTTGAGATTACCGGACCGAATGATTATGCAAGAACGATCAAAGCGTCCGATAGCGGGTGGACAGCCAACGCGGCAAAAGATGAGTATACATTTAAGATCACAGAGCTTACCGCCGGCGAATACAACATTACGGAAAAAGACGGGGATGTTCCTTACTTTAAACGCACGACAACGGCAGACACGGAGAACTGGCAGGCTGATAGCGGAAGCGTGACGGTTCGTGATGAAAACTCAGCCATTACTATCACAAACAGCTATGAGCGGCAGAAGGGCGTATTAAAACTGATTAAGACGATCGGCACAGGATCCGGTATTGCGGATGCTGATGTGATCGATCAGGAGAAATACCGGAAAAAGATCGAGTTTGAAGTGACCGATCCGGAAGGAAATACCAAAGTTTATAACCTGGCAGATGCAAAAGAGCCGGCATTTGAAAAACAGGGTCATACTTACACGCTGACCATTGATCCGGCGATCGCGGGCGAGTATCAGGTGAAAGAGACCGCCTATGATATCGAGGCGGGAGAGACAGAACACAATTATGCGGTAGACAGTGTGGTTTATACGCTCGTACAAAACGGTACGCAGACGACAGTGGCAAACGGAATGTCGGAAGGGTGCAAGGCAGAAGTGACGGAAGCGAAAACGACACAGGTACAGGTGAAAAATACGTATTCTTATCCGGCAGGTAAACTGACACTCATTAAGAAAGTGAAAGGTATTTCCATAAACGGACCGGGAGAACTGGCCGATCGGGGCACAGGCCGGAGAGGATTTGTCTTTACGATCTATCGGAAGGACACAGCCGGCGGCTTTGAAGAATACTGTACTGTGGACGCCGCAGATCCGGGATGGACAAAGAGTGCTGACGGGGAATGGACATTTGTCAGTGAGTTTATGCCGGTAGGAACCTATTATGTGGCTGAGAATACGGATATCGATGAGACTACTTCCGAGCAGTTTGCATATATCGGCTCTGAATTTGAAGTGACACCGGGCAATACCTCGACTGTCGCCTATGATCCGGCGTCGGGTGATAAGGCCGAGAACAAAGACGATTTAAGCACAGCAGCCTTTACCTTTGAAAATTCGGCGGATGCACGAAATGAACTGACGGCAACTTATACGAACACCTATAGGATCCGGACGAAACCGCTTGTGGTGACAAAGACTATGAGTGGAAAGCTTCCGCAGGATCTGGATCTGAGTAAGATCATACTTTGGGTGTATGATGCAGACAGAAAAGAAATCGGCCGCAGGAGCCTGAAGGAAATTGCCGAGCAGGCGGAAAAAGAGATAAAAGGTTATGCCTATGATCCGGTAAAAAAGAAATATACCTGGACGCTTAGTGATCTGTTGGAAGGTGAGATTACCGTTGAGGAGACTACCGGAGACCTTCCGAATGGTTATATTCTGAAAAAAACATTCCGCGTCGGAGACAGTGAATGGGAGGCATATCCGCAGGCAGGAATCGGAAGTGAAGTTTCAGCGAATACAAAGCAGATCGATCTGATCAATGATTACGAAAAGGAATCCGGAAAGATCGTTATCAAAAAGACAGTAACAGGAAGCGGTCAGATGACTTTCGAAGAGATAAAAAGCAGCCTTCTGTTTACAGTAGTGTCTGCAGATGAGGAAGCTGTTTTTGCACCAAAGACCATCAAAGGAGAAGATGACGGCTGGAAAGAGACGGCTGATGGATCCGGTGAGTGGAGTTATACGCTCGAAGAAGTTCCGGTCGGGACTTACACTGTGACAGAGACGAAAGCAGATGTGACAGATATGCTCCGGACAACGACGGTAAACGGGGTACAGACAACAGTCGGAGACATCCCGGCAGCCGGAAAAAAGGATGCGGCAGTGGTAACGGTTGCGGATAAACAGACGGCGGAAGTGACGATCGAAAACAGCTATGAGCCAAAGCCGGCACTATTGATCAAAAAACAGATCAGCAGCTCTGACGGTGAGGTGACCTGGGAGAAAGATCTGAAAGGAAAGCTGAGTTTTGAGATCACCGGCCCGAACGATTATAAGAAGACGATCAAAGCCTCCGACAACGGCTGGACGGCAAATGCTGCCAAAGATGAATATACCTATGTGCTCCGGGAGCTTACAGCAGGAGAGTACACGATCACAGAGAAAAATGCGGATGTGACATATTTTGAGCGCACTACTACGGCAAATATCAATGACTGGAACGGTGACAGCGGAAGCATTAACGTGCAGGATGAAAAGGCGGCGGTTACGATCATCAATACTTATACTGCACAAAAAAAGACTGCCGGACTTGTGATCAAAAAGACGGTGACAGGTGACAAAAACTGGGATCAGGTAAAATCACATATTTCCTTCACGCTCCAAGATGCCGAAGGTAAAACGGTCCGCAAGATCAGCGGTACCGATGCGGATTTTGTGCAGGCAGAGACGGATGCACAGACGGTGTTCTATCAGATCGATGGCTTGACAGCCGGACAGATTTATACGGTCACAGAGACCATTGACAGCGAATTTGATGATGCCGACAGAGTGACCACAGTGGAGGTAAAGGGTGCACAGGCAGAAGAAGCCATGGAGACACAGATCACGATCGGGGAAGAAGATTCTCAGAATGAGATCTCATTTACCAACCGCTACACGAATAAGACCGGAGAACTGGAACTGATCAAGACACTTGCGGGAGACGTGACACAAGAAGAAGCAGCCGGTGCATTGCAGTTTGAGATCAAAGATATACAGGGAAATCCCGCAAAGACCGGAAAAGCATATTATACATTAAAAGAGGACTTTACAAAGAACCGGGATGGGACATTCACCTTGAAGGAAAAACTTCCGATCGGTACCTACCATGTAAAGGAAACTGTTTATGATGTAAAAGGATATGCGGTAAAGAGCATCACTTACCAGATCAAATATGCGAATGACAACGAGAAGAGCGCGATAAAAGACGCAGAGAAAAACGGTGCGGATGTAAGAGTGGAAGAAAATGAGCGCACACAGTTATTCATCACAGATGAATATACCAAAGAAAAAGGAGAACTTGTGCTCACCAAGCTCATAAAGGGTGAAGTTTCGGATACAGAGGCAAGAGCCGCGATCCGGTTCCTTGTGACAAATAAAGATACCGGCAGAAAAGTGGAATATACCTTAAATGATTTTGGTTACAATCCGCTTACACAGCTATATACGCTGATGCTGTCCGATATGGCACCCGGCGGATATACGGTGGAAGAGACCGGATATCGGATCAATGGCTTTGAAAGCGTGACAACGACCTGTCTGGTAGATGGGATTTCATCTGTACAGGGAACGATCGCACAGCTTACCCTGGATGCCGGCAAGAGTGTGAAGGCAGCCTTCGTCAATGAGTACGGCAGCAAAAACGGAACACTAAGGATCACGAAAAAGCTAAAAGGCTCTGTTTCGGAAGTGGCTGCGGAAAATGCCCTTCGCTTTAAAGTGACCGATCAGACCACCGGAAAGAGTAAAACCTACACGCTGGACGATTTTGATTATGATGCGGACAAAGAACTGTATGTGCTGGAGTTGGAGAAGACACCCGGGGGATATAAAGTGGAGGAGTCTGTATCCGATATCGAAGGATATAAGACGATAAAAGTGACGTATCAGGTTGGAAATACAAGTGTGAAAAACGGTAAGGGAACGACTGTGAAGGTGAAGGCAGGAGAGACTGTGAAAATTGCTTTTACCGATCAGTATGAGAAAGAGTCTGAAGCCGAGAAAAAAGATGCGGGCAAGGATAAGACGACAAATGCACCAAAGATAACAACAGCAAGTGCGGTCAAAACTTCCGGCGGGACGACGGATAAGACAGACTCTGCCCGTGTTCCGAAAACCGGGGATGATACACCGCTTGGAATGTATGCAGCGATGATTCTGATCGGGGCAGCAGGTATGATGGCAACCCTAAGAAGAAAGAAAAGGAAAGAAATGGAGTAAAACCCGGATAGAAAACCAGACAGCTTCGGTTGTCTGGTTTTCCTTATTGACAATAAGACGAACGCTTATTAGAATGAAAAAGACAGCGAAAAAGGCAGATTTTTGTCGATGTTTTGGGAAAGGCAGATCATTCATGAAAAGTATGAGCAGCAAAGAAAAGCACACAGACCATAAAAAGAAATACAGGAAAAATTACGGTATCGGTATCGATGTCGGTTCGACTACTACCAAGATCGCACTCCTGGAAAACGGAGAGCTTATATTTTATAAATACATCCGGCATTTTGCCAAACAGAGAGAGAGTATCCTGACTCTGCTTGAGGAAGTGAAAGAATACATAGGAACAGAGAAGTTCCGTCTTTGTATGACAGGATCAGGAGCGAGGGAACTGGCGGCAAATCTTTCAATCCCTTTTACGCAGGAAGTGGTTGCCAATTCACTGGCACTTAAAAAGCAATATGACAGGATCGGGACGGCCATTGAACTTGGCGGGCAGGATGCCAAGATCATTTTCTTTCGGGAGGATGAAAACGGGGAGCCTGCTGTATTTGACATGCGCATGAACGGCAGCTGTGCGGGCGGAACCGGTGCATTTATAGATGAGGTGGCATCAGTTCTTGGGGTGGAGCCTTGCGAAATGAACGGACTTGCAGGAAAAGGAGAAAGTGTGTATGACATTTCCGGACGCTGTGGTGTATTTGCCAA
Source organism: Lachnospiraceae bacterium (assembly GCA_015056815.1). GTDB lineage: Bacteria > Bacillota > Clostridia > Lachnospirales > Lachnospiraceae > SIG333. The sequence goes on along the minus strand of SVFN01000022.1, from coordinate 69,458 downwards.
GACGGATATTCAGGCACTCTTAAATCAGGGAGTGAAAAAGGCAGATATCGCGCTTTCCAGCTACCATGCCATTGCCAAGCAGACCATAGGAGGTCTGTCACAGGGACTTTCGATCAAAGCACCTGTGGCGTTTGAGGGAGGTCCACTGACATTTCATCCTGTTCTGGGAGAGGTGTTTGCACAGAGGCTCCACCTGAAGCCGGAGGAGATTCTGCTTCCGGAGCATCCGGAAATGATGGTGGCATATGGAGCGGCGCTCAGTATCGAGCAGCTGCACAGAGAGTCCGGACGGCTGGATCTGGGAGATCTTACCAAACGGATGCAGGCACTTGAGGGGGACGATGCAGGCACAGAAGCCGGGCAGCTTTACTTTGAGACAAAAGCCGAGCAGCTTGCCTTTGAAAAAAGACATCCCCACAGGGAATTTCCCGATTATCAGCCCCAAAAAGGTGAAAAAATCGAAGCCTATCTTGGGATCGATGCCGGAAGTACCACCACCAAGCTGGTTTTGATGAACGATAAAGAACAGATTCTGGATGCTTTTTATTCTTCCAACGAAGGAAGTCCTTTGAAGGTGGCGCAAAAAGCACTTCTTTCCATGTACGAGAAATATGAAAAAGCCGGAGCCGGTCTTACGATCAAAGGTGCGGCTTCTACCGGATACGGGGAATTCCTGTTTTCCAGAGCCTTCCGAACGGAAGCACATGTGGTGGAGACTGTGGCACATTCTCTGGCATCCGCAAAATATGTTGAGAATCCTACCTTTATCCTGGATATCGGCGGGCAGGATATGAAAGCGATCTGGCTGGAGAACGGGATCATTACAAACATTGTGGTGAATGAAGCATGCTCCTCCGGCTGCGGTTCCTTCCTCGAGAACTTTGCCAGAACGCTTAATATTCAGACAAAAGAGATCGGGGAAAGAGCATTTGCGTCTAAGGCACCGGCAAAACTGGGAAGTCGTTGTACGGTCTTTATGAACAGCAGTATCATCACCGAGCAAAGAAACGGCAAACAGCCGGATGATATCATGGCAGGACTGTGCCGTTCCATTATTGAGAATGTTTTTACAAAAGTAATACGTGTGTCGAATATCGATTCGCTGGGAGAGCGGATCGTTGTACAGGGAGGAACATTCCAGAATGATGCGGTTCTGCGGGCGATGGAACAGTATGTGGGCAAAGAGGTGGTCAGGGCTCCCTATGCGGGGCTCATGGGTGCGATCGGTGCCGCACTGACTGCCAGGGAAGCGGCAGCCAAAGAAGGATATGTGCGGACATTCCTTTCCGCGAAAGAGCTCAAGGAGTTTTCTTACAGTCAGGAGAATAATGCGCCATGCCCATATTGCACGAATCACTGCAGCCGGGCAATTCTGACCTTCTCAACGGGCGGAAGCTTCGTGACCAATAACCGCTGTGAGAAGGGAGAAGTCATCGGGGATCCCCAAAATGATGAGACGAAGAAAAAGATCAAAGAGTTAAATAACAGGCAGGGAAAGCCGGCGAATCTGTTTGCAATACGTAAACAGCTGCAATGCAAAAAATATCCTTTTGAGGTGCTGCAGGAAAAACAAAAAGAGATCATCGGCCTTCCGAGAGTGCTGGCATTCTGGGAAGAACTGCCGTTTTTCAGTACCTTCTTCGGGGCGCTTGGTTATGAGATCAAAGTATCTCCCTTAAGCACCCGAACGATTTATGAAAACGGCATACAGGCTGTTCCTTCCGATACAGAATGCTTTCCGGCCAAGCTGGTGCATGGACACATCAGAGAACTGATCAGACTGGGAGTGGATCGTATCTTTTTTCCGTCGATCGTGGTCATGCCGTCCGAGAATACCGAGAAGACCAGCTTTTCCCGCTGTGCCCTGGTGAAGGGATATCCGATCGTGATCCATAATTCGGATAATCCCCGGAATTATTCAGAGGTGAAGCTGGATACTCCCTATTTTTACTGGTATGCCGATGCGGACAGAGAAAAACAGCTTTGCGATTATATGGAAGAAACCTTCGGCACAGACCGCAGGATCTGCAAAGAAGCAGTCCGTTTTGCTGCAGCAGCGCAGAAACAATATGATAAAGAATTAAAAGAAGCCGGAAGAAAGGTGATCGAGGAAGTACAGAAACAGAATCGTTTTGCCATTGTTCTGGCAGGCAGACCATACCACAACGATCCGCTTATCAATCATGAGCTTCCGGAGATGTTAGTGAATATGGGAGTGCCGGTCCTGACAGCGGACAGTCTGCCTGATCTTCCCAAGGTGGAGCTTCGCAAGTCCAGAGTGGACATTGTAAACAATTTCCATGCAAGGATGCTCGGGAGCAGTATTCTCGCGGCGCAAAGCCCTCATCTGGAATATGTTCAGATCGTAAGTTTCGGATGTGGACACGATGCAGTACTTTCCGATGAGATCGTACGCCTGATGAAAGAAATCAGCGGGAAAGCACCGTTGATCCTGAAAGTGGATGAAAGTGATGCGCAGGGCCCCTTGCGGATCCGCGTCCGTTCCTTCGTGGAGACCATCGAACGCAGGCGCAGGAAGAATCTGCCGTTAAACATAAAAGAACTGCCCGATCCTTATGCAGTGAAGTTTACCAAAAAAGAGCGAAAAGAAAAGATTGTACTGGTGCCGAACAGTTCCCATGCGTTTTGCCGGATCATGACAGCAGCATTTCAGGCACAGGGGATCAAAGCGGTAGCACTGGATGTGGGAAGGGAGGAAGCAATACGGCTCGGCAAAAAGTACACCCACAATGATATCTGCTTCCCCGCGCAGATCGTCATAGGAGAGATCCTGGGAGAGCTGACAAGCGGAAAATATGATACGAATGAGGTGGCGGTCGCCATGGCGAAATACTTGGGCTGTTGCAGGCTGCCGCACTATGCGACGATCCTTAGAAAGGCACTGGACGATGCGGGATTTGCCCATGTTGCGATCATGACGAATGATGACGTGGATTATCATGACCTGCATCCGGGATTTAAGATCAGTCCCGCGTCTTTGCTGCGGATCTCCATTTCCCTGCCCATGATCGATACGTTAGAAGAAATTCTGCGTAAAAAACGTCCTTATGAAAAGCGAAAGGGTGCATCCGATGAAGCCTTTGAAAAGGCAATGAACATATTAAGCGAATCGATCGGAAAAGCAGGTACCTTTGGTGCGATCCGGGGATTCAAAAAGGCACTGGCATGCATGGATGAGGTGGAATATGATGATAGCGTCAAAAAACCGTCCGTGCTTATCGTGGGGGAATATTTGTTAAACTTCCATCCGGGTGCCAATCGCGAGATCGAGCGATATTTAGAGAACAATAATTTTGAGATTATTGAAGCCAAGATGACAGATGTGATCCAGAAATCCTACTTCTGTCAGGGCAAACAGATGGAGGAATTCAAGGTCAGACGTGATGTGGCCACCCGATTCTGGTCGGGGCTTGCCAACCGTTTTTTTGACTTTGCCCACAAGCTGACGGATCATCTTGCCGGAAATGAAATACTTCATGAAAAGTCTGTGCTGTTAAATGACTTATCCAAAGTCAGCGATCCGGTGATCCATCATACATTTGATACCGGTGAAGGGATCCTGATCCCGGCGGAGATCATACACCATGCCACACATGGATGTAAGAATTTTGTGATCCTTCAGCCTTTTGGCTGCCTGCCGAATCATGTCATCGGCAGAGGCGTCTGCAAGAAACTCAAGGAAATGTTCCCGGACATTGAACTGCTTGCTTTGGACTATGATCCGGATGTGAGCTTTGCCAATATTGAGAACCGGCTTCAGATGTTGATCATGAACCAGCAGACGAATCAGAGAACGGAGGGAGCCATAACAAGCATATCCGAAAAACGTACCGGGAAGACCGCATGACCCTCAGGTCCCCCTGATGACCGGGCTTCCTGAAAATCTATCTTGCAACTGCCGGGTGAATGCTATATCATAGAAAGCATAAGAGTAACGAAAGGAGTATCCCATGGATATCTGGTTTTCAGACGAACATACCGACAATGTGAAACTTTCTATCCGCGTGGAGCAGCAGTTGTTTAGCGCCCAGAGTGAATTCCAGAGGATCGATGTGCTCGAATCCAAGGAATTCGGTAAAATCCTGGTGGCAGACGGAGATCTGATGCTTACAGAAAAGGATGAATTTATCTATCATGAAATGATCGCGCATGTCCCTATGGCAGTACATCCGAACGTGGAGAAAGTACTGGTCATCGGAGGAGGAGATGGCGGCGTTGTCAGGGAACTTGCCAAATACGACACGATTTTAAAGATCGATGTGGTGGAGGCAGACCCGTTGCTGATCGAAGTGTGCCGCAGATATTTCCCGCAGATGGCGTGCAGTCTGAATGACAAGCGTGTGGAGATCACCAATGAAGACGGGCTTAAATTCGTGCGTGCCAAATCCGATGAATATGACCTGATCATCATTGATTCTCCCAATCCCTTTGGTCCCGGAGAAGGTCTGTTCACGAAAGAATTTTACGGAAACTGTTACAATGCGTTAAAAAGTGACGGCATCATGGTCAATCAACATGAAAGTCCGTTTTATAAAGAGGAGGCGTTCCAGTGCCAGCGCATGCACAAGAGGATACGGGCATCCTTTCCGATCAGTCGCATTTATCAGGCATTTATCCCGTCTTATCCGTCAGGACACTGGCTCTTTGGCTTTGCGTCCAAGAAATATCATCCGACGGATGATCTGGATGATACCGCATGGATGCTCCGCGGGATTTCAACGAACTATTATTTGCCGCGGGTACACAGAGGCGTTTTTGCACTGCCCGCTTATGTAGAGGAGTTGGTAAAAGATGTTGAATAAAAATGTGATAAACTTTATCGGATGCGAAGCGGAATACGAGGAGGCAGACATCGTGATCTTTGGAGTGCCTTTTGATTCCACCACATCGTATCGGCCGGGGACGAGATTCGGCTCCCAGGCGATCCGCAATGAGTCATACGGACTTGAGACGTACAGTCCCTATCAGGATAAAGATCTGACAGATTATAAGATCTTTGACAGTGGAGATCTGGAGCTTGCCATCGGAGATACCGAAAGCGTTCTGAACGAGATCGCGAATAGGACGAAGACGATCCTGGAGGATAACAAGCTGCCGTTTATGCTGGGCGGAGAGCATCTTGTGACGCTTGGCGCAGTCAGGGAAGCGGTAAAGAAATACCCGGATCTGCACATCGTTCATTTTGATGCCCATGCGGATCTGCGGGAAGATTATCTGGGAGTGAAACTATCCCATGCCTGTGTACTCAGAAGGTGCTGGGAGCTATTGGGAGACGACAGGATCTATCAGTTCGGGATCCGTTCCGGAGACAGAGAAGAATTCAAATGGGCAAAACAAGGGCATGTCCGTATGCAGAAATATGACTTTTCGGGGCTTTCGGAAGTTGTGGAAAAACTGTATGGCAAACCGGTTTATTTTACGATCGATCTGGATGTTCTGGATCCATCCATCTTCCCCGGGACAGGCACACCGGAAGCAGGAGGAGTCGGGTTCCCGGATCTTTTGCAGGCGGTTAACTGGGTGGCGGAAAGCCTCAATATTGTAGGATGTGACGTGAATGAGTTAAGTCCTTCCTGTGACTTAAGCGGAGTGTCTACTGCAGTTGCGTGCAAGGTCGTACGGGAACTGCTCCTGGCTTTGCAAAAATAAAAATGAAATAATTATAGAAGGAGAAAAAAATGGGAAAAATATTAGTGATCGGCTGCGGCGGGGTGGCGAGCGTCGCAATCCATAAGATCTGCCAGAACAGCGAGGTGTTCACCGAACTGTGTATAGCCAGCCGTACCGTATCTAAATGCGATGCGCTGAAAGAGAAATTACAGGATAAGACTTCCGTTAAGATCACGACGGCGCAGGTCGATGCCGATCATACAGAGGAACTGATCGAACTGATCAACAAAGTGAAACCGGAGGTTGTTTTAAATCTTGCACTTCCATATCAGGATCTGACGATCATGGATGCCTGTCTGGCATGCGGTGTGGATTATATCGATACGGCTAATTATGAGCCGGAGGATACGGCCAAGTTTGAATACAAGTGGCAATGGGCATACAGGGAGCGGTATGAGAAGGCAGGTATCACAGCTCTTTTGGGAAGCGGTTTTGATCCCGGAGTAACGGGAGTCTTCTCTGCATATGCCCTGAAGCATTATTTTGATGAGATCAATTATATCGACATCCTGGATTGCAATGGTGGTGACCACGGTTATCCGTTCGCAACGAATTTCAACCCTGAGATCAATATCCGCGAGGTATCTGCCAAAGGTTCTTACTGGGAAGATGGTCACTGGGTAGAGACAGAGCCTATGGAGATCAAAAGAGAGTATGATTTCCCGCAGGTCGGCATGAAAGATATGTATCTTCTTCATCATGAAGAGTTGGAGTCTCTGGGGATCAATATCCCCGGGATCAAGAGGATCCGTTTCTTCATGACCTTTGGACAGAGTTATCTGACGCATTTAAAATGCCTGGAGAATGTAGGGATGACCAGTATTGAGCCCATCCTGTATGAAGGAAAGGAGATCGTGCCGCTACAGTTTTTAAAAGCAGTACTTCCGGATCCGGCGTCCCTGGGACCGCGTACGAAAGGAAAGACTAATATCGGATGTATCTTTACCGGTAAAAAGGATGGTAAGGAAAAGTCCATTTATATTTATAATGTCTGTGACCACGAGGAATGCTATAAGGAAGTAGGTTCTCAGGCAGTAGCTTACACCACAGGCGTGCCGGCCATGATCGGCGCCATGATGATCCTGACGAAGACCTGGGACAAAAAGGGCGTGTACAATATTGAGGAATTCGATCCTGATCCGTTTATGGATGCGCTGAACAAATTCGGACTTCCGTGGGTGGTAGAAGAAAATCCTGTAATGGTACCGTAAAGTGATAAAATACCCCGAATGAGAATTCGGGGTATTTTCGTAAGGTACAGTCCTAATAAGAAATGAAACAGAAACGTAAGGAAGATGGATAAACAGACTGCAATGTGATTCTTGAATGGGACCTCCGAGAGCCTAATGGAATGAAGGAAACCCATCCGCCAATCGGAGAAAGTATTTAAAGTAGAGCGTGAAATTTGACGCTTGCACATCTATAAAAATGAAAAGTGATGCAGCACATCACACAGGAGAAAAAATGAAATGAAAAAAAAGGAATTACAGACTCCCTGCTTTGTCGTAAACGAAGCGGCTTTGAAAAGAAATCTTTCCATCCTCAAAGGGGTTCGCGATCGTACCGGATGTAAGATTTTGTTAGCGCAGAAATGCTTTTCCATGTACCATGTCTACCCGCTGATCGGACAGTACTTAGACGGCGTTACCGCCAGCGGACTGTATGAGGCGAGACTGGGATATGAGGAATTAGGACAGGAAAATCACATCTTTTCCCCGGCTTATACCGAGCGGGAAATGAAGGAGATCATAGATAAGTGTGATCACATTATCTTCAATTCCGTCACGCAGGCGGAGAAATTCGGTAAACAGGTAAAGCAGGCGAAAAAAAGTGCCGGCATCCGCGTTAATCCGCAATGCTCCACACAGGAGGGACATGCGATCTACGATCCCTGTGCCCCCGGCTCGCGGCTTGGCGTTCTGGCGGAGGAATTGTGGGAGACGCTTCCGGAGTATATCGAGGGGCTTCATTTCCATACCCTTTGCGAGCAGAATGCGGACGCGCTGGCGACGACGATCAAGGCGGTGGAAGAAAAATTCGCACCGTACCTGCGACAGGTCAAATGGATCAATTTAGGAGGCGGACATCATATCACCAGAGAAGATTATGATATTGCGCTTTTGGAACAGTGTATCCGTCACCTGAAAGAGACCTATCAGGTGGAGGTTTATCTGGAGCCCGGGGAGGCGGTTGCCCTGAATGCGGGAGAACTGGTGACGACTGTGATTGACCTTGTCCATGACAGATACGGTCAGACAGAAAGGAGTAAAGACGGCATTGCCATACTCGATGCTTCCGCAGCCTGCCATATGCCGGACGTACTGGAGATGCCCTACAGACCGCCCTTAAAAGACAGCGGAGAAACCGGAGAGAAGGCATATACTTATCTTCTGGCAGGACCGACCTGCCTTGCGGGAGATGTGATCGAGAGCTATTCCTTTGATGAGCCGTTAAGACCGGGGGAGCGCCTGTATTTTCAGGATATGGCGATCTATACCATGGTCAAGACCAATACCTTTAACGGCATGAAACTGCCGGATATCGTGCTGGAACAGGAAGACGGAGAATGCAAAATGATCAGACAGTTTACTTATGAAGATTTTAAGAGCCGCCTGTAATAAGCGGCTCTTAAATGAAAAAATGTGTGTGGCATTTTTATAATACCTTTGCCAGAAAACTCTGCAAACGTTCGCTCTTTGGATGCTCAAAAAGCTCTGCCGGTGTATTTTCTTCCACGATCTTACCGTCATCAATAAACAGCACACGGCTGCCGACCTCTTTTGCAAATCCCATCTCATGGGTAACCACAAGCATCGTCATTCCCTGCTTGGCAAGATCCTTCATAACCTCAAGTACCTCGCCGACCATCTCGGGATCGAGCGCGGAGGTGGGCTCGTCAAACAAAAGGACGTCAGGGTTCATACAAAGAGCCCGCACAATGGCGATACGCTGCTTCTGACCGCCGGACAACTGGGACGGGTAAGCATTTGCCTTATCGGCAAGACCGACACGCTCCAAAAGCTCCATCGCCTGCTTTTCGGCTTCTTCCTTACTCTTGCCCAAAAGCTTGATAGGAGCGAGAGTCATGTTGCCGAGGATCGTTTTATGCGGAAACAGATTAAAATGCTGGAAGACCATTCCGATCTTCTGTCTGTATTTGTTGATATCAGTCTTTTTATCCGTGATATCGTTTCCTTCAAACAAAATCGTGCCGCCGGTCGGGACTTCCAGAAGATTTAAAGATCTTAAGAAAGTGGACTTGCCGGAACCGGAAGGACCGATGATCACGACGACTTCGCCCTTTTTGATCGTGGTATCAATATGATCCAATACGAGATTGCACCCTCCGAAAGACTGGCACAGCCCTTTTACTTCAAATAAAACATTATCGTTCACTGGTACGCAGCCTCCTCTCTAATTTGCGGACAAGGTTGGAAAGCACCACCACAAGCGTAAGATAAATGAGCGCCACTGCGATGAGCGGCATGAACGGCTCGTAGGTACGGCTGCGGATGATATCGCCGCCGCGTGTTAAATCCATCAATCCGATGTAACCGCAGATGGAAGTTTCCTTTAAAAGCACGATAAACTCGTTGGCAAGCGCCGGCAGGACATTTTTGAAAGCTTGCGGCATGATGATGTAAAGCATCGTCTGCGGATAGGAAAAACCGAGACTTCTTCCAGCTTCGAACTGACCGTTGTCGATGGACATGATACCGGAGCGGATGATCTCCGCCACATAGGCGCCGGAATTGATGCCGAAAGTCAGGATCGCAACCACGATACTGTTGTTGTAGGATGCAAACACCACATAAAACATGATGAGCAGCTGTACAACGGCGGGCGTCCCGCGGATCACAGTCAGATAGAGACTGCAGATAAGATTCGGGAACTTTAACTTGCCGGTCTTATCGTGCGTGGAACGTATGATCGCGACCAGAAAGCCCAGAGCAATTCCGATGAGCACGGCAAAGCTGGTCAGAAGGAGCGTCGTGCCGAAGCCCTTGACCAGATACATGTAACGGTTATCCTTGATAAAATTATCATAAAACTGACTCTGAAAACTGTTCATGGCAATAACCTACTTCCTTACAATAATGACCTGTGTGGCTGTCGTATAAGGATCGGTAAAGTCGATGTTTTTCAGTCTGTCCTCTGTGACAGTCATACCGGCTGCACCGAAGTCTGCTTTCCCGGACTGCACTGCAGCGATGATGGAATCGAATTCCATATCCTCGATCTTTAATTCATATCCGAGCTTATCACAGATTGCCTGTGCGATATCGGCATCGATGCCCACAATGGCGTCGTTTTCATAATATTCATACGGCTCAAAAGCAGCATTGGTCGCCATGGTCAGAGTGCCTTTGGAACGGTCAACATCTGCAGGAGACTGGTAGGGGTGAGTGCCCTTTGTGCTGTCGCCGATGTAATTGGAGACGATTTCGTCAAGTGTGCCGGAATCTTTTAATTCGGCAAGCGCATTGTTGAATTCGTCCGTGAGATCTTTGCGGTCCTTGGAAATACAGATTGCATATTCTTCCACTGCAAATTCCTCATCCAGGATCGTGAGATCGCTGTTTTTCGCCACAAAAGCCTTGGCGGGCTGTTCATCGATGATCACGCAGTCGATGGTTCCCTTTTTGAGAGCTAACACCGCATCGCCGCCTTTGGAGTAACGTTCGATTGTGGAACCCTCGGCTTCATAATCGGAAGCATAGATATCGCCGGTCGTGCCAAGCTGTACGCCGATGGTCTTGCCGGGAAGATCGTCTACGGAAAAAACTGTATTTTTGGCAGCGCCGCCACCGCAGGCTGTCAGGGTAGCTGCAAGTGCAGCGATTGCAAAACAACTGGAAATTTTACGAAACATGAAAGATACCTCCTGATAAATAATAATTCAATTACACTATTCAAAAATAATACATTATTTTGAATAGTTATGCAATCTAAAATCTTCCAAATATCATACAAAAAAGCCCTGTAGGATGCAAAATGTTAAAAAAGCCGCCAAAACGGCGGCTTAAGTATCCGAAACAGTCTTTTATTTGCGTACGATGATCACCTGAGAAGAAGAAGTATAGGAGTCGGTAAAATCAATCAGCTTTGCACGGTCCTCGGTGATCGTCATGGCAGAACATCCAAAGTCAGCTTTGCCGGTCTGCACTGCGGCGATAATGGAGTCAAATTCCATGTCTTCGAGTTTCAGCTCATATCCCATCCTGTCGCAGAATGCCCGGGCGATATCGATATCAATGCCCTTGACCACATCATCATCATAAAATTCATAAGGTTCAAAGCCAATGTGCAGTGCCAAAGTCAGAACTCCGTTGGAACGGTCGATATCTGCAGGAGACTGATAAGGGCAAGTACCCTTGGCGTCGCCGATATAATTGGAAATAATCTGATCAAGAGTGCCCGATTCTTTCATTTCAGCCAGAGCCGTATTGAATTTCTCGGTCATTTCCGCACGGTCCTTGGAAAAGCAGAATGCATAGTTTTCGGTCACGAACTGCTCGTCTAAAATGGTAAGATCTTTATATTTATCAACGAGCACTCTGGCGGGCTGTTCATCTATGATCACACAGTCCAGATTTCCCTCGGCCAGAGCGATGATCGCGTCTTCCGCATAGGAGAAGCGTTCCAGAACAGAACTTTCTTTTTCGTATTCGGATGCATAGGCATCTCCGGTGGTATCAAGCAGGACTCCGATCGTCTTGCCGGGGAGGTCATCTACGGCAAACACAGTATTCTCCGGAGCACTGTGTTCACATGCAGCCAGAAATATGCAAAGAAAAGCGGCCAAAAAACAGACAGTCAGTTTGCGGGTCATTTGAGGTTCCTCCTATGAATCATAAGACTACGGGTGTTATTATTAGAATCATACCTTATTTTGCTATCCGGTGCAATCGGAAATTTCGCCAAATATAGCGCGAAAACGGTTATGATCCGTCGTAGAGGCGAAAGGTTGCTATTCACAGCCGAAATCCGTTACTTTCACAGGCGGAACGGCTGTGAATAGTAACGGCGAAAGACGGCAAAATCAAAAAATTAATATCTTTCTGACCTAAAATATGGTATCATATAAAAGACCATGTCAGGAAGCGTGAGCGGAATGAATACAGCAGGGGGGAAGGATCATGATCTATAAATGCAAAAACTGTGGCGGCAATGCGATCTACGCACCGTCACGCAGGGCAATGTTCTGTCCATACTGTGACGGTGTGGACTGTGAACAGGCAGAACCGGGAAACGGAAGCATGGAATGTGCTTCCTGCGGAGCACCGATGCAGCTGAACCAATATGACAGTGCCTACCATTGTGAAAGCTGCGGAAACTATATTATCATCGATGAAAGGATTCAGGGAGAGAATGAGCCGCATCTGATGATCCCGTTCAAACTGGACAGGGAGCGTGCCAAGGAGATCATCCGCGAGGAATTCGGCAAAAAACTGTTTCTGCCTTCCGATTTTTTAAGTGAAGCACGTATGAACAAGATGGAAGGGATTTATGTTCCGTTTTTTATGTATGATTATTTTTGTGATTATGAATATGCCGGTACCGGACGCAAGGTCAGGACCTGGAGAAGCGGAAATACGGAGTATACCGAGACCAGTATTTACCATATTGAACGATCTATGGATATCACATTTGAAAAAATACCGGCGGATGCTTCCATCCTGATGGATGATAAAGTAATGGATCTGTTAGAGCCCTTTCAGTATCAGGAGCTTGAAAGTTTTCAGAGCAGATATATGTCAGGATTTTTGGGCGAAATGAAAAACATGGAATCGGATGCGCTGGAACCGAGAGCAAGGAAAAAGGCGAGAGAAGATGCGGAGGCCTTGATGAACCAGACGATTTCCGGGTATGCGTCCGTCACCTGTGACAGACAGAACCTGCAGCTGAATAACAGTGCCGCAAACTATGCGCTTTTACCGGTGTGGGATTATACTTACAAATACCATGATAAGGAATATCATTTCAAATTAAACGGGCAGACCGGCAAGATGGTCGGTGAGGCTCCGATATCCTGGGGGAAAGTGGCCGCGTACGGTTTAACGCTGTTTGGCGGACTGACAGGTGCCGGGATCATGTTACGTCAGATTCTGGAGGTGCTGCTGTAATGAAACGATATGTGAAACATTTTCTATGGCTGTTTATTTTACTGGGGATCCTGCTTATCGCCATGATCGGTGTCAGGCTGACACATGCCCCGAAAGAGCAGGTGACATATACGCGTACCAATACGGAGTGTCTTACAGAGGAGAGAGTATTTGATGAAGCGGATAGGCTTACGGATGCAGAGGAAATGTCCTTGAGGGAAATGATCGCCAGGAAAGAACAGCAGATCGGCTGTGACATCATATTTATGACCTGCAATGGACATGAAGGATATATCAGGGATTTCGCGGATGATTTTTACGACAACAACAAATTTGGATATGATGCACCCTGGGGAGACGGTGCATTGTTTGTGGCTGATTTTGAAACCGGAGATGCATGGTTTTGTACAACGGGAAGAGTGGAAACACGTTATTCCACTTCTATGATCGATTCCATGGTGGAACTGGTCTGTGATGATCTGCGAGGCGATACCTGCCGTGCAGCGATGAATTATGTCGACCGTCTTGTGCGGGACATGGAACATAAGAGCGGTGACGGAATACTGGAGATTTTAAAACCGCTTCATGTCGTGATCTTCTCACTGATCGTTACGGTTTTGTTTTTGCTGATACAGCTTGCCGTAAACATCGGGAAAAAGACAACTACCGCAAACACTTACGTAGTGGGAGGGCATCCGAACCTCAGACATAAGGCAGATACGTTTTTAAGCAAACATACGACCTCCAGAAAGATTGAAAGCTCAAGCAGCGGAGGGGGAGGACATCATATCTCCGGCGGAGGACATTCCCATGGAGGTGGCGGAGGACATTTTTAAGAATTTATTATTCTGCCATGGTGAGGTTGAGAGCCTCCGATATTGTGAAGCTTAAGCGGTCTACAGTAGTATCCACATCCTTGCATGTGACATACATATTGTTTAACTCTGCCATGGTAGAATAGTTATCGCCTGCGGCATCCTTTACTATGGTAGCTGCGTCTACCACAATGGGGACACCGATGGCGATTACGGGGATCCCGAGGCTTTCTTTATTTAAAGCATTCCGGTGATTTCCGACACCACTTCCGGGCTGGATGCCGGAGTTACTGATCTGGATCGTGCGGTTCAGACGGCGGATACTGCGTGCTGCGAGGGAGTCGATCACGATCATCAGATCCGGCTTCGTCTTTTTGACAACCCCTTCAATGATTTCAGAGGTCTCCATTCCGGTCTGTGCCATAACACCGGGGGCGAGACTCGAAAGGATATGCATTCTGCGGCCGCAGCCGGAAAGACAGGCTTCTTTTCCGTATTCCTTTACGAGATGCCTGGTGATATAGAGATGATCTGTGACGGTTGGACCCAAAGAGTCTGCCGTTATGTTACGGTTTCCGAGACCGACGACGAGAATCGACTGTTCGGTTTCAAAATCGGGGATCAGAGTCTTAAGCTGGTGTGAAATCTCCAACGAAATGTTGCGATGATAATCCTCATCCGGCAGATCCAGGGCAGGGGCTTCTATTGTGATATAAGTACCCATGGGCTTGCCGATCGCCTTTGCACCGTTTTTGGTGGTGATCTCCACCTTGGTGATGTCTGCACCGCTTTCTTCGTGATGAATTTTGCTGACGCAGATCCCGTGTATGGAAGATGCGACAGGTTCTAAGGCTTCCTGAGCCTCCAGGGCAAGGTCTGTACGGATTGATCGTGTATTCATATTACCTCACTGGTTTTGGAATTATTATTAATATGTGCCGGATGTACTGGCTTGAGAAACGAAGCGCAAAACGATCCGGAGCAGTCTTTTATGGTCATAGTTTGCGCAGCAAAATGAAAAATATACTCGAGAATGACCTTGATTGATAAACATGATTGATAAAAAAACCAAAAAGAACTTGACATTTACCGGGGAATCGTCTATCATATCAGTTGTGTGTGTACATCGGACTGCCCGTGTCTCGCTTCGGTGTATGCAGGGAATATTAACGAATAGTGATTCATGGGAGGTGTAAGTCTTGGCTAACATCAAATCTGCTAAAAAGAGAATTTTAGTAAACAGAACAAAAGCTGACAGAAACAAAGCGATTAAGTCTGGCGTTAAAACAGCGATCAAGAAAGTATACGCTGCGATCGAGTCTTCTGATAAGGAAGCTGCAGCAGCAGCTTTAAAGGAAGCGACTGTTACGATTGATAAAGCAGCTACAAAGGGCATTTATCATAAGAATAACGCAGCCAGAAAAGTTTCACGTCTTTCAAAGGCTGTCAACAAAATGGCTTAATCATAATTGATTTTATAGAGACATAAGGCTTATCAGGAACCGTCATCCTGATAGGTCTTTTTTGTTTGCCGGATCTCTTACGCATGTCTGATCTGATCTTTGCATACATATGAAAAGTGGAAAAAACAGACAAGGACAGCAAAAACCCTATGAGAAACAGAAATGTAAAGCGCTATCTGCTTTGCCCGGCAGCCATAATGACGGTCGTACTCATTTTGACCTGGGGTGCAAAAAGAATCAGAACCCTCCCTGCGCAAGAAAAGATGATGAGCTTTTTATATCCGTTTTGCGAATATGCAGGCGGGAAAGAAATGAAACATGGTTCACAGATGATCCTGGAACAGGCTCTTCGCCGGTATATGGGGCTGTATGGATATATGGAAGAATATCCGGCCTTTCGGCGCCGGAACGAAGATGCGGAAATGGCGAAGTGGTTTCTTTTACAGGAGGGGAAGGAGGAAGAGAAGGAGGCACTGGAAGAAGCTGTTTTGGCAGAACAGAAAGCAGGAACGGTTTCTGAAAACAGTACGGTTTCCGGGGATGGGATCATGGCGGTGGATCAGGAAGAACTGAGAAAGGAAATGGATCGGGAAAACCGGATCCGGCGGGAAAAAACACAGGAAAAACAAGTGGAGGTAAATACGGCAGAGGAGAAAAAAGCGTGGGAAACGGAAGAAGAACGCCTTTTGTTCTATCATAGTCTTAAAGATTTTGAGACGCTGAAAAAAGAGTTTTATCAGATTGATAAAAGTACGGATATTACACCGCAAAAACTGGATGCACAAAAAATGCTCGCACAGGATATGAGCTTAAAGACAGATCCTTCCATGCCGCAGATCCTGATCTATCACACTCATTCACAGGAAGCCTTTGCAGATTCCAGACCGGGGGAGGAGGCCGATACTGTGGTAGGAGCAGGAGAAAGACTGGCAGAGCTTCTTCGGGATTATGGATTCAATGTGATCCATCACACCGGACAATATGATGTGGAAAACAGGGACTATGCTTACTCGAAGGCGGCGCCTGCGCTGGAAAAACTATTGGAAGACAATCCTTCAATCGAAGTTGTGATCGATCTTCACCGGGATGGGATAGCGGAAAACACAAGGCTGGTAAAAGAGATAGATGGCGTGCAAATGGCACAGTTCATGTTTTTTAACGGCTTATGCCACACCAACGCGACCGGAGATATCGAATATCTCAAAAATCCATACATACAGGACAATCTGGCGCTTTCCTTCCAGTTGCAGCTTGCTGCGCGCGAATATTATCCGGGGCTGGCCAGAAGGATCTACCTGAAAGGTTATCGCTACAATATGCAGTACCGCCCCAAAAGCATCCTGCTGGAGCTTGGTGCACAGACCAATACGGTGGAGGAGGTTACAAACACCCTTCCCGCGATCGCCCGCATTTTATATCAGGTCCTCACCCCGGACCGGTAAATATACAAAGCAACTCTATACAGTCTCCCCGCAGCCTGCAGCGATTGTACGAGACTTTCGCATGGAATGCAAACGATACAAGCCAATCACAAACCTGTCACAGTATTTACTTGCGCACTCTCTCTTTTTTTGATATAGTAACACGGGAAAAGAAACACCAATGCACTTTATATAGAGGAGTTTAAACAATATGGCAGTGATAGATCAGAGTAAAATAAGAAATTTCTGTATCGTAGCCCACATCGATCATGGTAAGTCTACGCTGGCAGATCGCATCATTGAAAAGACCGGACTGCTGACAAGCCGTGAGATGCAGGCACAGGTACTTGATAATATGGAACTGGAGCGAGAGCGTGGGATTACCATCAAAGCACAGACTGTCCGCATTGTCTATAAGGCAAACGACGGGGAGGAGTATATTTTTAATCTGATCGATACCCCCGGACATGTAGACTTTAACTACGAAGTGAGTCGAAGCCTTGCAGCCTGTGACGGAGCGATCCTGGTAGTGGATGCGGCACAGGGGATTGAGGCACAGACACTGGCAAATGTTTACCTTGCCCTGGATCATGATCTGGATGTTTTCCCGGTCATCAATAAGATCGATCTTCCAAGTGCCGAGCCGGACAGAGTTAAAGACGAGATTGAGGATGTCATCGGGATCGAGGCGCAGGATGCACCATTGATCTCCGCAAAAAACGGAATTGGTATTGAGGAAGTACTGGAACAGATCGTTACGAGGATCCCGGCACCGGGCGGGAGCCCTGACAACCCATTGCAGGCTTTGATCTTTGACTCAGTCTATGATTCCTATAAAGGTGTGATCGTTTTCTGCCGCATTATGGAAGGAACCGTCAAAAAGGGAACGAAGATCCATATGATGGCGACCGGAGCCACAGAGGAAGTCGTGGAGGTCGGATATTTCGGCGCGGGGCAGTTTATTCCCTGTGAAGAGCTGAGTGCCGGGATGGTGGGGTATATCACAGCTTCCATCAAGAATGTCAAAGATACAGCGGTGGGCGACACCATCACGGATATCGATAATCCCTGCAGCGAACCGCTTCCGGGCTATAAAAAAGTAAATTCTATGGTGTACTGCGGTATGTACCCGGCGGATGGGGCAAAATATCCGGATCTTAGGGATGCGCTGGAAAAACTGCAGCTGAATGATGCCTCTTTAAACTATGAGCCGGAGACGTCGATCGCACTGGGATTTGGATTTCGCTGCGGTTTTCTGGGACTTTTGCATTTGGAGATCATTCAGGAGAGACTGGAGCGCGAATATAATCTGGACCTGGTAACGACAGCGCCCGGAGTAGTATACCGCGTATATAAGACAAACGGCGAGATGATCGAGCTGACCAATCCAAGCAACCTTCCGGAGCCTTCCGAGATTGAGCATATGGAAGAACCGATCGTGAAGGCTGAGATCATGGTGACGACGGAATTTATCGGTTCCATCATGGAGCTTTGCCAGGAACGACGAGGGGTCTATCTGGGAATGGAATACATGGAGGAGACCAGGGCACTTTTAAAATATGAACTACCGCTGAATGAGATCATCTATGATTTCTTTGATGCCCTGAAATCCCGCTCCAGAGGATATGCGTCCTTTGATTATGAGATCAAGGGTTATGAGACTTCACAGCTTGTAAAGCTGGATATCCTGATCAACAAAGAGGAAGTGGATGCTCTTTCCTTTATCGTTCATAAGGACAGTGCTTATGAGAGAGGACGCAAGATGTGCGAAAAGCTGAAAGAAGAGATTCCGAGACACCTGTTCGAGATCCCGATCCAGGCTGCAGTGGGCGGTAAGATCATCGCCAGGGAGACCGTCAGGGCGATGCGCAAGGACGTACTGGCGAAGTGTTACGGTGGTGATATCACCCGTAAGAAAAAGCTGCTGGAAAAACAAAAAGAAGGAAAGAAGCGTATGCGTCAGGTCGGTAATGTGGAGATTCCGCAGAAAGCCTTCATGAGCGTATTGAAGCTGGATGATAAATAAAGTATGAGAAAGCTGAGTATCTACATTCATATTCCGTTTTGTATCCGAAAATGTGCCTATTGTGATTTTTTATCAGCACCGGCGCAGGATACGGTAAAAGAACGCTATGTGCGTGCACTGGAAAAAGAGTGCCGGGCATGGGGAGGACTTTTACCGGGATATGAAGTGGATACTGTTTTTTTTGGAGGCGGTACACCTTCTTGCTTAAAAGCAGAGCTTCTCACAGAGATTCTGGAAGAACTGAAAAGAGTTTTTTGTTTCTCGGATATGCCTGAGATCACTGTGGAAGTCAATCCGGGGACGGCAGATCTTTTGAAACTTGAAAGATATCTCGAAGCCGGTGTGAACAGGCTGAGCATCGGCCTGCAGTCGCCCTTTGATGAAGATCTGAAAGTGCTTGGCAGGATCCATGATTATGCACAGTTTTTGGATACGTACGGGGCTGCCAGAAGAGCCGGTTTTGACAATATCAATATCGATCTGATGTCTGCCCTTCCCGGACAGAGTACAGCACGCTACGAAGAAGGACTACACAGGATCGCGGCATTAAAACCGGAGCATATTTCCGCTTACAGCTTGATCATTGAAGAAAACACTCCTTTTTTTGAAAAATACGCATCACACGAAGAGCTGCTTCCTGACGAGGAGGAGGAGCGGAAGATGTATGAGCTTACCCAAACAGTTCTGGCGGGTTACGGTTATGAACGCTACGAGATTTCCAACTATGCAAAGCCGGGAAAAGAATGTCGTCATAATCTCGTCTACTGGCAGGGCGGGGACTATCTGGGGCTTGGTCTTGGGGCATCATCTTTACTTGGAAGTGTAAGGTTTAAAGGCATCGATGGACTGGATGCTTATCTGAAATGCCGGGATATGGAAAGGGCAGGCAGATATGGAGAGGCCGGGAAGTGTGGCAATGACCGGGTGGCAATCCTGCAAGCCCTGCATTATCAGGAGATCCAGAGTTTGTCCGTAAAAGAGCAGATGCAGGAGTTTATGTTTCTGGGGCTGCGCTGTATGGCAGGTGTGAAGGAAACAGAGTTTTTGCGACGCTTTGGCGTGTCGCTTCAGAGTGTATACGGAGAGACTTTGACCGGCTTGCAAAAACAGGGACTGATGCTGTGCGAGAAGAGGGAAGACTGTACAGATAAAGAACAGGACGCCATCTGGAAGCTTACCCCGTATGGCATAGATGTGAGCAATTCGGTATTTGTAGAGTTTCTGTAGTTACTGTTTTGTCCCGAGCTTTGCACTACGCTGCGAGGCTACGGAAAAACTGTATAAAACAGCCGATTATGATTTGCACTTCGGTCTAGCCGAACTAAATATGTGAAAACCATGTTATATTCAGTGACCAGCCGGCCGGGAACGGAATAGTAACGACGATTGGGAGCGGCAGCACCGGGCAAAAAATGAGATTGACAAAGAAAGGACTGTATGGTAAAGTCTAGTTGATTTGATTCAGAAATTCTTAGTTACAAATTCTTTTTTCTGAGGAATCTATTATTATCAAGGCGGAGAGTTCTTCCGGCCATAATCATGAAAACGTAACACTTTTCAAAATTGCACAAAGAGGAGAATCATATGGTACAAAAACTATATGCAGGCGCAGTCTGTGGTCTGGCCTGTAAGACGGTTACCGCGGAGGTGGATGTTTCCGACGGGCTTCCCTGCATGGAGATGGTAGGCTATTTAAGCAGTGAAGTCAAAGAAGCCAAAGAACGGGTCAGAGTAGCACTTAAGAATACGGAATATAAACTTCCGGCCAAAAGGATCACGGTCAATCTGGCACCGGCAGATCTGAGAAAGGACGGTAATTCCTATGATCTGTCGGTGGCTCTTGGGATCCTGATCGCGACAGGAGAAATTCTGAAGGACAAAGAAGAGAAGAAAAGAGAACAGATCCTGCGAAAACTGGAGGATACACTGATCCTTGGAGAACTGGGACTGTCCGGGGAAGTAAAGCCTGTTATGGGAGTGCTTCCTTTAGTGGCATATGCCAGAGAACAGGGCATGACGGATTGTATCGTTCCGTCCGGAAATGTGAAAGAAGCGGCTCTGATTGATGATATGAATATTTGGGGAGTAGCATCCTTAAAAGAAGCCTGTATGATCATGGAAGAGGAATGGGAGCATAAGAGCGATGCCGGATACCGGAATGACACGAAGCTGCAATATGTGCCTTCTTTCCCTTATGATTTTAAACAGATCAAAGGACAGCCAATGGCCAGACGCGCTGCGGAGATCGCTGCCGCCGGTTTTCACAATCTTCTGCTGAGCGGTCCTCCGGGAGCCGGCAAAACGCTGATTGCGAAATGCCTTCCTTCCATTCTTCCGCCCATGACCATGGAGGAGAGTCTGGAAGTTTCTAAAATCTACAGTGTGGCAGGCTATCTGCCGCCTGACCGGCCGCTGATCCGGGAACGTATCGTACAAAGTCCGCACCACACCACGACACGACAGGCTCTGGTGGGAGGAGGACATTATCCGAGACCCGGCATTATCAGTCTGGCACATCGCTCCATTCTATTCTTGGATGAACTGCCGGAGTTTGGCAGAACCAATCTGGATGTCTTAAGACAACCCATGGAAGATAAAAAAGTACAGATTGCGAGAAACAACGGAAACATCGAATATCCGGCGGATTTTATGCTGGTGGCTGCGATGAATCCCTGCCCCTGCGGTTATTACCCTGATTATAACCGATGCAAATGCACGAAGCGTGAGATTGAAAAATACCAGGGCAGGGTGTCCGGTCCGATGCTCGACCGGTTTGATCTGATCGTGCGGGTGGAGGGCGTGACGGTAAAGGAACTCACACAGGAAAAAGAGGCTGAGAGCAGCGAAAAAATCCGGAAAAGAGTCATGGCCGCCAGAAAAATTCAGGAGGAGCGTTTGAAGAAATACCGGCAGGAAAAAAAAGACAGCGAAAAGGCCGGAAAACGGATCACAGCACGCTTCAACAGTGAATTATCACCGGATGAGATCAAAGCATTCTGCCACATGGACCGGCAGGCACAGGATTTTTTGAACCGGATTTTTGAAGAAAGGGAATTGTCTGCCAGAGGATATTACCGGATCCTGCGGGTGGCGCGTACCATTGCCGACCTGAAAGGCGATGAGGCAGTGAAAACGGAACATATCGCAGAAGCGATGTGCTTTCATGAAGAGGTGCGTTAATGCAGAAAAAGCAGATGGAAATGCAGATGGGAATATGAGAAAAGAAAAAGGATGTGATGGAGTTAATGAAAGAGATGAAAAAGAGCATTTCTTTGGAACGTGCCTGCCTCTATCAGCTGTTGAAGGCGGACGGGATGGGACTGAAACACTATTTAAGATGGCGGGAGCTTGGAATAACGGCAAAAGAGTTTCTGGAAAGCACGGAGGAAAAGAACAAAAAGTATGTGATGCAGATGCGGGCACCGGAGAGACTTGGCCGGAACCTGTCAGAATGCAGAAAAAACTATATGGAAGAAAAAGCCCTGCAGGAATATGAAGCCTTGCAAAAAGAAAAGATCCAATTTACAATTTATGGGGAAGCGGATTATCCGGGACGTCTGTATGATATTCCCAATCCTCCGATGGTTCTGTACTGCAAAGGGACAATGCCAAAGGAGGATGATCTGAATGTGGCGATCGTTGGTGCGAGGCAGTGCTCCCAGTATGGAAGCTATGTCGCGACAGAGCTGGCGAAAGAACTGGCAGACGCAAAGATCACCCTGATCAGCGGCATGGCACGCGGGATCGATGGGATCAGTCAGGAAGCCGCCGTGCAAAAAAATGGTTCGGTTTATGCAGTGCTGGGCAGCGGAGTAGATGTCTGCTATCCCCGCTCCAACGCCGGACTTTATGAAAAACTGTGCATATCTCCGGATTGCGGCGTTTTGTCCGAATACGCGCCCGGCACAGCAGCAAGAGCAGCACTCTTTCCGCCCAGAAACAGGATCATCAGCGGACTGAGCGACGTGATCGTGGTGGTGGAGGCGTGCCTGAAAAGCGGTACGTTGATCACAGTGGATATGGCACTGGAGCAGGGAAAAGAAGTGTACGCCGTTCCCGGCAGGGTGACCGACAGGCTCAGTGACGGCTGTAACAAGCTGATCAGGGAGGGGGCAACACCCTTTTGGTCACCGGCCGAATTTATCCGGGAAATTCAGGAAAAGAAGGATTCCCTGCTGCTTCGCAGACAGCCGGATGAGTCAAAAAGCAGAATGGGACAGGATTTTATGGGAAATAAGCCCAAAACCACGGTGAATTGCGGGGATAGAACATATGCGGATTTTCTGTCCGAGCCTAAACCGTCAGTCGGACTGACCGAAACGGAAAAGAGTGTTTATGCACAGTGTGACCTTTTTCCCAAGAGTGCCGATTCCATCCTCGCCTCTCTTCCGCAGATGAATATGCCGGAAGTGCTTTGCACCCTGACCATGCTGGAACTGAAAGGATGCATCACGAGAGTGGGCGGGGAGTACCAGAAATCGATATAGTTTGCACATATTTCGTTCGGCTGCGCCGAAGTGCAAAACATAATAGGCTGTTTTATATAGTTTTTCCGTAGCCTCGCAGCGTAGTGCGAGGCTACGGAATGAATAGTAACGAACCGACTGACAAATGTTTTTGAATTATCTTGCATAACTGCATGAAAATCAGTATAATTAATTATATGCCGGTGATACAAATGGACGGTTACTATCGATAAGCTATCCGCATACAATGATAAAAAAAGTATGGGGGCTTTCCTTGCAGACCTTTCAGAAGCCATTATCTGAAGAGGAAGAAAAACACTATCTACAGCTATATGGGAAAGCGGACGAACCGGAGTCGTCAGAGGCAAGGCGGATACTGATCGAACACAATCTGCGTCTGGTGGCACATATCGCGAAGAAGTACCAGAATGTCGAAGAGAACATGGAGGATCTGATCTCCATCGGAACCATCGGGCTGATCAAGGCAGTGGAGACCTTCGATGGGACGAAGGGCAGCAGGCTTGCCACCTATGCAGCCAGGTGCATTGACAACGAACTGCTGATGATGCTCAGATCCCGCAGGAAAACAGCCAAAGAGGTTTCTATCTACGAGCCTGTCAGCACAGACAGGGAGGGCAATGAGATCAGTCTGTTGGATATCATCATTTCAGAGCCCAGGGATGTTGTACAGGATCTGATGACGGAGGAATACTTAAAA
Organism: Lachnospiraceae bacterium; assembly: GCA_015056815.1. GTDB lineage: Bacteria > Bacillota > Clostridia > Lachnospirales > Lachnospiraceae > SIG333. The sequence continues at coordinate 45,752 of SVFN01000022.1, read as the reverse complement.
AGGCTTTCGGTTTTGCTGGAACAGGTTCTGACACAGAGAGAACGGGAGATCATTATAAGAAGGTACGGATTGGTTACGGGGAGGGAAATGACACAAAGAGAGCTCGGACAGAAACTGGGCATTTCCCGCAGCTACGTTTCGAGGATCGAAAAGAAAGCATTGAAGAAATTAAAGGATGCTTTGCAATAAATCACAGAAGGTGAGGAACAATTATGTACACATTAGAAGAAATTTTAAGGATCGCTTATGGCGCGAATGCGTCCGATATCCATATTACAGTGGGTATCCCGCCCAAAATGCGTGTCAACGGACATTTATATGCCATTGACTGCCCGCCCCTTACGGCAGCAGACACATTGGAGCTTTGTTTAAGTATACTCAATCAGGCACAGCGTGAGAAATTCGAAGAAAGAGGCGAGTACGACTTATCGGTAGCGTTTCCGGAGATCGGCCGTTATCGTGTGAATGTCTATAAGCAGAGAGGTGCCATTGGTATCGCGCTTCGTACCGTAGGTACCCAGATCCCCGATCCTGAGGTGCTGGGTGTGCCAAGGAGCGTGGTCGATCTTTATCAGCGTAAGAGGGGACTGATCTTAGTGACCGGACCTACCGGTAGTGGTAAATCCACCACCCTTGCAGCGATCATTGATAAGATCAATTCCAACCGGGATGCCCATATCATTACACTGGAGGAGCCGATCGAGTACTCTCACAGGCATAAGATGTCCATCGTGAACCAGCGTGAGATCGGACAGGATACACAGAGCTTCGCCAATGCCTTAAGAGGTGCTCTTCGTCAGGACCCGGACGTTATCCTCGTCGGAGAGATGCGTGACTACGAGACGATCTCTACAGCGATTTCCGCAGCTGAGACCGGACATCTGGTATTGTCAACGCTTCATACCAACAATGCGGCGGCTACCATTGACCGTATCATCGACGTATTCCCGACTCATCAGCAGGGACAGATCAGGGTACAGCTTTCGACTGTTATCGTTTCGATCATTGCACAGCAGCTGATCCCGAATGTAACAGAGGATGGCCGAGTTGCTTCCTTCGAGGTCATGCATGCCAATGCCGCGATCCGTAACCTGATCCGTGAAGGTAAATCCCATATGATCCAGTCGGTTATCCAGACCAGCAAGTCAGAAGGCATGATCACAGCGGATGATGCGCTGTTACAGCTTTACATGGCGCGCAAGATCAGTCGTGAGAACTGTATCCAGTATGCGCAGGATCCGGATCGTATGAGAGAGAAGATTTTCTAAGAGTGTAGGAAATGGGGATATCATTCCTTTGCTGACATGAATAGGAAGTGCTTCATCCTGCGGTTGCGCAAAAGGATGGAAACAGTAGGAGAGAAAAACACTTCCAAGATCGCATGTAAATGAAACATGGATTATTATATTCATGTTGTCTGGTACAAAGCCTGATATCCGGATACAGGAAATAAGACAACAGACTGCGACAGCGAAAGGCATATGCCGGGAGGTATATGCCTTTTACCAATAAAGGAAACAACAAAAACAGGAGGACTCCTATGACACCTTTTAACATAGCTCCGTTTACGGGAAAAGAACTGACCTATATCAAGCAGGCGGTCGACAACCGTAAAATCTGCGGCGACGGTGAATTTACGATGCGTTGCAAGGCATGGCTGGAAGAAAAAACAGGTACAAGCGAAGCACTTTTGACGACCTCTTGTACGCATGCCCTTGAGATGGCAGCGCTTTTGGCAGATATTCAGCCGGGAGATGAGATCATCATGCCTTCTTTTACCTTTGTCTCTACCGCAGATGCGTTTGTGCTGCGTGGAGCGCAGATCGTCTTTGTGGATATCCGGCCGGATACCATGAATATCGATGAGAACCTGATCGAAGCGGCAATCACAGAGAAGACAAAAGCCATTGTGCCGGTACACTATGCCGGGGTAGGCTGTGAAATGGATACCATCATGGAGCTTGCAAGACTGCATAATCTCTACGTGATCGAGGATGCGGCGCAGGGGATCATGTCCACCTACAAAGGAAAACCACTGGGCACAATAGGGGAGTTTGGCTGTTTCAGTTTCCATGAGACCAAGAATTTCTCCATGGGAGAAGGCGGCGCACTCCTGATCCGCGAGCTTCAGTTCAAAGAACGGGCTGAGATCCTTAGAGAGAAAGGAACGAACCGATCTAAATTTTTCCGGGGAGAAGTGGACAAGTATACCTGGTGTGATATGGGATCTTCCTACCTGCCAAGTGATATAAATGCCGCGTATCTCTGGGCACAGTTGGAGGTGGCGGATGAGATAACCAAAGACCGCATGAAGACCTGGAAGATGTATGATGATGCCTTCAGAGGCTGGAGTCATCTGGATGTACCGGTGATACCGCCGGAGTGTGAACACAATGCACATATGTATTATATCAAGGTCAAAGATCTGGAAGAAAGAACGAACCTGATCGCATATCTTCTGGAACGGGATATCAAAGCAGTGTTCCATTATGTCCCGCTGCACTCTGCGCAGGCAGGGCGCAAATACGGCCGGTTCCATGGCGAAGATGTCCATACGACCAGAGAGAGCGAGAGACTGCTGCGCCTTCCGCTTTACTATCATCTGCCGGAAGAGGAGACCGGACGGATCATAGAGTGTGTGAAGAAATTTTTCGCCTGATCAAGGAAGAAACGGCAGTAGAAGGGATCAGCGTAATAAAACAGAAACCGGTTATAAAATTAGAGTCATCGGTACGTGACGCAATACAAAACAGCTGGTCGACAGAAAAATGTGGAAGAAAGGAAATACACAATGAAAATACACCACATTGGGTATCTGGTAAAAAGCATGGAGAAAGCTCAAAAGACCTTCACAGAGCTGGGTTACCGGATCGAACAGGAGACAGTTTATGATGACTACCGTCAGATCGACATCTGCTTTTTGGAAAAAGACGGTTACCGTATTGAACTGGTGTGCCCCGGGACGGCAACTTCCGTAGTGGCAAACCTGCGCAAAAAGATCGGTAATGCGCCCTACCATATCTGTTATGAAACAGATGATCTGGAGAAAGCAGTCGAAGAACTGAAACAGAAGCGGTTCGTGATCTGCGAGGAGCCGCATGCTGCACCTGCCCTGAAAGACAGACGGGTTGTTTTTCTGGTGCATGGTCAGATGGGAATGATCGAACTTCTGGAAAAGTGAGTAAAACGATCGGAAAGAGAAAGAATATATGATCAAAATCGAACAACCATGGGAAAAGCGCAATCTCGGTGTCAGAAGCGCAGAATACCGCTTTGAAAGTAATGATGCGACAGGAGATATTCCGAAAGAATTGACAGAGGGCACACCATACGATTACATCCAGTGCAGGATCCCCGCAGGCAGGATGGATCTGGTTTACTGCCTGCAGAAAGAACAATTCCGGTTTGCGGAGACAAGTCTGGATCTGTCTGCCGATCTGCGCAGACTGCAATTGCCGAAGATCTATCAGACCTTTGAGAAGGAGCTTGACTATTACAAGATCGATGATCGGGAAGCTGTCTATGAACGGATCCGACAGGGAATCTTTGATACGGACCGTATCTATCTGGATCCTGCCTTTCAAAAAGAACAATCAGGCATCCGTTATGCCAACTGGTGCAGACAGGAAGTGGAGGCAGGCACCACGCAGGTATATGAAGTTTTCTGCAAAGAGAATAAGATCGGTTTTTTTGCCTTAAAAGAGCATTCCGCAAAGGAAGCGGATTCCCTGCTTGCAGGATTATATGAGAAACAGACTGCCATGGGATGGGGATTTGCCGTATTGTATTATCCGATGCTTCAGGCAAAGCTGGAGGGAAAAAGACGGATCGTGACGACTGTTTCTTCCAACAATCCGGATTCTGTCAGGATGCATCTGCGTCTTGGCTATGAGATACGGAATCTGAATTATATTTTGATCAGGCACAACCGTTAAGCGCGGTACGACTGACAAAGGCAGGACAAGAACGATGCCCCTAACTCTCAGACAATATTCAGATAAGATGATCCCGGGATGATATGATGACAGAGGATCATCAGGAGACGCAAATGTATACATGGAAAGAGCTTCGCAAATTAGCGAAAACAGAAATAGCAGCAGAAGATCCGGCGGTAAGGGTTGCACTCCTTGGCAACTGCTCGACACAGTTTTTGAAAACTGCTTTGGAGGGATATGCGAAGGCAGAAAAACAGAATATCCGGATATGGGAAGCTGACTACGATCAGATTGAAATACAGCTTTTTGATTCCGGATCGGAGCTGTTTGCCTTTGCGCCGCAAAGAATCCTTTTATGGCTTGCTGCGGAGAAGCTGTATGAAGAATTTTTATCATTATCCTTCGAAGAACGGGATAGCTTTGCAGACAATTATATTGTCAAAATAAAACAATACTGGGATCAGATCATGACACATTCAGCGGCATTGATCCTGCAGATGAATTTCACGGAGATTGATGATAAGGTGCTGGGACAATACTCTGCGAAAGTGGATAAAACCTTTATTTATCAGATCCGTAAACTGAACTGGCTGCTGGAAGAGGCGATGCGTGAACAGTCGAATGTGTATCCGGTCGATCTGCTGGCGGTTCAGATCCGGATGGGACAGAGTGCGTTTTTTGATGCGGCGCTTTATTATAATGCGAAAATGTGTATTTCCACGACGGCACTGCCCTATGTGGCAAAAGCAGTGACCGATGTATTACAAGCACTGGAAGGCAGGATTAAAAAGTGCATTGTGATGGATCTTGACAATACCCTTTGGGGCGGGATCATCGGTGACGACGGGATGGAACACATCGAGATCGGAGAATTGGGGAGAGGACCTGCTTTCACAGGTTTTCAAAGATGGCTGAAACAGTTAAAAGAATACGGGATCATACTGGCAGTCTGCAGTAAAAATGAGGAGCAGACAGCAAGGGAACCCTTTGAGAAGCATCCGGATATGGTGTTGAAGCTTTCGGATATTTCGGTATTTGTGGCCAACTGGGAGGACAAGGCCTCGGATATCCGTCTGATACAGGAGAGTCTGAATATCGGGTTTGATTCCATGATCTTTCTGGATGACAATCCTTTTGAACGAAACCTGGTCAGACAGAGACTTCCCGAGGTAAAAGTGCCGGAGCTTCCGGAGGATCCGGCAAAGTATCTGGATTACCTGCAGGCCTGTAATTATTTTGAAAACGTATCGTTTACCGGCAGGAAAGAAGACCGTACCGGACTTTATCAGGCGGAGTTTGAACGAAAGAAAGCCGAAAAACAGTACGATACGATCGATGATTACTTAAAGAGCCTTGACATGGCCGCGACGGTAAGACACTTTGAAACGCAGGATCATGCGAGGATCGCCCAGTTGACACAGCGGTCCAATCAGTTTAATGTAAGGACGGTGCGTTATACCGAAAATGAAATTATGCAGATTGCAAAGAGCAGTGATTGGATCCCGCTTTCCTTCTCACTGAAAGACCGGTATGGGGATCACGGATTGATCGGGCTATTGTTCTTACGAAAAAAAGGGGAGAAAGAACTGTTTATTGAAAACTGGCTGATGAGTTGCCGGGTCTTAAAGAGAGGCATGGAAGAATTTATGCTGAACAAAGCTGTTGAGGCGGCTTTGAGCGAAGGCTTTGAAATGATTACGGGACAGTATATCCCTACCCCCAAAAACAGAATGGTCGCATCCCTCTATCCGCAGATGGGATTCAAGCAGAGTTCGGAAGGAAAATACAGCCTTGATCTATTGACCTATCAACCGAAAAAAACATACATGAAAGAAGGATAACAATGCAAAGAAACGAAGTATTTCAAAAAATAACAGAGATCTGCAGAGATGTATTCGAAAATGATGATCTGATCCTGACTGAGCAGACCGGTGCGAAAGATGTGGAGGAATGGGACAGTCTGACGCACTTGAATCTGATCAGTGATATTCAGGAAGAATTTGACATTACCCTCACACTGGAGGAAATCACAAAATCGGAGAATCTTGGCGAGCTCACAGACGCATGTATGCGTCATTTGCAGAAAGAGGCGCAATGAGATGAATGACAAAGACAGGAAACAGAAGCGAATGAAAGAAGAACAGAAAACGGAAACAAGAGTGGAATCAAAAAACAAAGATAATCTGCAAAAACAAGAGCTGATCAGCTTTGTCATTCCCTGCTACCGTAGTGAGAAGACGATTGAAAAAGTCGTGGAAGAAATTATCCAGACAGTCCGGCAGAGAAAGGAATATGACTATGAGATCATCACGGTCAATGACTGTTCGCCGGATGGTGTCTATGAGATCTTAAAAAAACTGGCAGCACATAATCCCAGGATCAAAGTGATCAACTTTGCCAAAAACATGGGAAAACATGCCGCGGTACTGGCAGGTTACGCTGTGGTAAAAGGGGATTACGTCGTGGATCTGGATGATGATTACCAGTGCCCGGTTTATGATCTGTGGAAGCTGTTGGAGCCGGTCAGAAACGACGAGTGTGATTATGCGACGGCGAAATACCATCAGAAGCGTCAGTCCGCCTTTAAGAACTGGGGCAGTAATCTGAATCTCCATATGTCGGAGATCATGCTGGAGAAGCCCAAAGGACTGCGCTTTGAGAATTTCAGCGTGATGAAACGCTTTGTCTGCAAAGAGATCATCCATTATAAACATCCCTATCCCTATCTGGAAGGGCTGGTGCTCAGAGTGACAAGACGGGTGATCACGGTTCCGATGGAAGAAAGAAACAGAGGAGACGACAAGGGATCCGGCTTTACGCTGACTAAATCTGTTGCACTCCTCGTAAACGGTCTGACGGCATTCTCGGTCAAGCCCTTAAGAGTTGCTTCTGTACTGGGGTTCCTGTTTTCAGCCTGTGGCTTTATCTGGGGTGTGTATGCCGTGATCCATAAGCTGATCAATCCCAATGTGCCGTTGGGATACAGTTCCATCGTGGCGATCCTTCTGTTTTCTTCCGGGCTGATCATGCTGATGCTCGGACTCATCGGGGAATACATCGGACGGATCTATATCTGTATCAACGATTCCCCGCAATATGTGATCAAAGAGACGATAAACCTATGAAAAAAACATACTTTTTTTTACATGTATTATTACTCCTCTATGCCGGCAGCAGTGTCTTTTCCAAGCTGGCGGCGGGAGAAAATTTTTTATCAACAGGCTATCTCATAGACTATGGCATGGTATTTCTGATCCTCGTAGTCTATGCTTTTTTCTGGCAGAAGATCTTAAAAAAGATTCCCCTGAATGTGGCGATGGCGAACAAAGCGGTCACCGTGATCTGGGGGATCGTTTTTGGCATTCTTCTGTTTGGGGAAACGATCCGTATCCAAAATGTGATAGGCGCTGTCATCATTATTGTGGGGATCGTGATCGTGGTGAATGCGGATAAGGAGGTGGAGAACTGATGTATACCGCCATCTTTTTTGCCTCCGTGATCGTGGCTTCCGTGTCCCAGATCCTCTTAAAAAAGAGTGCCATGAAACAGTATGACAGCTGGGTAAAAGAATATTTGAATCCCTATGTCATCATCGGATACGGACTACTGTTTCTCTCCATGGTGATGACGATCTATGCCTATAAAGGAGTGGAACTTAAGACAGGACCGGTGATCGAATCCACCAGTTATCTTTATGTGGCCATATTGAGCGCTGTCTTTTTGAAGGAGAAGATATCAAATAAAAAAAAGCTGGGGCTTTTGGTGATCGTGGCGGGCGTAATCGTGTCGAGTCTGTAGGGAAAGGATTGAGTAGAACATGCAAAAAATACAGAGACAGACAAGAAGCTGTTACTGGGATAATTTAAAAGGATTCCTGATCGTACTGGTTGTGTTTGCACATCTTCTGTTTGATCATCAACAAAATGCACCTGTTATAGACGGCATTGTGGATTACATCTATATGTTCCACATGCCGGCTTTTGTGTTTGTGTCCGGATATTTCGGGAAAAGTGAGCGTTCACGCAGCTTTGAATCCATCATGAAACTGTTGTTTTTGTACTTCGTATTCAACAGTCTTATGGGATTTTTGTTTGACTTTGATTCCCTTTTGATCCCCCGTTATTCTTTTTGGTACCTTCTCGCACTGACTGCATGGCGTCTTTCAGCTCACCATTTGGCGAAATTCAAAGATATTACTCTGACCTTATTGATCATTGCGGTGATCGCAGGATTTTATACGGACATCGATAATACATTTGCAGTGGCGCGGATTATAGGATTTTATCCTTACTATATGGCCGGCTATCTGCTTGAAAAAGAAAAGAATGAACTATTTTTACAACAAAGTACATTGCGACGGCTTGGAAATGGGATACCTGTGGGTGTGGCAACTGCTGTATTGGCGTATGCGTCATATCAATTTTTCTGCTATTCGGATGAGAGTCTGCAGATGAGCGGGTATGAAGACCCAATGGATTCGATGGGCAGGATTGCTTTATTTTTGATCGCATTTGGGATGATCCGGTTTCTTCGCTGTATTTGCCCTGAGAAAAAGATTCCTCTTTTAACAAAGTTTGGAAGAAATTCCATGTGGATTTTTGTGTTTCACAGGCCCGTTACACTCTGGCTGAATGACTGGTTTGCAGGGAAAAAGGCAAACAGCCTGATATTTTATGCGGTATTGTTATCAATTCTACTGTGTGTCCTGCTTGGCAACGATATAATCGCAAAGTACATGGATAGATTTCTGGAGGACGGGATACAGGTATTCGCAAAAGCAGGAGAAGAACAGGAGAACAAAAAAATTAATATCGCAAAGATCGTGGCTTTTTGCATCGCCTTATGGTTTGTAGTCATGGCATTGATACAGGCATATGTGGATGCGGGAATGGATGCGGAAGAGAATGAAACGATCGTACAGACTACAGCGGAAGAAGATACAATCTGGCCAGTTATGTCAAGTGAGCAAAAACAGCAATATGAAAAGGCTTTCCGGATCACGTTTGCCGGCGATCTGATCTTGTTGGAGGATCAGGTGAAAAGAGGATATAAAGAACAGGGATATGATTTTTCAGAGGTGTTCTCTTATGCGAAGAATTATATTTCTTCAGCCGATTATGCAATTGGTGTATTTGAGGGTCCAATGGCGGGAGAGCAGGCAGGATATACGACGAGTAACTATGATGACGGGAAAGAATTATATTTGAATTTCCCGGATGAATTTGCGCAGGCAGTAAAAGAAGCAGGATTTGATCTGGTCACGACAGCCAATAATCATGTGCTTGACAAAGGGGTGCAAGGTGCGATACGCACATTGGATATATTAGACCGGATCGGTCTGGATCACACCGGTTCCTATCGCGATGCGGAGGAAAAAAAGAGAGAACATATAAAACTTGTGGAATGTGAGGGAATTAGAATCGCTGTCCTGTCCTATACGTATGGAAGTAATTATGTGGATGATCGCAAGTTGACAAAGGGAGGAAATCTTGCATGGCTTACATCGGTTGCTTTTGATACACAGGGGGATACATTTGAACAGATGAAAGCAGACGTTGGGCAGGATTTTAAAGAAGCGAAAGCATTAGATCCGGATCTGATCGTAGTACTGCCTCATCTTGGAACACAGTTTCAAAATATGCCGGATGAAGAACAGAGGGTGTGGTTTGAAATTTTTAAGGAATATGGAGCAGATATCATATTAGGGGATCATCCACATGTTGTGGAGCCTGTGCAGATTGAAAAGACAAAGGAAAAGACAGTATTTACAGCATACTGCCCCGGTAATTTTGCCAATATATACAGAGAAAACCAGGGAGACACCAGTATGCTGGTCGATGTATATATTGATCGGGAGAGTAAAACTGTGATCGGAGGAAGTGTTGTGCCTCTTTACACACAGGCAATGTCGGATGGAAATTACCGGGCAATACCGATCTATGAGATCATGAATGATAACGAATTGCGAAAATGTCTGAGTACGGATGATCTGGAGCGTGCTAAGACAGCACATGGTATTATCACTGAAGTCCTGTTTGGGAAGAAAATGGATATTTCGGGTGTGACTGAACGATATTTCATGGATCAAAATGGTTTTATGCGTAGCCGGACCCCGGGGCTTGGATTGACAGAGCAGCAAAAACAGAGCACCCTGTATAAGGCACTACAGAAAGCAGATACGGTCTGCTTTATCGGTGACAGCGTCACGGAAGGAACTAAAAACGGCGGCTGTCCATGGTATGAGCCGCTTACGGAGAATTTGCCGGACAAGCAGTTCTATAATGTTTCGAAAGGTGGCTGTACGGTTTCTTATATGACAGAGCACGTGGATAAAATACCAAAAGCAGATTTGTATGTGGTCGCGCTCGGAACAAATGATGTGCGCTACAGGGAAGAAGACACATGTGCCATGACAGAACAAGATTATGTAAAAGAACTGGGCAGATTAAAGAAGGCTCTTCAGGGAATGGATAAAGATGTTGCCATTATATTCATTGCACCGTGGTATTCAACAGATGCTGACCCGTATTGTCCGCTGTCATATGCAGAGAAGACTTCGCTTAATGAAAAGTATACAGAAGCATTGGAAACGTATTGCAAGCAGGAAAAATGCGGTTTTATCAATGCCAATCCTTATATTCGTAAGCGATTGGAACAAAGACCGGATAAAGAGTATCTTCTGGATCATATACATCCGAATGCTTCAAAAGGTGTGAGAATGTATACAGAAGCGGTATTATCACAGTAAAAATATACAAAAAGCGATATATACACTTCAAATAGAAGAATTTTGTTTGACTCTTGTCATAAACAGTAATATACTTTAAAAGTAAAATTATGTTTACAGATGAAAACAGGAAGAAAAGGTGAGAAAGGGGACTTGAAATGAGAAATCGAAAGTATTGGAAACAAGTATTGTGTGCCCTGTTAGCGGCATCCATGGTTGTGGCCAATGATGCACCGGTTTTCTATGCGGCTGTGGTGAATGCTGACAGCAACACACAGACTGTTTCTGAGAATACTGCTTTGGCAGAAGAAACAGAAGAAGACACAGAGCCGGAACAGTTTGCAACAGATCCGCAGGACGTGGTGACAGAGCAGACAGGTGAAGAAGTAAGCACAGAGGATGAAACTGTTTTTTCGGCAGATTTCACGCCGGATTTTCTACCGGCCGGTGATGTCAAGGACACAGACCTGGCAAAGACAGTGGTAAAGGACACGAATCTTTTGTCGATACTGGCGCAGATCATCAAAAAAGATGCCACACAGGCTTCCACGATGACAGTCGGAGACTTAAGAGGCTATACAAAAAGCGTGGATCTGTCCTCCTATGCGGCAGATGCCGCCAAAGTGAAAAGCTTAGAGGGAATCGGCTGTCTGCAGAATGCGTCATCCTTTAACCTTTTGGCATGTACCGCAGTCAAGACGATCGCGGACAGTGAGTTCCAGGAATGCCAGATGACAAGTATCGTTCTCCCGGATACGATCGAAGGGATCGGAGAGTATGCTTTTTATAACTGCAAGAAATTAGAGTCGATCACTTCAGGGACACATTCGGATACACTTCCGGCCGGATTAAAAAGTGGAGCAGTCGGATCAAATGTATTTAACAGCTGTATTTCCCTAAAAAGGATCAGTCTGTCGGACTCAGATCAGATGTCGCCGACAGCCTTTCAGTATGCGGCAGGTCTTTTTCGAAATTGTACTTCCCTTCGTGAAGTGACAGTGAGCAAAAATGTTACGATTCTCCCGCCAAGTGCATTTACCGGCTGTGGCAAAGCGGCAGCGGAAGGGGGAGAAGGCTTTGATCTAAAAGTTGAATTTGCGGCAGGATCACAGCTTTCTACAATCGGAAACGGAGCTTTTTCCGATTGCTGTGTTGAGACGGATCTGACCGGTTGTAAAGAGCTGAAAGTTATTGATAAAAATGCTTTTAACAATGTGAAACTGGCAGGAGGGAAGCTGGATCTGTCCCCTTGTACCAAACTGAATCTGTTTGGAGACGGAGCATTCCTGAAAGCGGATATTGTGACGATCCTTCTCCCGGAAAGTGTGGAAACGCGGATTGTGCTGGGCAAAGAAGTCTTTGCGGAAACAAGATCCGATCTGTGTGTCAGACGTGCATCCCAGACGTCGGTGAACTATGTGAAACTGCCGGCCTATATGAAGGTGACGGCAGACAGTATTGGCCTGTTTCGGGGAAGTGCAGCGAAGCATGTGGAGATCCCGGCAGAGTGGACAAGCCTGCCGGAAAAAACGTTCTTTAATGCAATGATCGAGAATATGACGATTGCGGCCAAGGAGGACGGCTCCGGAGAACTTAGTGAAATCATCTCAATCGGTATGGATGCTTTTTGTCAGGAGAATCCGAAGGATACCGGCTCCGGGACGAATTTTAAACCGGGAACGGATTATCTGACCAATGTGGATTTTTTAAAGCAATGTACTAAACTGGTCGAAATCGGAGAAAGTGCTTTTGAGAACTGCCTTCGGATCAAAAAGGTATGGCTCTCCGGAACGGTGGAGACGGTTGGTGCGAATGCATTTACGGTTACAGCTCTGAATAAAGAAAAAAAGATTTATGAGTCCGCGCTGGAAAGCTTTGAGTGGGAGAACGATACAAAGGGAACGAAGCGCAGCCTTGGGGAGCGCGCTTTAAAAAGCCGTTCTTCCCTGACGACGGTAAGGCTTCCGGAAAACAATTTCCCGGAGGAAGACTTCGTTTTTGCAGAGAAAGCGCTTCATGATGATATTGTCCTTAAGAATTTCAGCGCCGGAGCGAACGCGAATCAGGTGCCAAGCCATACCTCTTCGATCGGAACGCTGGCGTTTGCACGCTGCATGGAGTTGAAAACGATCATTGTAAGACCGGTAGAAGGGATTGATCTTAAGATGGGCGATGCAGTCTTTGCGAAGTGCTACAGTCTTGTATCCGCAGAGCTTCCGGCCACCCTTGCGGTATTGCCGAAAGAGACCTTCTACAGTGATTGTTTAAGCTCCTTCACCATGGGTGGTGAGCCGAATGTGATCGTGAGTGAGAAGCTGACAACGCTTGGCGAGTTTGCTTTGTTTGGATGCCAGATGAAGACACTGGATCTGTCCGGCTGTCCGAAACTGAAGTCCTTTGACGGTTGGACTTTTGCTTCTGTCGACAGCAAGAAAAACAGCAATAGGGTCTGTGCGGATGAGAACGGAGATGGTGTCGCAAAATATTACTCCAAGCTTCAGAAACTGATTCTGCCGGATGAACTGGAGATTTTGTCACTCAATGCCGGTACATTTGATTCGGCATTGGATTTCTCGACGATCGTTACGAAGTCTGAAGCTGATAAAGACGGAGTTCTTCATATCCCGGCTTACTGTAAGGGACTTACAGGGGGGCTTGGTGTCGGTGAGGGGACATTTGCAGCCACAAGTGTCGTACCGGATGAACAGAGTATCCCGGCGGATTGGAAGGCTGGCTTCCCGAAAGGTCTGTTTGAAGACTGTGATAAGATTCAGAACCTGGACTTCTTGAAAAAGACGAATATCACTGGACTGGGGACATATTGCTTCGCAGATTGCGCCGGACTGGAAAAGATCGATCTGAAAGAAAATACCAGCATCACGACCATCGGAGAACAGTGCTTCAAGGGATGTTATTCGTTAAAGAGCGACAAGAATGCGCCGATGACTCTGCCGGCGAGCCTTACAACCATTGATAAATATGCGTTTGCACTGGGGGCATATGAGTTAAAAGCTGAGAATACCCTGTCGAAGTCGGTGCTTATGGATTCACCCGGCTTCCGATATGTGGATTTGTCAGGCAATACAGAACTTAAGGATATCAAAGTCGGAGCTTTCCGTTACAATCTGAGCCTGCAGGATGCGATTCTTCCGAAAAATGATAAATTTACACAAGTACCGGAATCCTGTTTCCGTCTGGATGAGTCCTTACAGACGATTGATTTGGGTTCAGCGACAGAGATTTCCAAAGAAGCGTTCTATAACTGCCCGAAATTGAATTTAAAGGGAACCTCCCTGGATCTGATCAAAAAGATCGGTAGCATGGCATTTCAAGGGGATTACAGTTTGCAAGAGGTCGTATTCGGACCGGAGCTTCAGACGATCGAGGCAAGTGCGTTTAAGCAGTGTGCGATCCTGACGGATACATCTTCCAGCAACAATCGTCGACTGGATCCGGAGACGCCGGATATCAAATTTGATTTTTCCAAAGCGGCACAGTTAAAGACATTGGGAGGCTCCGCATTCGAGGAAGCCGCAATGAGAAAGATCGATATGAACGGTGCGACTGCCCTGACGAATATCCCGAGCAATGCGTTTAGGGGATGTTCGCTTTTGGAGGATATTTCCTTTGACAAGCATGCAGAGTATATCGGTTCAAATGCAATGGCCGGCTGCGAGAAACTGACCAAATTTGCGGTATACAGTAAGACTATGGTGGATCCGAATGTCTTTAAGGAGAAATTCTTAAACGGCGTGATCACCAACACCGGCGTCAGCTTCACGGTAAAGCCTTACAACGATGTCATTAAGGTGGCGCTTGGACAAAAGACGGATTTCCCGTACTTTGTCAATATCCATACGAAAGATACGACTAAGACACCATTCTCCTATCTGGTTTCCGGAGATAATAAAAAACCGGTAGCAGACAGTGAGAAATCCGACATGTATTTAAAGATCAGCGGCGATGTGAACGGATACTTTATCAATGACTACAAAGATGAGACCAATAAGGTAGACAGTCAGTTCCTGGATAAGACACCGTGCTATCGCACGATGAAAAACGATCAGGAAGTATATGTATTCCAGGTGGAAGGCTTAAAGAAGGCCAGCTATCCCTTTACGGTAGGCTGTGCCGTAGACTTTAATATCGGTGATGAGACCAAAGAGATCACCTTCTTTACCAACTACACAGTGGAAGTGACGGATGCGGATTTTGCTGTGGATCTGTACAGCAGCTTGAGTAACAGTGTGCTGTCCGGACTGATCCAGCCGGAGAGTGAGATTCTGCACAGAAGCAACCAGAGAAAACAATTGTATTATGATCTGAGTTACCTGATCGACAATTTAGATAGCAGCACGATCAAGGAGAGAAACATCAAAGTGATCTCCGCGGATCCTTCGATCATATATCCGGCTGTGACAAACAGCGATACCTCCGGGGCGCAGAGCGGTGAATGTACGGTCCAGATCGCAGAGGCAGATGTGAAAGCGAAGAATAAGCATACCTTCTGGCTGGTACCGGTGAAATGTGGTACGACAACCTTGACAGTATATCCGGAAGCACATGTGGGTGATGCCAAATATGCGCATACCTATGATGTAAAGATCGGTGCCGATCTGTCCAGAGTGCTTTTGAGACTTCCCAATAATGCGACGAAGATGGCTATTTATCCGGAGCAGACAGCGCAGCTTGAGCTGACGGTATCCAATTCCTTTAAGTCCAACCAGAAGTTAACAAGCTTTGAGCAGTATAAGGATTATACCGATGGTGAGATCGTATTAAAGACCGTGCCGGAGGGTGTGATCTCTGTATCGGAAAACGGTATCATCCATGTGAACGGCGATGTGACGGAAGCGAAAGAGGTAACAGTATCGGCAGAATATACGAATACCAAGGGTGAGATTGTCACTCCAAAGGAAAATTTCGTGACCGTTATCGTCAAGCCTTCGATCGCCAACGAGGCGACCTGTCATGCGAATCTGTATGGCGAGTGCAAGATGGTTGATAAGGAATATAAATATGACGGTGCGATCGCGCCGGGAGCCAATACATTCCAGGCTACAGATAAGAATCTTAAGCCTACGATCTATTATGACATTACCTATGCGGATGGAGCGGACAGCAGTGCGATCACGAATCACAATGTGACCGTTGTTTCCGACAATCCTGAGGTCATGTATGCGGGAAGCGGTTCGGGTGACAGGACAGCCTCCGCGACAGGGAAGACACCGGGCGTTTATACGACCAATATCCAGGAAACGAATACGAACAGACAGAACTGGAAATTTACGTTGATCCCGGTAGGAGTCGGCACGGCGAACATCACAGTATATCCGGGTGAGCATAAGCCGGGTACTCCGCAGGCAGAGCGCTTTGCACAGACCTACACCTATACCGTGAATGCGGATCTTCGGGATATCCGTGCGGAGATGCCAAGTGATAAGCGGACGCTGAATCCAAACAATACAGCGAATCTGGTCGTGAAGGTAACAAACTGCCTGAATCAGAGCGGTACGCTGGATACGATCGCAGATCTGGCAAAATACACAAACAATAAGCTGACCTTTACATCGCTGGATACGAAGCTGTTGAGTGTCGATCAGACCGGTAAAGTGAAAGCAGCAAAAACCATTAAAGAGAGTACCAGTGTGACCGTTGAGATCAAAGCACAGACTTCGACGGATAAGACGATCACCGGCAAGGTGTTTGTCAGGGTAGAGCCATTGGTAGTAAGGCAGAATGAAAGCTATGTGGATGATACCGGAGCGGCAAAAGTAAAGGTAGTTACAGTAGGAAGTAAGGGCACCAAAGGGGAAGCGGTTTATATCGGACCGGAAAACAAAACGGCCGCTGCTGTGAATATCCCCGCAACCGTGAAGCTGGGCGGTATTACCTACAATGTGACTTCAATCGAAGCAAATGCGTTTAAGAATAATACGGTCGTGAAATCCGTGAAGATCCCATCTTCGGTGACAACGATCGGGAACAATGCCTTTAGCGGTTGCAAGGCTCTGAAGAAGGTGACGATCGGTGCGAATGTGACTTTGATCGGAAACAATGCCTTTGCGGGATGTACGAGTTTAAAGAGCGTGGTCATTGGCAAGAAAGTCAAGGAGATAGGCAAAAAAGCGTTCTTTAACTGTAAGAGCTTAAAGAAGATCACGGTGAAATCAAAAGTACTTCAGAAGGTTGGCAAGAATGCCTTTAAGAACATTCATAAAAAAGCAGTGATCAAGGCACCGAAGTTTGAACATAACCTGTTCAAGAAAAAAGGCCAGCCAAAGAGTGTTAAGATCAAATAAGTATTTAGGGGGCATCCCGGTATGGGATGCCCTTTTTGGGAGAAAAAGATGAACGAAGAAACACAAGGTTTTTATAAAAAAGTTCTGTCATTGACCGGGATCCATTTTATCGCCGGTATGGCTTACAGACGGTATCTCTATCATTATGATGAAGAGGCCACACAGTATTATAATTTACCCAGGCGTGTGAGGGAAACCTTCCTTAGTGGCTATGAAAAACAGATCAGTATGTGTATTTCTTCCCTGATAGGGATAGTGCTGATCTTTGCCATCTGGTATATACTGATAAAAGCAGTCAAAGAGAAACGGAAGGGAGTTTTTGTGATCCTTCTGATCAGTATACTATCGGGAGCACTTCTCTATCCGAATTGCTTCGGCATTGAGACAGACACCTTTGAAATGTATGGAATGGCGGTCAGAGATATCCCGCATTACTGGCATAGTGTTTATTCGACCTGTATTTATAATGCAGGGCTTTTGGTATATCCACAGCCGGTCATCCTGCCGATCTTACAGATCAGTGCGCTCTTGGGAACGCTTTATTATCTGGCGCTTCGCTTAAAGAAGCTTTTTGGAAAATATGCTTTTTTCCTTCCGTGGGTTTTATTGCTTTTCCCGGGTATGTTACAGATTGCAGTATCGACTTACCGGAACTGTATCAACACGATCATGTGCATGGCATTTTTCAGTCTGGTCTTCTGCGACGCAGTTGAGAAAAAGAAACGTACCGGACCGGAGCTTGCGATTCTGTGTGCCTGCGCAGCCTTCCTTACGGTTTATCGGAGTGAACAGATCTTTCTGCTTCTGATCTTTGCGGCTGCGCTTTGGTTTGTCTATGAAGCACGTGGTAAAAAAATCGGTATGTATGCTTTGATCATGCT
This sequence comes from Lachnospiraceae bacterium, assembly GCA_015056815.1. Taxonomy (GTDB): domain Bacteria; phylum Bacillota; class Clostridia; order Lachnospirales; family Lachnospiraceae; genus SIG333. The sequence continues at coordinate 27,907 of SVFN01000022.1, read as the reverse complement.
TTTGGCGTGCGTCATTTTTATACTTCCGCAAAAGCAGGGCGAGAAAGTATATTATGGCAAGGACTATTCCATCATCAACCAGCTGGATACCTTATCCATGCTGTTTCGGGAAAAGGATCTGGATCTGAATTATGATAAAGCCAAGGAAGATCTGCAGGCATTAGAGGCGATCGTGCCGGTGGAAAAGATCAAAAACAGCGGTCTTTCCGGCTACAGAGGGCATGTCTATACACAGAACGGATCGATCAATCAGTCCTTTGCGGATAAAGAGTCGCAGACCGCTTTTATCAAGGCGTCAAGAAGCATTATCCTTCACAATATTCCGCTGTATCTCAAAGCGAGGATACAGACATTCTTTACGGCCTGCGGTCTGCAAAGCGAAAGAGAGATAAACATGACAGACGAGATCAATGCTGTTTATGATTCTTACGGCGTGTCGGTAACCCTTGCACAAAAACAGATGTATGAGGATACCTGGCTTCGGGATCTGTTGTGGACAAATGAGAAAACAGACACTGTTGGCAAGGTCATGGATCTGTATGAAAGTCTGCAGGACTGGATCGAGCGAAACGGAATCCTTTTAACGCTCAGGGCGATCGTATTTCTGGTCTTTGCGGTGATCGTATACACACTTTGCAAAGAAAGAATCTTCGGCAAAGAAAAAGGCTTCTGGCTTGCTGCCCTATTATTCTTTTATGCTCAGTTGGCAGGAATCTTCTTAATGTGTCCCGAGGGGAGAAAAGTATATTATTATCCTTTGTTTTTTACCATGCTGATCGGCAATGTTGTGCTGATTCTATATTACCTGAATCACAAACCGGCCGGGAAGGAGAAAAAAGAGAAATCTGAGTAATTTGATTTACAAAATCGTAACAGAACCCAACACGCCTCTCAACGATGCGGACCACGTTGGGTCTTTTGATTTCTAAAAAAACACTCTTGTCGGATCAAAATGTGTATGTTAGAATATACACAAAGCATATTTTCTTTGTGAATCTGTCAGACAGATTCGATTCCGGGGCAGGAAATTCCTGCCATACAGTCGAAGGACTGTTTCATTTCTAAGGTGTTTCAGAAAATTCATGCTTGAAAACCCATTATCATAAGGCAGGAGTTTTCTGGGATGGACTCCTGCGAACAGGAGGAACAGAATATGGAACGAGATTTATGCGAGAAGCGTTTCTTCTCCGATGAAGAGCGCTTTAGCGATCTTTTTAACGGGATTATTTTCCGGGGCGAAAGGATTTTGAAACCGGAGGAACTGATGGAGTTAGACACCCAGAACGGAATGTGGCGAAGACCCGTCTATTCATCCAAGACCAAAAACGGTGCCAGGGATTTGGTCAGAAGGACGGCTATGGGGATGAATTTTGTGATCTGCGGACTGGAAAATCAGGAGATCGTGGATTATGGTTCACCACTGCGCATTCTGGGATATGATGTTAGTGAATATGAAAGGCAGGCTGCTCTTATCCGAAAACAGATCCGGGATAACATATCCGGGCGACAGTATTCGAAAGGCGAGTACTTGTATGGATTTGCAAGGGATAGTAAATTACAGCCTACGATCACGCTGATGCTGTACTACGGAGAAAACTGGGACGGTCCAAGAGATTTATACGGGATGATTGACTTTACCGATATCCCTGAAAAAATGAAGCAATTTATCCCGAATTACCGACTGAACCTGGTAGATATCCGAAGCCTTGCCGATACGACTGTCTTTCAGACAGATGTGAAACAGGTATTTGACTTTATCCGTTATTCGAAAAAGAAGGATGCACTGGAAAAACTGATCGAGACAGATCCATATTATAAAAATATGAAGGATGATGCGTACGATATGGTGTCTTTTTACACTTCAGCAGACATGTTGATCGCTAAAAAGAAGGAATACAAGGAAGGAGCTGGCTATAATATGTGTAAAGCATTGGATGATATTTATGAAGCAGGAAGAGAAGAAGAACGTAAACATACGGAAGAAGAGCGTAAACGTACAGAAGAAGAGCGTAAACGTACAGAAGAAGAGCGTAAACGTGCAGAAGAAGAGCGTAAACGTGCAGAAGAAGAGCGTAAACGTGCAGAAGAAGAGAAAAAGCGAGCAGAGGAAGAACGCAGAGAAAAAGAAGAAGCGTTAAAGCGGGTGAGAGAGCTGGAAGCGATATTGGCGGACATTCGAAAGGAAAAAAACAGATAAAAAAGGAGCAGACTATAATATGTGTAAAGCATTGGATGATATTTACGAAGCAGGAAGAGAAGAAGAGCGTAAACGTACAGAAGAAGAGAAAAAGCGAGCAGAGGAAGAACGCAGAGAAAAAGAAGAAGCGTTAAAGCGGGTGAGAGAGCTGGAAGCGATATTGGAGGACATCCGAAAGGAAAAAAACAGATAAAAAAGGAGCTGGCTATAATATGTGTAAAGCATTGGATGATATTTATGAAGCAGGAAGAGAAGAAGAGCGTAAACGTGCAGAAGAAGAACGCAAACGTGCAGAAGAAGAACGCAAACGTGCAGAAGAAGAACGCAAACGAGCAGTAGAAGAACGCAAACGTGCAGAAGAAGAGCGCAAAAGAGCAGAGAAAAGGATACGGGAATTGGAGGAGATCCTGGCAAGCAGAGAGTAGAGGAAGATAGGAAAAAGAACCTGTGCTTTACAGTGGAAAACTGTAAAAAGCACAGGTTCTTTTTATGGTCAAGGTAATGGTCATCAGAAATCAATTCCTCTTTTTCTTTTGGTAAATCCTGCCTCCAAAATATAACCCAAGTGTAAGAAGCAGACACAATAGACTCACGATCCTGCATGCTTTCATGCCGTAGGGGATATACTTCAATGTGATGGTATGTTTCCCGGCGGGTGTCTTAACCATCAGACACGAATTGAGCGGATCTTCAACCTTTACCTTCTTGCCATCAATATAAGCATGCCAGTTGCGGTCGTATGCTAAGCTGAACATGGTATATCCTTCTTTTGGATAATCTGTTGTCCCGGAAATAGCATCCTTTGGGAAATTAACATCAGTTAATTGATAGGATGAGATAATCTTATAAAACTCGTCCAGAACATCCTGATTTAAAACCAAAACAGGATATTGTTTTAAAAGAGACGTAATTTGATCCGGGAAAATAGTTGTATATTCTGATTCTTTTCCGGCTTTGGCATTTCCTAATGCAGCGAATTCTCCGGAATACAGGTAAGCGCATCCTTCGGTTTGGGAAGAGAGCTTTATCTTCATATATAAGGAGGAAACAGGTTCCAGAATGGTCGATGCTTCATCGTATATTTTTTGTGCTTCATTGAAATCAATAGGTTTTCCATAGGCATCCGTAAAAGAAAAGGTATTCTCACCTTTGCCTGTTTCGTCATAATTAATGATGTGCGTCTCGAACAAATCCCGACCGGAATCAATGTACTGTTTCACAAAATCATTATAAACTCCCGGATAGTTTCCGTCTTCCGAAAAAATGGAAGCGAGGTTATTGGGAACATAGTAGCCCAGGGATAAAGCATACTTGTTTTCGAAAATAAAATAATCATTATAATTTCCGAGATATTTATAATAAGCCAGATCTTTTAGGGGCATATGCTGCCAGTTGTGGATAAACAGATAACGGTTTCCGGCCAGCATATTTCCTAAAGGAGTGGAATCGTAATTAGCTGTAATACAATTGACAGCATTGTAAAAACCAAAAAATTCGTTCAGATTTTTTTGATGATTCGTTACATAAGAATTAAATACGCCACTGCTGGGTGTATTATAAACCATTCCGAGATTGGGAACATCAACAGAAGGATAACAAATACGATAAAAACCGGAATTGGGAGAAAGAATTTCATGGATATCCTTTCCGACAGATTCATAATTCGAATAAAGACTGATTTCCTCCGTGCCATAGGAACGAATGGAATGAAGCATATTTGCGCACATTTCCATTCCGATTAAAGCAGTTAATGTCATGGAAAGCATGATTTTTCCGGCGCCTTGGCGGTATTTGTTTTGAATGATAAGTATGCTGTAAAGAATGATTACTGCTATAGTGCAAAAAAAGGAAAAAGAAGGATTTCCATCACTTCCATATTGACAAATTGCAAAAAAGGCCGCCAGCGAAGCACAAAGAAGTATGGTCGCACGCAGAGAAATATTGTATAACTCCAAGAAACCATCGAAAGCGAGCTCAGCGATCAAAAAAGCAAAAAGGAAAACGAAGCGGTTCGGACATTTTACCTGATAATGAAGGCCGTTCCATAAATAAGACAATACTTTGCCATTAAAGCTGATACATAAAAAGAGGATCAGTGCTAATTTGGACAGCTTTTGCCTGAGCGAATACTTTTGGGACAGAAAATAAACCATTACAAAAAAGAGCGCAAGGATACTCAGATAAATGGAAATATCCCCCTCGTTAGAGGTTACCGGATCGGTAAAGCAAAATAGCATAAATTTTTTCCATTGATCCAAAAAATTAGTATGAAATCCAAAGTGAGGAAATTCCTGATCGAGACTGTGATAGACAGAATCGGAGGTTTCCAGTACGGTACTCGCAGCAGCATAAAACCCAATGCCGCCGGATAAAAGGGAAAAAGAAGCAAAGCGGATTCCTTTTTTTATGAAATCTTTTATGCCGTCAAACGAAAAAGTAAAAAATACAGCAACGAGAAAGATGCACATATATAAGGCCAACTGTATATTGAAAATCATACATAGAGCAAGTGTGAGTACATATAAAAGCCAATTTTTTCCGGACATAAGCCAATCCATGCCGAGCATGACCAGAGGAAAAAGGCAAAGCGCAAAATACCAGCTTGGGAACGAATGCATAGCCAACATATAAGCGTTCATAGAATAAATGAATGCTGCTGAAAGAAGGCGGAAATCACGGACATTGGCTTTACAGACTGACTTTCTGTGGGTCAGATAAAGCGTCATAAAAAGACCGCTCAGACCAAGACAAACAGCCTCACCAAACATTAATAGAAACGGTATCTGCGACGGCTTGAAAAACCGGTAGAAAAACAGCAGATATAAAGAAGGATTGGTGGCAGATAGACTGCTTCCATAACCTGCATTTAAAGTGAGGGCAGTGTTCCCTTTTGACAGATTATGATAATAATCAAGATAAGTAGGTACAGTAAGGGAAGCTCCATCGCTGTCAAAAATGGAGTTCAAACCAAAAGGCAGACTATCTGTGCAAAGAAGCTGTAAGAAAAATAGTCCGAACGGTAGCAGGAAAGAAAGATAGTATATCCGGTAATGGCGAAAATGCTTTGCTATATGATGAAATATCGCAACATGATCGGAAGCATCTTTTATGATTTGTAATTTTATATAAACTTTTTCTTTATCACTGTTAAAAAATAAAAGAAACATGATAAAAATTCCAAAGAGGCTTAATACGATACCGATATAGTCATAGGCAATCAAGGAAGGAGAACTAATCTGATCAGATAATGCAGCGGATAAAGCCTGAATATCTTTTAAGGAACTTTTTTTGTAGGAGGCAAAGATAATCTGGTTGTGTATGGTAATATCATTATCATACATGACCGGAATATAGCAGGGGACTTTGCCGTTAAGCATATCTTCATCTAATAAATAGTCGTAATTATTATATGTAGTAAGCAGATACATATGATAATTATTGTGTTCGGTATCAATTGCAATACCATCCGTATTTAATGTGAAGGGGATCGCATAAAATCCCTGAGACTCTTCTGAAGGAGGAAGAGTAAAACTGTAAAGATGATTACCAAGCTCTGTATAATGGAAAACAGAAGTGTCTTTAAAAATCGGAGAAATTTCCGAAGGGACAAAAAAATCCTGTGGATATCCGTTTTTTTTGAGGCAATAATTTACAGTTTCATAAAAATTCGGAAAAAAACCATCCGAAGCCTCTACGATTTCTTTTGTGGAAATCGTAGAGGAGAAGTTTTCATTCAGTAAAGAAATGACAGAGCTGACCTGTTCATCGGTGTGAGAAGCATTCCACGCAAAATATTCTTTTTGGGAAAGGGGGGATTCAGGTGCAGTAGCAATATCAGAGTCGGAACCGGTAACAGGTGAGGCAGCGCCGTCTTTTTTATTGTTTTCCCATAATAGAATTGTGTTTTTGCTATGCTGGGGCTGATAAAGAGCCTTCAATGAAGAAACAATGATATTTCCGCCTGCTTCGAATAGGACAAGGGTGATCATAAAGGCGAACAAATATTTCTTTGCGTTCTTTTTTGTAAGTAGATACAATAAAATATTATAGATAATAACAAGCGTAATCATTATATAAAAAACTGGAAAATAAAAATTGTGGGAACTACCGATGATCGATCCTGCAATAAACAATAAAACAACGGTTGAGCCGCACAGAAATTCCGTTACACTGCCGATAGATGCAATGGCATAACAGCCCAGGATCAGTCCCCAGAAAACGACAAAGAATCCGTGAGCGATGGTTAGTTTATCCGGATCAATGAACAGATGAAAGATATATTTGACCGGTGTGATTTCGACAGTGCCCAGTATAAGAAGCGTGTATAAAAAGTAAGCAAAACGCTGCATGCGTTGAATGGTCTTTTGGAAAAAGAAAGCAGAGCTTAAAATCAAAAAAAGAAGACCAGAATACAGGTTGATGCTGTTCTTGTCTGCAAAAAAGACGTTTGCGGGAGCTACACCCGGCAAAAATCTTGAGAGAAAAGGACAAAAATCCTGAATCAGATCGAACCCGGAATAGGAATATAGTTCATGAGATGCATAATAAGGAGCAAGATAAGAGATAATGCGGAATGAAGATACCAGACCGACCAAAAGGAAACAGGAAGTAATGTGGAGAAAAGCGCCAAAAGAAAGCTTTTTCTGCAGTTTGAGTTCTGTCAATCCGAAGATATATAGTAGTGTGAGAACCGGTATGCAGGCTTCCGGAGACAAACACAAAATAAAAATAGCAGATAACATAAAAGGAAGAAAGGCTATAGCGTTGATCATAAGTTCAAATGTATAGAAAACTACAGGGAAAAATGCGTATGCCAAAAGGACGGATAACCGGTTTTCCTGTAAAACGGCAAAAGAACACATACCATATGCGACGCTGCCAAGATAGTTCCAAAAAGCGTTTAATTGAAAACGTTGCGTATGTCTTGAATAATAGAAAAAACATACTGCGGCAATTCCATTAAGCCAGATGCTGTTTTGAGGCAATAAATTATCAAATAAAGCAAAAAATCCCAGTTGGTTACACAAAAGGGACAGAGCGATCAGGGTGACCGGCGTGAGGAAAACAGCTGTGTAAGGTAGAATATTCTTGCGCAGATTATCTTTTTTGAAAAATGTTTGTAATTGTGTTGATAAAAAAGTCATAATGTAATCTCCTTATAGTATTTGAATCGAATGAGGTAATTATATCATTTATAGAAATAAGAAACAACCAAAAAGCAATTTTGATGCAAAAAGAAATCACACATGACAAAACAGTAGGAAATTCATAGTCGGAAATGAGTTGACTTTGAGTGAAAATGCACTCGGTAGGGGAACATAATACATGATATTGTGGAAAAGCCTGAAATGCCCACAAAATGGAGAAATAGTTGACATAAAATCGAACCTCTATTCACAATCCAAAAACGCAGAGCCTGGAAACGGTTTCTCTTCTGAAAGTACCGTAAATAAAGGCTTTGCACACTAGTGCAAGAGTACTAGAAATGGAAAATGAAATATTACAAAAGTGTTAAAGAAAACGTTTTCATATGCAATATTACCAAAAGATAAAAGATATAATTGTGTAATATGTATAGTTCAAAATGTGTCCGAACATTTGACACATTATGAATGAAATGTTACAATAATTTACATAAATCAGCTGTTGTGGGTTGAGTGCGCCCACACAGATAAGAATGCGCATAAAGAAGGTTAAACAATGGGATTAAACAGCAGGAGAAAAATCAGGATTGGTGACATTCTTCTGAACGAAGGTGTTATCACGAATGAGCAGCTTGAGAAGGCTCTTGAGATACAGAAAGAGAAGAAGAAACGTCTGGGTGAGGTTCTGGTGGATGAGGGGATCATCACGGACGACATCATGGCAGATGCTCTGTGCCATCAGTTGGGGCTGGATCGGGCAGATCTGACAGAGACCCGTATCCCGGATGATCTGTTATCCCTGTTTGACGTGGATATTCTGAAGAAATACGTCGCGATACCCTATGCTTACGATAGTAAGAATGTGAATATCATCCGTATGGCGATGGCGGATCCGATGGACATGCTTGCGATTGATGATCTGTCCATGATCACGAACCGCATGATCGATCCGATGGTTTCGACCTCACGTGAGATCATGACGGCGATCGACAGGTATTTCGGCAACAGCGAAGCAATCAAGGCTGCCAAGAGTTATGAGGAAGAGAGAGCGGATCTTTTCCAGGATGATGAAGTCGAGCGTATGATGAAGGAGGATGTCAACAGTTCTCCGATCGTACAGCTGGTAAACACCATCATCGAACAGGCAGTCAGACAGAGGACTTCCGATATACATATTGAAGCGTTGGAACGAAATGTTCGTGTCAGATACCGCATCGACGGTGCTTTACATGAGAGAATGACCTACAGCATCAAGCTGTTACCGGCCATCGTAGCCCGTTTAAAAGTTGTCGGCGGCATGGATATTTCGGAAAAGCGTAAACCGCAGGATGGACGTATTACCTCCTTTGTGGATGGCAGAGAGTACGATATCCGTGTATCGATTCTGCCAACCGTATACGGCGAGAAAGTTGTAATGCGTATCACGAATAAGAATGCATTGACGCGAGATAAAGCGGAGCTTGGTTTTGATGAACATGATTTAAAGCTTTTTGATCATATATTGAGTAACCCTCACGGGATCATACTGGTAACGGGACCGACCGGTAGCGGTAAGTCTACCACGCTTTACACAGCTTTAAGTGAGCTGAACACAGAAGATGTAAATATCATCACGGTAGAGGATCCGGTGGAGGCGAACGTGGCCGGGATCAATCAGGTACAGACAAATGCTAAAGCGGGTCTGACTTTCGCGGCGGCTCTTCGATCGATTTTGCGTCAGGATCCGGACATTATCATGATCGGAGAGATCCGAGATGGTGAGACGGCAAATATTGCGGTACAGGCTTCTATCACGGGTCACTTGGTGGTAAGTACCCTACATACCAACTCGGCGGCAAGTACCATTACCCGTCTGGCGGATATGGGCATTCCGATGTACATGATCGCGGATGCGACGGTTGGTATCATTGCACAGCGTCTGGTGCGAAGGCTTTGTCCGAGATGCAAGAGGAAACGACCGGCGACGCCGGAAGAATTAGAGCTTCTCTATCTGGAAGGATATCAGGTGGATATCTACGAGCCGGTTGGCTGCGCCAACTGTGATAATAACGGTTACAAAGGACGTATCGGTGTATACGAGATCATGGATGTGACACCGCATGTGAAGAAAGTGATCGCAGAGAATGGTGATGCGGAGCATATCAAACAGGCAGCACTGGAGGATGGTATGAGAACACTGCGAATGAGCGCGACGCAATATGTGATCGATGGCGTGACGTCGATCGATGAGATGCGTAAAGTGTCATTCGAGATGTAAATAAGAGATAAAGGAGGATATACCATTGGCATCGTTTAAATATACGGCTGTGGATATGGCCGGAAAAAAGAAAAGCGGTACGATTGAAGCGGATAATCAGGCGAAAGTAAATGAAATGCTGAAAAAAGACGGATTGACCCCTGTAGAAGTAAAAGCAGCGGGGACCTTGGACGGGGATATAAATCTTTCTTTCTTGAGAAAGAGAGTCGGTACCAGGGATTTGAGTTTGTTTTGCCGACAGTTTGTGAGCATGCACAGTGCCGGTGTCACAATTTTGGAAACAATGAAAATGCTTGCGGAACAGACGGAGAATCCAACCTTAAAAGGCGCATTGAATGAGGTGTATTTGAGTGTTCAAAAGGGAGAGACTCTGGCTAATTCGATGCGGACGAGAGGAGATGTGTTCCCGAAACTGCTGATCCACATGGTGGAAGCAGGAGAGGCTTCCGGTAGCTTGGAGATCGCGTTTGAACGTATGGCAGTACAGTTTGAAAAATCCGCGAAGATTCAGGGTATGGTCAAAAAGACTATGGTATATCCGATCATGGTCTTGGTTGTGGCAGTCGTGGTGGTAGTGGTTATGCTGGTCTGGATCGTGCCGACTTTTATGAGCATGTTTGCCGATATGGAGATCGCAATGCCGAAGATTACGCTGGCGGTTGTGGCGGCGAGTGATTTTATTAAGGATCATTGGCTGGTTCTGATCATTGTGATCGGACTTATTGTTGTCGGAATCAAGCTGTTTGTTTCCAAAACAGTGATCGGAGAGGAAATAGTTGCGAAGGCAGCACTGAGAATACCTTTGTTCGGAGATCTCACAACGAAACAGAATTCGGCAAAATTTGCCAGAAACTTATCCACGATGCTGGCAGCCGGTATTTCAATGCCGGAAGCGGTAGAAATCACGGCAGAGACGATGGCAAATAAATATTTTATCGAGGCAATGCGCAGTGCAAAGGAAGATGTTATGCAGGGCGTTCCGCTTTCAACCCCGCTGGAAAAGTCGGGACTGTTCCCGCCGATGGTCTGCCATATGACCAGGATCGGTGAAGAAACGGGTAATATTGAGAGCATGCTGGATACGCTTGCTGACTACTACGAGGAAGAAGTGGAAGTGGCGACTGAAGCACTGATGGCGGCTTTGGAGCCGTTGATGATCATTATGCTGGCTGGTGTCTGCGGTGTGATCATCGGTGCGGTATTGGCACCTATGGCTTCTATGTATCAGGGACTGGATGCACTATAAAAACAGGAAGAAATGCAAAACGAATAAGAATTAAACGGTGGCAAATAGGGGGTCGCTGTTTAAGATAGAAACAAGAAAAGAAAAGGAGAATTTTACTATGAAAAAGACAAACAACAAAGGTTTTTCACTCGTTGAGTTAATTATCGTTATTGCCATCATGGCAATCCTTATCGGTGTATTGGCACCTCAGTACATGAAGTACGTTGAGAAGTCAAGAACTTCTGCAGACAAAGATACTATGGATTCCCTTTACAACGCTATGACGATCGCTGCAGCAGATCCGGATACACAGGAAAATGCACCGACTGCTTCTACTAGCGGATGGTCAGATGTGGCTGACAGTGTTGTATTCTCTGGTAGTACTGCTGCTGATGATTGGAGTAATGCTGTTTGCGAAACATTAGGTATGACTTCATGGTCTCAGTATACAAGCAAATTTAAATCCAAAACCTGTAAGGGTGGTAGCATTGAGATGGCAATTGATGAGAGAGGAAACTTCCGCGTAACATCAAAAGATGGATCTATCACGATTCCTGAAAAAGGCAAAACATCATCATCATCAGGAACCTAATTAGGTTATGACTGTGTGTTGGCTGACAACTGCGGGATGACACAAACTATTTAAAGGAGACATTTCCCCTATGACCATAGCAGGGCTTGGTGAGATAAATGCATATGATTTACCGGTATATTTGATGATATTTTTGTTCGGGATTACGATTGGCAGCTTTTTAAATGTCTGTATCTTACGGATTCCGTTAAAGGAGAGTATCACATTTGAACGGTCTCATTGTATGAGTTGTGGCTATCAGCTTCAATGGTTTGATCTGATACCACTGTTCAGTTACCTGTTCCTACGTGGTAAATGTCGCAAGTGTAAAGCACATATATCCAGTCAGTATCCGATCGTGGAAGCGGTCAACGGAGTTTTGTATGTGCTTGTGTTTCTAATCAATGGCTGGAGTATAGATTCGTTGATATACTGTTTTTTCACATCGGCACTTTTGGTGCTGAGCGTAATTGACTTTCGGACATACGAGATTCCCTTTGGGATCAACGTGTTCATATTAGGACTGGGACTGATTCATCTGGTGCTCCACCTAGGGGATTGGGTGGAGTACCTGATCGGTCTCTTGTGTGTGAGTTTGTTTCTGGAAGTTCTCTACCAGATTTCCGGTGGGACTTGGATCGGCGGCGGAGATGTGAAGCTGATGGCTTCTGCGGGGCTGCTGTTAGGATGGGAAAATATATTATTGGCGTTCTTTTTGGGATGCATATTAGGGTCAGTGATCCATGTGCTTCGGATGAAATTCTCCGGAGAAGAACATGTGCTGGCAATGGGACCCTATCTTGCGGCCGGATGTTTCCTGGCTGTGTTATGGGGGGATCGGTTTTTGAATTGGTATTTAGGCTTTATGCGTGTAACAGTATGATACATGCGGGCTTCAGATAGAAAAAATGCATGAAGATAATGAAGGGTACGCCCTGAATTTAGGAGGTAAGCATGGCAAAAGCACAGAGAGTACTTAGTATCGAGGTGGGATATTCATTGACGCAGGTCTGCGAGATGGATTATGGCACCAAAAAGCCCAAATTGTATGGTGTATTTAGTATGAAGACACCGGAAGGGATATTAAACGATGGGTATATCAGACCCTCGGAAGACTTTATCAGAGATCTGAAATCCTACATCGCGGCAAATGCGATGGTGGCAAAGAAGGTGATCTTTGTTGTTTCTTCCACCAAGGTTGCCAACAGAGAGGCAACTGTCCCGGCGGTAAAGCCTAATAAAGTAAGAGATTTATTGATGTCGAATATCACGGATTATTTCCCGGTAGATCCGACGATTTACCAGTTTGCCCATACTATCATGGACACGGTGACGGATGAAAACAAGAATAAACAGTACCGCGTGATGGTAATGGCAGTGCCTTCCGATATCCTGGATGGATATAAGGAACTGGCTCAGGGACTTGGCGTTGAGATCGTATCCATTGATTACAGTGGTAATGCAATCTTCCAGGCATTAAGGGAAAGAGTATCAAACGGTGTAAACCTGACAGTTAAGATCGATGAGAGAAGCTCTCTTCTGACAGTGACCAATAACGGCATCATCACGATGCAGCGTTCCGGTATCTATGGAGCGGATCAGGTTGTGGATATCATGATGGAGACGGACATTTACGGCGAGCCGTTGACTTATGAGACAGCGATCAAAACACTGCGTCGTAACAACATGGTTATCAAACAGGCCGAACTGGATGAGTTTGAAGCAAAAGAAAAAGAAGCGGAAGATTTAGAACGCGCGCACAAGGAAGCGGTTACCATGGCAGAGATCACGGGTGATAATTCCGAAGTGGCGGCTGCAGCAATGGCGGCAAGACAGGCAGATACCAATATGAAGATGCTTCGCCTGCGTCGTGATGTAACAGGTGCTTATGAGCAGTTGATCAACTCCATCGTTCGTGTTATTGATTATTATAACTCCAAAAATCGTGATGAAGCGATCGATAATATCATTATTACGGGTATCGCGGCCGATTTCTGGGGATTTGCAGAGCTGTTAAGTGAAGATCTGGGACGTAATGTAGAAGTGCTTCGTAACTTATCCGGTACTTCTATTGAACAGAGCATTCATTTGAGAGACGTATCCCTCGGTGATTACATCGCCGTGATCGGTGCCTGCTTAAGTGATACCGGATTCCTTCCGATGAATGCGGCGGATGGCAAAGGAAAAGCGAAGGCAGGTTTATCATCCTCCTCTACAGCTGCAGCACCCTGGATCGTGATGGGTATTGCAGGAGTGGCGATCATTGGTGTTTTGGCATTCTATGTACCGCCTTATCTGGCAGCTAAGGGGCAGAATGAATTTCTGAAAGAAAAGAAAGCCCAGCTTGAACCGGTACAGGATACCTATAATCAGTATATGAGCACTAAGGGAGACTATGATTATATTTCAGCAGTCTATGCTTCCACGGAAAACTACAATACGAATATTTATGATATGTTTATGATGCTGGAAAAGGTGCTTCCGAAGGAAGTAGAGATTCAGAGCATGAATGTAACAACGGATAATATCAGTTTTACGGTGAGAGTACAGAATAATCGCGAGGCTGCTTCCATGATCATGTCACTTCGTAACTATGAGAACTTCTCGGATGTACAGGTAACACAGTTGCAAAAAGGAGAAGTGGCTGTAGAAGGACGTGAAGGTGTGACGGATGAATTTGTAGAATTTGCCGTGAGCTGTGTCTATGGATTTAATCCGGCATATGCATTAGAAGAAGATGAAGAGGGCGCTGCTTCCGAAGAAGCGGCTGCAGAGTAGGAGGCGTGCCATGAACCTGAAAAAAATTGATTTAAAAATATTATGTGCCGGTGTTTTATGTGTAGCGGCACTTGGATGCTACTGGTATTGTGCCAATACGGTGTCCGAGCAGACAACGAAGTTTAAAGGTGAAAATGAGTCTTTGCAGACAGAGGTAGATTACTTACAGGATCTGATGAATAATAAACAGCATTATATCGATGAAACCGACAGAATGGCCGGTGAGATTGCGAAGATTACGGCAGAGTTTCCGGCGGATGTAAAGCCGGAGACACAGATCATGTATATCAATGATCTTGAACTTGGCAATGATATGGTTGTACAGACATTGAACATGCCCGGCAAAGAGATCGTAATGCTTCCGTCTACAGAGCCGGCAGGTACTTCTGATGTAGCTACGGATGATACAGCAGATGCAACTGAAGAAACCGAAGGAGAAGATGTTCCGGTAGACGACACTGCAGCGACACCGGTGGGCAGTGCGATGGCTTCTTCTGTATTGTTATATCGCAATCCGACGACAGTAACGTATAAGACAACATACAAGTCTGTAAAGCAGATGTTAAAAGGAATCTGTGAAGATACGCAGAATAAAAAATCTATCGAGAGTGTGACACTGGCAAGAGATGAGTCGACCGGTAACCTGGATGGAACAATGACTTTGGCTCTGTATTCACTGGATGGTACGGATACACAGTATGCTCCTCCTTCAGTAAAGGGTGTTGTACTGGGGACAGACAATATCTTTAAATCACAGGACAATGTCAATTCACTTCATTCTAGTACTACGGCTGTAGTGGATAATGCGGACAGTGAAAATTCAGAAGAGAAAAATGATGCTGATAAGAAGGATGATGAGAAGAACGATGATAGTTCTAAGTCCGACAGCAAGAAGAAAAAATAAGGTAAATGCGTAGATTCCCCTCCCTATTCGGGAGGGAAATCTAGTGTAAGAGGTTTCTGGTTGTTTTTTAAGAACCGGTGAGACAGGTAAGAGGATAGCGTATGAAAAGACAAAGGGATGACAAAGGTTTCACATTAGTGGAAGTGATCATAGCGGTTGTGATATTAGGGGTAGCATTTGGACCTGTGCTAAGCGATTTTATGCAGTCTGCACGTGTAAATAGAATGGCGAGAGAAAAACTGGCAGCGACCACCATGGCACAGAATATCATGGAAGGTATCAGTGCGTATAAGTCAGAAGATCTTATCAAGTCTTTTGAAACATATGATCCTGACAATCCGGATTATGTTGGAATGGATATGCCGGTATTATCTGTACTTCCCACCGGCGTCAGATGTGATGAATTCGGAGAGCGAAGGACGGATACAAATGATCCGTTCAGAGTGAATGTGGATGGTATTCAGGGAGAGGATCCTATTTATGGGTCAGTACAGCCCAAGATCATTAAAACGACTAAGCAGGATGGCACGGTTTTAGAAAGAACCATGTACACTCCCAGTGAGATTTTTATACAGGATAATCATAAGTATCAGTATTATATTAAAAATGTGCGTTCTCAGATTAATTCCAATGATAAAAACGGATATGATCTTTTGGTAACAGTAGACGGATCTGCTCATCGTAAAGATCCACATGCTTGGGGAGCGGAAGAAAAGAAGAACGATATTGCGGGCGTCAATATTTCATCTGTCGATAATACATATGACTGTATTTGGGCGGATACCGCTTCGGATCTGACAGATGTGATCCAGAATCAGCTGAGGCAGAACTGTTTAGACGGCGGTGCTTCCTACATGCAGCTGATGAACTTTTATAAAAGAGAGCTGACTGTTAAGATTTACGATAAAGATACGAATGCGGATGACGATGTCCATGATTATAATGTAGATTTCATCAATACTTATTCCTCTAAGATGGATTATTATCCGAATTATGATTTTGGTTCTTATACTCAGACAGTGAATGGCTATTCTTCTTTGGTGACAGGACGTAATCCTCGTAATATTTATGTATATTACTGGCCGAATTACACAACAGATTACCGTTTCAAAGATAAGATCACAATTGAGAATACGGCAGGGATCAAGGTAGATGTGATTCTGGTAAGAATGGATGTTCCGCAGATCGTGTTGCCGGGATCGGCTTCCTTAAAAGCAACGACAGAAGCAAATGAAAATAATTACCAGATGGATCTGAAGATTTATGCAGATTATACCAAAATGGAAGGACTTGATTTTACGGGCATCCCGAATTCCGATTCGGGTTATGAGAGACTTCGTAATAATCTGATGACGATCCAGACAAATGTGTATGAGAATATTGCATTTAAACATGCAGAGAATGTGGCATTGGCAAAATCCGGCAACACATCCAACCTTCACAATGATTTAAGAGGAAATATCACAATGGATTCGGAATATTTTGATGCAGCGAGCCATGCGATATCTCTTAATGACGAACCGGATAAACTGAAAGCCATGATCGTGAATTTGTATGGCATGGTATTGCAGGATAAGATTTATAATGTAAAAGTAGATGTCTATGAAATGGGAGCTGCAGATGATGATTTCCCGGAAGAGAAGTTATTAGCAACCTTTGATGGCTCGGTTACGGATTAGTAGTAGAGAGGATTGGAATATGTTGAAACGTATACTGGACAGATTTCATATGAAAAAGACAGATGATAAGGGTTCCGCAATTGTAGTGGTAATTCTTGCAATTGCGTTTGCAGGAATGTTGGTTGCGATGTTAATGTACAGTTCCTATGTCAATTTTAAGATGAAGGGGGCGGACAGACAGGCTAAAGCAACATTCTATACGGCTGAATCAGCTTTGGATGAGATCAATGCTGGATTACAGTCCGATATTTCTATGATCATGACGAATGCTTATACGGATGTCATGAAATCTGCGGCAAAAGTGACGGATGAGAATAGAAAGGCAAATTTCCAGACAGAGTTTTGCGATCTGTTTAAGAAAATCTGCAATCCGGGTGCCCAGAAACGAGAGGATTTTATCAATCATCTTATCAGCTACTGGACAACAACACCTCGTTATACGGCAACGGATGGATCATATGGAGATACGACAGGTAAATTTGGTGCATATCTGGAGCTTACCAATACAGGGGATGCGATGGCAAACTGGTATGTGGAGGATGAAGACATCATTACCTTAAAGGGACTTCGTGTTACCTATATCAATGAGAAAGGTTATGTTTCAATCATAGAAACAGATATCGTGATTAAGATTCCGGATCTGGAATTCTCTGCAAATAGCTCAAAACCCGACCTTCAGATGTTCTCATTGGTTGCGAACAACAAATTGGAGAAAGAAGTCGGAGGTATGACAGTTGATATTGCAGGTAGTGTGTACGGTGGAAAAGATGGTATCTATGCGTCCGGAAAAGGATCAAAGATGAGTTTTATTTTTAAAGATGATGATTTAAAAGCAGATGCTGAGCCGAAAGAGTTTTTTGTGGCTGCCAATTCTGTGAATTCTCAGAACCGTGCTTTGATCGAAAGTGGAAAGATTTATAAAATCGGTGGGATTGAAAATGATGCCACCGGTAAACCGGATATTTGGGTGCGTGATATTAATACACAGACCGGAGATCTGGATCTGGACGGAAAGATTTATGTACAGGATGACTTGAATCTCGATGGTACAGATTTTAATGGTCATGGTTCAAACGTAAAATTAAGTGGTTCTTATATTGGATTTGGGGATGCTACCAATTCGGCTTCTCTAAGCAGTTCTATCCTGGTCAATGGTGCTAAGACCAGAATCGATATGAGTGACCTGACCCAGTTGATGTTATCCGGTCATGCTTATGTCGGAGCTATGCATTATGATGCAAATGCAAAGGCGGAGAGCAGTTATATCGAAGATTTGGCAGATGCCACGTTAAATCCGGATGATTACTATAATGATCCGAAAGATGAATATGAAAAAAACGAAGAGGATGTTGTATTAGGTCAGTCCATTGCCATGAAGAGTGATCAGCTTCTTTACATGGTGCCGACGGAATGTATGTGTTATGACAATGAGACCGGAGAGCAGGTTTTGGCCAAAAATCCATTAACCTATGATGAATATCTTAAATATACTACGACCTATATTGCAACAGGCACGGATGATTCCGGTAATCCGGTTTATTCTACGAATCTGAAATACAGAGTTGTTGATCTTGGTAAGACCTTTGAAAAAATGGAAAAGTCCTTGCAGGCTGCTTATGGTGTCAGCTACAGACCGGTATTCCGTAAGGTAAATGGCTCCATTTTGGTTTATTATTATCTGATGTTTGATTCGGACAGACAGGCGGATCAGTTCTTCCAGGATTATTATGAGGCGGATCCGGATACGATTGAGCAGTATGCAAAGTCTTATCTGAGTGAATTGATTTTAAATCCGGATATTGAATCGGAGGGACTGTTAAGTCTTGGCGGTAATGCGATCCTATATGATGGTACGGATATTAAATTAAAGAAGAGTACTTATCCGGCGGAGATTGCTGATCCGGATGGCTTCCAGGGGACGCAGGAATTAAGAGCTCAGTATCAATCAAGTTTTAACGGATTAACACATTTTTTGACAATGGCTGAAAGCAGTCTGACCGCAGAGCAGTTAAGCAGAGATGTATATAATAACCTGATAGATTCGGCCAAATTTGATTCAAAGGTATCTGCATCAGGAACTACCTATACAAGAACGGTTGGAACAAAAATCTTTAAGGCTTTTGCAATTGATAACGAAGGAAGTTCAACGCCTTTTGATCTGAGTGCAACTTATGAAGATTACAATATTATCGTGGCAAGCGGCGACATAAGAGTTACGATTCCACAGTTTGAAGGATTGATCATTTCAGGCGGGAACATTACAATAGCTCCGACATGTAACCACATTTTGTATAATGATGATGCTGTACTTGCGGCGATGAGAGCAAAAAATGACGATGATTATTTCTATCAGCTTTTCAGAAATGGTAATGCCTATGTGAATGTGCCGGGAGTGTCCGGGAAAGCAGGCGAAGAGACAGAGGATACAGAAGAGGCCAGAAAGAGCAATTATGTGAAAGTAGGCGATCTGATCCAATATAGCAACTGGACGAAGAAATAAACGGGGGCGTTTGTATGAAAAATGATAATAAGGGATTTTCTCTTGTGGAAATGGTTGTGATTGTTGGAATATTGGGAATTATTATTAGTATTGGTGCCAGGAATATGGGATTGATCAATACTTACAATACCAGACAATGCAAAGATAAGATGCAATCAGCAATTGAGTCTGTTAAAATGGATTGTCTTACCAAATCACGTACGAATCTGACGACGACATCAAAAGCTGATACTTATATGGAAATCGTATATAAAAACAATCAGGTTTATGCCAGAACTTATCTGCCCAAAAAAACAGATGGAAAGCCGGAACTTGTGACGGAAGAGCTTATTTCAAAAGGGAATAGGACGAAGTTGAAAATTAAGATGATGTCACCGGGATCTTATTCGGCAACTCCGCTTGAAACTTACATGACAGATGGTGAGACCATGAGAATTGCTTTTAACAGAAGCACAGGAGCGATCCTTCCGGATGATGGGTATGGCGGTAAGATGCTTGGAGGGTTTGTGATTGAAGAAGGTAAAAGCAAGAGAGAAATCACAATACAGACGATGACCGGCAAGATCAATTAAGCGGGAATAGGGATTTGAGCGAAAGCGAGGTTCAGTTATGAAGAAGAATCTGAAGGAAAGACTGTTAGGGAAAAAAAAGGACAATAAAGGCTTTACCTTGGTAGAATTCCTGGCAGCGGTTGGAATTCTGGGAGTAGTATCCTTGACAGTGGCTACTATGATGAATACCAGCTCCAGAACTTATACAAAGGTAAATACGGAAGCAACGATGCAGGCGGAAGCACAGGTAGTGGCAAACGGTATATCGGAGAGGATCATTGATTGTTCCAATACGATCGATTATGCACCGGCGTATAAGAGTCAGGACACCGGAAATAAGTTTGATATTCATCCGATCGAAGATTACTTTGAAAGTTATTCTGTTGCTAAAGAATCTATTGGTAGTAAGGATCCGGAGCATCTTCATTATGTTCTTCAGGTTACTAATAAAGACGAACGTTATCTGCTGGTTCTGAATCAGAATGATAATAAGATTTATTACTATGAATCTTATTTAAATGAAGACAAGACGGACTTTACGAAATACAATGAAGGAGCAGGACAGGTACTTGCGGATCATGTAAAGGATTTTGATGTTAAGACAGATCGTTTTGAGAAAGAGCATATTATCTGGTTTGAACTGACTTATGAAAAGAATGGCAAGGAGATCAAGGGAACCTATCAGGTAAATGTCCGTAATCACATTGAGATCAACAAAGGATCCAGAGTGGACGATACTGATGATGTGAAACTTACCAGTCTGACGGTTATGCCGGCAAAGAAGTTTGCAAACGTGATCGAGAATCAGGTTTATGATACAACCGATATTTATGCATATAAGATTCAGGATGATCCGACCTATGATTTTATGAAAAAAGATGGTATGGGTGCGCCGAGGTTAAAAACCATTGATTATCTGGCAGTGGGAAGACCGAGTAATGCAGAGATCACTGAACTGAAATGGACGATCTTACCGGACAAAGATACCGGAGCTTCCTTTTTGACAGAGGATGTGACAGGATCGGCGGTAACGCTATCCGGTAACCCGAGACCGACACTGGTTTTGGATGATGACGGATCAATGTTAAAAAAGAAATCTTTCTATGTTACCGCTACCGCACAGGATGGTATCAGCGGAAAAGGAGAAGTGATCGTACGAAAAGCAACCGGCATCAGCCTTTCACATGAAGAGGGGTTAAGTGCAGAGCTGGATGAAACAACCAATATTTCTTCTATGACAGCAAGACGTAACGGCCGTGTGATCATGAGTGCTGCTGTGGACGGATGGAATCTTGAGGATGAATTTAAAGGAGTTCATTGGTATATAGAATATCGAAATGGTTCTTCCGATTCGTATAAGAAGCTGTCTTCTTACACGAATGCTTCTCAGATCGCTTCTGTGATCACAAATGGAAAAACATGCTCCATGACACTTGGAACGAAAGCGGGTCTGAATGCACAGTTTCGAGTGACTGCTGTTTCAGAATTTGACAGATCGGTCAGAGATACTTTGGAATTCAGAGTCAGAGGAGCACAGGACAGTAACGGTAATAAAGTTTTTGCCAGGGGTGTAGATATTGACCTGGCTGCGTATTTCCTGACATATGGGTATGGAAATTTTGAACCTGTAAAGATTTATAAGGCATGGGTATATGATGTACCGAATTACGATGCTGTATCCAGAGCGGCTTTTGAGATCACCAATAATTACTATCTGTTCTTTGGTGGAGACAGTCCGAGTCTGAAGTACAATTCCGAGCAGGATAGGATTAAGTACTTCTATGGAGAGATCAGCGGTGGACAGATGCGTGCTGAGATGGATTATATGAATGGCGGCGGTATCGATTACAGTGCAGAGGGACCGACCACGACGCATTTTTACTTCCCGGCGGTCACGATGTATAAGACGACTGCGGAACTGTTGAACAATATTCATACTTATAATAATACGCATAATATCACGAGTGCGGCAGATCTGGATACGGCAGATCTGGAGGCGATGCGTAAGATCAGTACTACCAATGCGATTTATCCGAACGGACATAATATTGTGGTTTCTAAGGGAAATTCAACTGCACTTAGATTCTATCTGCAGAGTTTTAATATCTTGAAAAGAGAAGATATTGGTGTTTATGTGAATTTTTCTGATAAGGAGCCGAAGGATCGTGGTGATAATATAGCACTGGGCGGGGCGTCAGGCAATTCCTACCTGTCAGCATCATTGACAAGCAGTCTTGGTTCCAGAACCAAACTGGTGGATAATGGTGTAGTTACCTTGAGAGCTTCCAGTGATAAAGTTTCCCGTTACTATCCGCTCGAAGCAATTCCGTTAAGAGTTTGTTTAAATGAGTTTTATCTGTTGGATAATGAGCAGAATAAGGTTTCACCGCATCCGAATTCTTATACAGATTTTAATGTATATATTGCGAATGTGCAGGGAGCAAATGTTTTTGCACCTGCTCCGGATTCTTCAATGTTTAAAGATTCTAAGGGAAATAAGATTACTCTTACAACCTCCGAAAAAGAGTACAAGGATTTCGGCCCTTCCAATATTACGGTAAAACTTTGGCAAAAGGCAACCAATAGTGGTAAGATGGGTACCTTTATGAAGTACAATAATGTAACATATATTTATAACGTAACCTATCATTACTGGCAGGAGCAGTAAAGACTGTAGATGCCTGCATGAGGCAGGCGGTAACCGGGCAAGCTGATATTCATTTGAAAGTGGTGAATGAAGTATGAAAAATTTATGGAACAAACACAAAAAATTGATCGTTGGTGGAATCGGGGCCGCTATGGCGGCTGCCATTGTGATCGGTCAGACAGCGAATACGGAGTTGGAAGCGGAAGCGGCCACCGGTATTCTTAGTTCAATGAATGATTATCTGACCAATATTACAAGTTCTACCGATGCCAATGTCAAGAACAAATTTACGATCTTAGAGATCGTTCCGGAGACAGATGACAGAGAGTATCAGGAGATGGGTGCATTCGTGAAAAAGAATAACGATGCCCAGGAACCCTGGGATGCCATGGTATCCGGATACTTTAATCGTTTTTCCAATTCCGGTCAGTGGAACTGGTACCGAGATGCGATCAGTTCGGAATCCGTAAGCCGTAAAGAGCGTATGGATGCCCTTTTGGAGATGCGTTTACTTGGTATTGTTAAGAAAACCGGAGTAACCGTCGGCGGTCATACAACACAGCAGGTAGATTATCCTGTCTATGCAAACTGGAATGGTACACAGCCGATCTTTACGGAAGGGTTTACACCGAATGACTTAAGTGAGGCGGTTCCGGATAACAAGTATACATTTGCATACGGAAATTATGCGCAGAATGTTGAGAATAAAGGCGCTTACAAACTGGAAGTGGGATATATTCTCGGAGATGACGGTTATATCTATTACAGAGGAGCGGCAGCGGTTAATCCGGAAGGGGATACGGATGCTGCGGCACATTATACGATCGATGATCAGGATACGGATGATGATCAGAATGATCAGGATAACACAGATTCAAATACAGATACTTCCAATGATGGAAGTGATCAGAATACGGATGATTCAAGTGAAAGCGTAAGTGCCAACTCTTTTGAGAGGACCGCAGCAGTCGGAACGGAAGAGGTGACTCTGGATGATTCGTTAGAGAGTGGAGAGCCTGTTCAACAACAGGATGTAGAGCCGACGGTTGATGAGCGTCCGGTACTGGATCAGTCCAATGATACGTTCAGAAATCTGGGAGCGGATGCGTTTAACAGAAATTATTCTTATTATCTGAATCAGTTTTTACCGGTCATGGATACGGATACACAGGTGCCGACAGACTGGTCATTAGCGTATTACCGCAAGGGTAATACGGTTTCCGGTAACACATTAGCATACAATCCGTTACCGGATGGTGTAATCTACTGTGGCGATACGATGGATGGTAATCTGGATTTTACACCGGATGAAAATGGCCGCTATTGGGGATTCTCACAGGTGACATCCTACTATATTACAAATCAGAATGCGAAGTTTTATAATTCTGACTGGTTTAAAGCATTCGTATTCGGTGACAGATTCTCCGGAATCAATATCACAGTGAATACGATCAAAGCAAGCGATGTAGAAGAGTCCGATATTACATCTGCCAATTTGATTTATATTTCCGGCACATCGTCAGCGTTTTATACAGCTAAGGCTGATCTGAAAGAGAGTGCATTTATGGCACTCTATAATAACAATGTGATCGGACACAAAGCTTTGATCATGGATTATGACAGCTGCTCGGGGAATCCGATCACGTCAGACAGCAATAATATCGATAAGTTGGCAGCCTTATTATGGCAGGCGGATCAAAAAGGCGTACCGGCTGCAAACAGTAATTATACAAAGTATTTTAATATCAACACAGGTGCGATATCAGATGTAAATGCTTTATTAAAGGATGCTTCTTTCTTCGAAAATATGCGGGCAAGCATTCTGACCGGTGTAAAAGGTAACTTTGTTACCGGTAATGTGTATGTATATGATCATTACAGAGATCTGTTCAAAAATTCGAAATCCATGGTAGATGCACATGACCTGTTCTTAAACGGTGATTTTGCTTCTTCCTATAAAGAGTCGGTATATTCCGAGGCGTTTGGAAGTGTTTATGCGTATATTCAGAACAATAACTCTGTACATACGGATTTCGCGATCGCAGATGATGTCGTGACACCTGCCTTAGTGATCCAGTACATTTTGAGTACGAATGGAGATAATGTATCCTTTGTGAAATCTTCCATTTCCGTACTTGAGATACAGCCTACGGCAGCGTTTAAGTATAACGCGTACAATATGGAAAGCGATCAGTACGATTTCTGTAAGAAGGCGGTACAGAATAACAGAGATAAGTTTATTCATGATTATATCAATCCGGAATGGGTGGAAGAAGGCAAGCAGGGTTATGTAAGCTTTGACAGTATGACGGTAAGTGAATTCGTATGCCGTAATGAAAATATTGGTGAGAAATACGATATGATATATATTGGATCACAGTTTTATTCCAATATCAATCATTCAGACAGCAAAAAGAATATTTACTATCATAATTATATGACGGATGCGAAATCCTGGGATATTGTAAATGATAAAGAAGTAAAGTACACTATTACAAAATATAATGACACCGCTATGACCGGTATGGTTTATTACAATATCGGAGATCTGCATGTAATGAATTCAGACGGTGGAAAGTATTCGAACACTCCGGTTGAAAAGATCGGTGTCTATCTGGATACGGAAAATGAATATAGTGTAAAGGAAACCAGATATTCCGGTATTGATTTAAACACAGAAAAATTAGAGCAGTTAAAGGTGTATCTGGATGCGGGACATCCGATTGTTGTTGCCGGCGATCTGATGTGTGCGGATAAGAGTGGTAATTCTTATTGCGTTAACCCGACGCGTCGTGATGTGGGTAATAATACGACGAAATGGGATCGAGGCCGTATTGATAACTCTTCAAAAATGTATGAGTTGTTCCAGTATGCATTACATCATACTTATAATGGGGATACCGGCAAATATGTAGTGGAAGGTACGAATATGGCATTAAACGATTCGCGTATTTCTTCCAACAAATATGAGAACTTTATCAGCGAGAGTGATGTAGAGCGTAATCTGACATCCTGGGAGACGATTTACGGGTATTTGAATACACCGAAGTTGTATTTGGATATTTCTGCAATGCCGACAGCGTATACTTATGAGTTAAAGACAGTAAAAGATAAAACGAATACCAACAGAACCGTTATCAATCCGGAAACGGTTACTTATCTGGAGCCGGATGAAGATGGAACGACGAATCTTGAGTACGAGTTTACCATCTCAGGTGTATCGGCATCCAATACAAATTATAAGTATAATATACGTCTGTATGTGGATGTCAATTCGGACGGTAAGTATTCAAACGATGAGGAATGCGATGATGCTGTGGTAACGGAAGCTGCTACAGGGCGTGAGATGGATACGGATGAGGATGGAAGATATCAGTTAGAGGAAGGTGTAGCATATAAGCTGAAGAGAGAAGTGCCGAGTACTTACATGGGTATCATCCCCTGGTGCTTAAGAGCAGAATTGTCATCCGACTCACGCATTCAGACAAATGAAATCGGTTATACCTGCGTAAAGGCTAAGAAGAAGGAAGTGATTAAGATCCTTCAGATTATGCTTTATGATAACCAGAACAATTTACAGAATGATATTTTAAATGAAGGCAAATATAATAATCGATTTGGTGTTTTCATTGAAAACCTGGCGGATTACGATGTGAAGGTTATTTCATTACCGATGAAGACCTTTGTACAGCAATATGTAGACAGTGGTTACAAAGAAGATGCAA
Organism: Lachnospiraceae bacterium; assembly: GCA_015056815.1. Lineage (GTDB taxonomy): Bacteria > Bacillota > Clostridia > Lachnospirales > Lachnospiraceae > SIG333. The sequence goes on along the minus strand of SVFN01000022.1, from coordinate 1,729 downwards.
TGGGATTCTATAATTCCTATAATTTTGAAACAAAATATCCGGGTGCAGGAAAAGGTGTTGATATGCTTCTGCTTGGATTCGGTGATGCATGGCCTGCAAAATATGTGACGGATGCGTATGCTCAGCAGTCGATCCGTAAATTCGCCGAGACCGGAAGACCGGTATTATTGTGTCACGACTTCTTGATGTACAGTAATACTTACAGTCAGGCTAAGAACCTCCGTGATGTATTCGGTATGGATCGTTATGGCGTTACTTCAGGATTGCAGCAGCTCAAAAAAGGTGATGGGCATGGAAGCTATCCATGGAATGATGCGGCCACAGATGCGGATGCAAGATGGAACAAGGCCGGGCAGGAAGCGGAAAGAAGCGGTTATCAGGTGGCTTATATGCCGGATACTGAAAGAACGGTGCTTTCAAGGGCGACACAGGGATTTTCAGATGCTATTCAGTTACGTTATCCGGGAGGTTCCAATAATGCTTTGAAAGGTTCGTACTCACCACTTGCGAATGTGAATAACATTCAGGGCGAATGGTATATCGATCAGCTCAACAGCGGTCGGTTGACCGAGTATCCGTATCATATTGCGAAGTCATTCCAGACTTCCAGATCGCATGCGCAGTATTATCAGCTCAACATTGAGTCAGATGCGGATCAGGATGGCAATTCCGATTTGTCGGTATGGTATGTATTGTCAAAAAATAAAGATAGTAAGGTACGAATGAGTGATTCGATCTTCCCGACAGCATTCTACAGCGCGACACCGGGTGACGGTATCAATAACTACTACATTTATAACAAAGGTAATGTGACTTATACCGGAGCCGGACATGGTGAGATCACTCAGGAAGAGGAGATCAAGCTGTTTATCAATACGTTGTTGGCAGCTTATACGGCTGCTGAGCAGGCACCGGAAGTGAAGTTCTTTGAGACACAGTATTCGACTTCTAATGAGTTAAAGAATGTAGCGATACCTTATGACAGCACGGTGACAAAGAAACTGGATGATGATGGAAATGCGACTGCAAGTGTGGATTCTTCTATTATCTACAATAAGACGAAGAATGATTACGAGTATAAGTTTGTAGATCCGAATGTAAACGACCATGTGGCTGACAAAGATAAGACTGCGGTTTACTTTAGAACAACGGATTCCAACTTTAAGAAGGGTATCAAACATATGTCAGTTACTTTCTGGCTGGAAGTAAAAGAGGCAGTAGGGACAAACTTTATAATGTCAGATAATTCGACTCAGGTGGTACAAAAGAGGACGATTGACGGTATAGATCGCAATGTGGTCAGACTGACGATCAAGATGTATGATCCTGCGGATCCGAATCATGAGATACCGCATGAGATGTTCTTAAATGAGGATGGCAGTGTGAAGGTAGCTTCCGATCTTAGAAGCGGTAAGATGTATATGATGTATCTGCCGTTGGCTTATCTGAATGATAAGGGTGTCCTTTCCATCTATGCGGAATCAAAGACATTCTTTGAAAATAAGACAACCTTTGGAGCAACGATCATTGAGGAGAATCCTTATGTCGGATATGGTAAACTTGACATTACAAAAGTGGATCTTTTGAAACTTGATTAAGGGTATGATTCCAGAAACAAAATAACAAAAAGACGCAACATCTTGTGTGTTGCGTTTCAGACTGTCGACAAAGTCCCGCACATCTGTGCGGGATTTTTCTGTGTAAAATCTCAAGAATTATACTGTTATGC
>SVFN01000059.1 GCA_015056815.1 Lachnospiraceae bacterium | reverse complement strand
TGCTTATAGAGGGAAGGTCCCTTGATGCCGACACGTTCAGCAATCAGATCTACGCCGGTTCCGTCATATCCGTTCTCTGCAAACAGCGTTAATGCTTCATTCAGTATTCTTTGCTTTGTTGACATGATATCCTCCCAACCTCCGCTAACGAAAGTTAGCCCTATTGTAGCTATAAATCGTTAGCTTGTCAAGTTTTTTCTCCGGGAACGTAAAAAATCCTGCAAGCATAAGGATTTCTCCCAACACCTGCAGGCTCAATAACGATTCGTTATTCAGTCAGCTTCCGCTTCCGGTTTTAACGCCTTTCTCTCAGGCGCATCCTTCTGTTTGTGCAAATTTGCAATATCCTTAAGGGTCAGCTTCTCGCCTGTATGGAAGCTACACGCTATCATTTGATCCATACGATATTTACTTTTTCACACTCTCCAAGACCTCTGCCTTAATCTCTTCTTTGATCTCATCCATCCTGCGGAAGATATCCGCAACTGTGTCTGTTTCATCATCCGGCAGGGGTTTCTTACCTTTCTGTGCCATGCTCTCCTCTGATTCCCTTGCACGCGCTTCAATATCCTTCCGAAATACAGTTTTGAATATCACTCTCACCGCCGGCTGTATAAAAAACAGCTGCGTAAAGTACGCAAATGGGAAGTTAAAACATATAAGCTTCAGCCAATTGGCAAGCAGCGTCCATATATTAAATCCTGTATAGTAAGGATAGTAAAACCAAGCGGCCAGAAAGCTCATGGCTGGGCACATGATACCCACTGTTGCACATATGATGGTTGTCTCAAAGATCATTGGGTGATTCTTCTGGGGATTAAATACCCTGCAGGCAAGTTTGAAGGACAGTGGACTTCCTAACAGATTTTCCAAGGCATATGCAAAACAGAACTCTATCAGAATCACAGCCCATATCGGGAGCATCCTTCCAAACATATACACTCCGCCCTGGGCATTGATAGCCCGGATGACACTGTTCTCCCCGGTCAAGCTCATAAGCAGGTTTCCATTCACAACGTACAAGCTGTAAAACACATACGCATGAACCGTGATAACAACGGTCACAAAGGCAAAAAACATTCTCTGAAACTGATTTCTTGGCATTTTTCCTCTCCTTCTCCTCTTTGATGGCATGAAAAAACACATGCATGCCGGCTTCTGATCAAATTTATGAGTACCGTGATCAGATTTACGCGCCGCGCGCTACATGTGTCGTTCATAATGGTCTATTCTGTTTTCAAACTTCGTTATTTTATCACCATGGAATCAAAAATTCAAGCATAATTTTTGACACTTTGGGGAGATGCCGCTACTTTCTTCGCATCTTCCAATCCCAGCTCCCTGTATGTCTTTATGATCAGGAACAGTGCTATGAAAAATGTCAGTATATCCGACAACGGCATGGAATACAACACGCCATCCAGTCCAAATTTAATTGGCAACAGAATAGCAAAGCCTACACCGAACACGATTTCCCTTACCATGGACAGGATTGTTGACTCAAGGGCTTTTCCCATTGCCTGCAGGAAAATAAAGCAGGCTTTGTTCACACAGGCAAAGATCATCATGCAGAGATATATCCTGAATGCCTTGACTGCAAATGTCGTATAATATGTACTCTCATTGGCCGCACCGAAGATATTGATCAATGCTCCGGGGAACAGTTCAACTATGACAAGTGCAATCGCTCCTACTGTTGCTTCGGCTACCAGAAGTGTTGTAAACAGCTGCTTCACCCTGTCTTTAAGTCCCGCACCCATATTATATCCAACAACCGGAATGCATCCTGCAGCCATACCGACTACGATGGAAATCACGATCTGGAAGAACTTCATGACAATACCGACCACTGCCATGGGAATCTGTGCGTACTGCTCCAGCCCGAATATCTTATCCAGAGCACCATACTTGCAAATCATATTGTTGATTGCCGCCATTGCAGCAACCAGAGATATCTGGGACAGGAAACTTGTAATACCCAGCACAAGAGTCCTTCGTATAATATCCCCATTCAGGGTAAAATCGGTCTTTGCAGGCTTTACGGATCTCATATGCAGGATATACCACACTGCCAGAACTGCCGTAGCAATCTGACCGATCACTGTAGCCACAGCAGCTCCCATCATGCCCCACTTAAAAACAAAGATAAATATAGGATCGAGGATGATATTGATCACTGCCCCGGCAAGTGTTGATACCATTGCATACTTCGGACTTCCGTCAGCCCTGATCACCGGATTCATGGCCTGTCCGAACATATAAAAAGGTATGCCCAGAGTGATATAAAAGAAGTATTCCTTTGAATGACGGAACGTCTCTTCATTAACCGTTCCACCAAACATAGTTATTATGACATTACTGAAGATCAGGTAAATGATCATCAGCAGGATTCCGCTTGTTATCATCAATACAACAGAATTACCTACGCTTCTCCTTGCCTGGTCAGGTTCCTGTTTGCCAAGACTTAAAGATACAAATGCACAGCATCCATCTCCTATCATTACAGCTATGGCAAGTGCAATAACGGTCAACGGAAACACCACCGTATTTGCCGCATTACCATAGGATCCCAGATAGCTGGCATTTGCTATAAAAATCTGATCCACGATATTGTAAAGTGCCCCTACCAGAAGGGAGATGATGCATGGGATTGCATACTTCCTCATCAGTCTGCCTACCGGTTCTTCTCCAAGATACCTATTCTCATTTCCGTTCATTTTTTCAAATCCTCCTCACACAAAAAATAAGCGCATAGCCCTCAGCTGGATTTACGCCATGGGCTACACGCTTATCATTTCTTTTTCTTATTTCAGATAATCCCCAACGGGACTGTTGTTGTATTGCTTGATGACTTTTATTACTATGGATCCATCATCCTGTACCTTCTCTTCAAGTACCTTGTACTCTGTCCTGCTCTGTTCAAGAGACTTCTTGTACTTCTCGATCTCTTCTCTTGACAGCTTTTCGTTTCGATCTTTTGACGGCTCATCCTTTTGGAAAAAATGGAGCGTCTGGCATATGCATGCCGCCTGTACCCTTTTCATCTCTCTTCCTCGCTTTCTTGTGATAAAAAAATAAGTGGCAATAACTGGATTTACGCAGTTACTGCCACTCGTTATGCTTTAATTTTACACATTTTTACTTCATGATTCAAGGGACATTTTTAACGAACTTCCTGTATATGTACATATGTGCACCATGCACAAAAAAAGCGGGTAACCACGCCGAAACGCAGCTACCCGCTTTTACACTCTTCATCCTTCGTTTTTGAACTTGCCGGTAAAAGTTTCAGCTATTTATTATCTTTTACATTCCGTATACATTAAGGCTATTCTTGCTGCCATCTCTTTACTGAATGTCACATGCCATCCATTTTGCTCAAGCCATCTCAGATACTCTTCCGATGACCACTGATGCTCAAATTTCACACCACCGATCTTCAGAATTGCCGACCATATACGGCTGCCAAGACCACCTTGATGATTTACAAAATTAGGTGCGATCAGTATGCCATCCTGTTTAAGCACCCTGTTTATTTCCGATAGTGCTTTCTCCGGATCCGGAATGATATGAAGGGCATTTGAGATGATAACAGCGTCAAAGGACGCATCCCCATACGGAAGATTCGTGGCGTCTGCAATCTCAAATGTAAGATTAGCCGGATACTCTCCTTTTTTTGCCTCTTTGATCATCCCATCCGAGTAATCGGTTGCGATCATCTTCCTTGCATATTCAGCCGTATGTTTGGCTAACAATCCCGGACCGGTCGCAATCTCCAGCACGTCCTTGTCCTTTATGACCTTTGGAATACGATTGTACATGAAGCTGTATATCTTCTTATCCATCTGCATTGCACGTTCATAAATCGGTGCATACAGGTCCCATATCTTTTTAGTCATGCTTCCGCCTCTTTTCTATTGTTGCCTTCCTTGCCACAAGATGCAATCTGAACTTCTTTGCCCGTTCAAGTTTTTCAATCTTAAGCCCGGCAGCATCGCAAAACGCCCTGACCTCATCAAGTGATCTTGCAGCCACATCTCCATGACCGATCAGATTAGCCATCGGCATCTCCGTGTGATTCATGAGCCAGAGAATCAGTTTGGGTGCCGTATAATCCTGAAGGATCAGCCTGCCTCCCGGTCTGAGAACTCTCTTTACACTGTCAAAGAACTTCTGTGGATTTGGATAATGATGAAAACTGTTTGAGCAGATGATCGCATCAAATGTATTTTCATCAAAGGGAAGATTTTCACAATCTCCCACTATCCAGTCGACCCCTTCTAAATTCTTGGACTTCCCCACTTCGATCATACGAGGCGTTATGTCAAGGCCTGTATAATGCTTCGCCGGATCCTTTTCATACAGAAGTGAGATCATTGGTCCTGTCCCACAGCCACAGTCCAGAAGATCATGATATTCTTCCTTTTCAAGTTCCGATGAGATGTACGGATAATCGTCTTTACACATTTCGTAGATCCCGGCATGATCTGTCTCGTATATCTCAGCCGCTTTCGTAAATTCTTTTACAGTCAGGTTCTTATATTCTTTTTCTGTCCTCATGACTTAAGTCCTTCCTCGTTTCACTCCCTTATGAGATCATACATATGAAACTTTTCTCTACAATTTCTAACTCGGTCAAGCTTCATCCCAAGGTGCTCGTACCGCGCTGCTTTATCCTTATCATCAGTATCAAGTATGACTGAAATACCTTTCTTATCCGCTATTAATCATAAAAGGCATCTGCTATCTGTTTTGAAATCGCTTCGACTTCTTCTTTATTAAGTCCTGTCAGTTTTATCACCTGTCTTAGCCTCCCTTTATCCTTTAGAAATAAATCTTTCCATCTCTTCCACATACTCTTTCGTGTGGGTCGCCACAGCTATTTGTTCCTCCGGATCAACAATCGTACGAACCAAACTATCACCCCACCGTTCATGCAAAAGGTATATAACCCTTTAGAAAATGGACTTGCCGGTATGATAAATGAGACTGCTCCGATCAAAAGCATCCATGTAAGCGGTGTTATAAAGGCATCTGATCTCTTAAGCTTAGTCTTTCCCCTTGCGATCACAATGATAAGATCGATCATGGCAGCCCCCAAAATAAGATAGGCAACAAAAATACACGGATTTAAAACCTTATCAAGGCCATTTGTGATTATTACTGCCTGTTCCATTCCGATATTTCTGCATGAGTATGAAAATATGAATACCATGATCGTTACCGTAAAATGAATGATCATCCAGGAATATGTAAGGAATGTAAATACTCGTGTGGCTCCGGTCCTGTCCTTTTCTCCTGTCATAAGGTCCGAAATATGTACAAAACCCTGCCAGAGAAACAGTACTCCTATGACCGCACATACCATTGTTACTGTGATCTTCCAATCAGGATATCCCGCTCCGTGACCGGCACTTATAAAATAAAACACGTCATATGGGACCTCTTTCGGATCAACATATCCAAGCAACCAGTCTCCGATCCCAAAAAGCAAGCATCCTATTATTCCTTGTACCGCATATTTCTTTTCCATATCAGCTCTTACCTATAATCCAAAAGTGATGATTCAGCCATACATGCTCACATATATTCTTAGTTTTGTTATTCATTTCACAAGTTCCATTTTGAAATCGCACAGGTCATCGCCTGCTCCTATCGTCTTTGTTCTGCTGAACTTAAGACCGGGAAGATTGCCGTATGAATGAACGTCATTCTCACAAAACAGAATGTTAAGTTCTGGACATCCCTGCTCCGTCAAGTATTTGTTATACGGACACTGTATGATATCCATACGGAAACACCCCTTCTCCCCGGGATAGAAAACATTCTTAAAACCCGCTGTCTCTCCGAACATCTTATGGCTCAGTGAATCCCACATGCCAAGGAAGAACTTCCTAAAACCGGGTATCCTGCACCATTTTGCAATTGATTGACCTGTTTTGGTTGATTTCTCTGCCATGGTTTTCTTCATGACATCATAGGCCATATTGGGATCCATAGCCTTCATTGCAAGATAGATGGCTGCCGCCGGAAAAATAAATGAGTCCGTATGCATGGCCACTCCCTTCGGAAGATCCTGATGCTCCGCATACATCTTATACAATCGCTTATGTGCGTCTCGCCAAATCTTCTCGCATTCAGATGAAGATATCCTTTTGGTGATCTCAACCATGAATGCCTTTTTTCCTTTCATGGTCTTAATCGTTTTCTTCTTGAGCTCACTATTCTCAGTCTGCATCGCATCTCCTCCTGGTTTTAATTTTTGGATTTCATCATTTTAATAACAGTTCACCCTCCTCACGAGTGAGGTTAGTTGCCACTGACGCATCAATAAAAGAAAACACCGCCTTTAGCGGCGTACAATCGCTTTATTGGCCCTTTACGTTAGGCAAGCGCAATCATGGTTAGCATTTTCTATCATTAAATAATAACACTCGTTAGCTTGTTTGTCTATAAGAATTCTAATGCATTTACCAATCCGTCATCTATTACGCCACTAATCCGCCATATTGGCGTTTTGAATAGTCCGGTTTAGTTTTGCTCTTGGATCATTTTCTTTACCGCCTTATCAAAATCTGATTCAATAGGCTGGGTTCGGTTGAATATTTCATATTCAGCATTTGCCTTATCCATCGCCTGCTTATGAGATATTCTTCCGTTATCCTTAAGAATCTTGTACTGACG
>SVFN01000021.1 GCA_015056815.1 Lachnospiraceae bacterium | reverse complement strand
AATTGTAAGAGCTGCAAGGTTGACCACAGATCAGCTTATTGCAAAGAAAGTCAATGGCATCAATATAAAGTAATGACCGCAAATGGATGAATGTATAGTTGGGTCAACTATCAGGTTGCGATTCGATGACTTGAAATCAACTATTTTCCAAATGAATCAATTTAATAGTTTCATAATAGAAGTCCAACATATACTAAGCAAAAAAAAGGGGGTATAATTAATTGCAGGGGTTAAAAGAAATGCTGCTGCAGGAGAAAAAACACTTGGAAGATATAATAAGTAAAGCAAGTGTTGATAAGGGAGCTTCACCGGAAGGAAAATTACGGATTTCTGTGGACGGTGGCAAAGTTAGATATTACCATTGTGTGGATGACAGAAACGGTGTGTACATTCCCAAGGAGAATGATGAACTTCCGCATATGTTAGCGCAAAAGGCATATGACGAGTCAGTGGTAAAAGCTGCAGAGACAAGAATTAAGCATATTAACAGGTGTCTCAAGGGTTACAGAGATGATGAAATTGAATTGTTATATGAATCGCTTCACCCCGAAAGGAAGACGCTGATCACTCCGGTAGAACCGACATTTAATCAACTTGAGGAACGATGGTATTCCGAAACATATACAGGGAAACTGTTTCAGGAAGGAACAGCAGTGATTTTATCTGAGAAGGGAGAACGCGTCAGATCAAAATCAGAGAAGATTCTTGCGGATTATTTTTATAGAAACAATATTCTATATAAATATGAAAAGCCGTTGAATCTGGATGGATACGGAATAGTTTATCCTGATTTCACATTTTTGTCGAAAAAGCGTGGAACGGAAATTTACTGGGAGCATGAAGGAATGATAGACAGACAGGAATACGCAAGAACAGCAGTAAAAAAACTCAACTGTTATCAAATGAACGGAATAATGCCGGGAGAACGTTTGATTCTTACATTTGAGACGGAACAGGATATATTGAATACAAAAATTATCAAGAAATTGGTTGATAAATATTTGAAATGAGAAAGACTATCCTTGAAATCACCAAAGAGTTCAGCGGTGAACAGGACTCGATGAAGTTTGATAAATGACGAAAAATGCTTCTGAGCAGATGCGTTTCAGAGGCATTTTTCGTCTACAGGGTTACTTATTTGTTACTGATTGGATAACTCCTTCGATATGTTTTTTACCGACTCCGGCGTTTCTTCGAAATCATATTTGATCCACTGATGAATAATGCCGAAATAACCATAGGTAAAGAAAGACATCAGGTATGACAGATTCTTATCATACACTTCTCCGCCAGGAACAAGGATTATCATTCAAATGCTTACATCAGAAGCATGATAAGCCTTTTTTGTAAAGAAGCGAGAACTGTTTTCGGTTTTCGCAGATGTAGCATATAGCATGCCATTCCAAGATGACATTCCAAGATTCTGATCCTTCTTTGCATCTTCGTCATGTTTTTCCTGATAGCAGTCTCACTCATTGGATTGTTGGTTGCAAAACTCTGATGTAGAAAGTTGCAAAGTCGTTTTGTAGGTAATTGCAGAATTGTGGGTTAGGGATGGTTGTCCTTCAAACCATCTCTAACCCACAACTTTACAGGGGGGGGAGGTGTAGCCCCCAAGAATGACATTTTGCAACAACCTACATTTTGCTTTTGCAATTATGCATTTCATCTTTGCAAAAAACTCATTGGATATTCTTGCGTCAGGAAATCATCGGTCCGGAAATGAGGAAATCGTAAATCCGATTATGAGGGAACCGCAAGAAACCAACCGGAATAAACAACGACCGGTGCAAAAGCGACATTGTTTTCGACGTTGCCGTCGTTGTTTGGGAAGGGCGGCAGGCCAAGCGATAGGGCGGCAGGAGTTTCCATCTTGCCGGAATCACGGTTTCCGGGTTGCCGGAAATGCGAGACATGAATACCGGAATATCCACTCATAACTGATCTTGAAAAGAAGCAATACTTCCTTTCCGTTGTTTTTGTCAAGATGACGGTAGTGAATATTCTTGTAATTCAGAGCCACCTGTCCGGCATAGTGAGAGCCAGTCTACCGGTCCGTAAGAGCCACCAGAAATCTTATGCCGCGAAAGGCTCTTTACATGAGTAGGCATATGATAGGCTAGTGAGCCATGGCAACCCTGCCGTAGGCACTGGGCTTGTCTGTTTGCCAAGAAAATCATATGCCGTGGAGGCTCATGTCAAGAGCACCGTGGAATAATATTTCTGGTGGCTCTCCCCATCCGGAATGGTGGCTCTCAGATTCCGGACAGGTGGCTCAAACAGCCCCGGAGTATTCACCTTTCACTTAGTTCCGCATGGGGCCACGATTGATGATATCTGTTCTTTTATACATATCATTTGAACTGTCTGGCACACGTTCCGTAAAGGCGACTATTTATACAGGGGCGTGTTATTATAGCAATAAAAAAGTTACCAAAGATATAATTGATCTGCTGTTGCAGATTTCAAAAACCACAACCATTTGGTTTGGTGGTTAATGGAACGAAAGGAATAGGAGATTAATTGATAAAAGTGTATTTTAACAAAATCCAATTGACAAATACCCCACCAGGATATATATTGATTAAAAATCAATATACCCTGGTGGGGTATTCCTGATGGAGGAAAAATATGCCTGAGAACAAAAACAAGATGAAAGAAAAGGATGACTGTTGTCCGCACTGCTCTGGGAAACATAAAGACAGAGATGATAAAGAAAAAAAAGATCTGATGAACAGGCTGAAAAGAATAGAGGGCCAGGTTCGAGGCGTTGAAGGCATGCTTGAAAATGATGCATACTGCACGGACATTCTGATGCAGGTATCTGCGATCACCTGTGCTCTCAAAAGCTTTAATAAGGTTCTTTTGGCGAATCATATGAGAACCTGTGTGGCAGATAATATCCGTGAGGGAAATGACGAGATTATTGATGAGCTTGTGCTTACACTTCAGAAGCTGATGAAGTGAGACATTTCGTCCTGCTTTTAAAACGAATAGTTGACAAATCCAACTAATGCGAGTGGCATCTAATAAAAAGAGGAAACCTCATGGATAGAATAAGACAGTTGCGTGAATACACAAGAGAATTGGGATGTCATTTGAACAACATGAATCGGACAGAATACTGTCAATACAATGTTAATAAGGCTGAATGCTTCCTGATCGTGGGAATTGTCGCAAGCCCGGTATCAGCATTAAAGAAACTGCCGAATCACTGAAGATAGACAAAAGCGGTGTGAGCCGAAGCGTAGAGGAACTTGTCCAAAAAGAGTTCGTAAAAGGAGAACCGTCGAAGACAGACGTAGCGTTGCTTTGACGCTTACAGAGAGTGGAAAAGTCCGATTTGAAAAATCGAAAAAGATATATAGAGAGAGTTCGACAAGGTCTTTTTGTAATGCATAAAAGTGATCAGGAAGCTGCTTTCAGAGGCAATAGATGCCGGACACTGGAGCATAGAATCTGCAATTATTTCCCTGAATATAGCAAGCATTAAGGTACATAAAAAATGTGGATTCAGAGAAATAGGATATAGAGAAAGAATTGCGAAAGACAGATTTAGCAATTGGCAAAACACAACGCTGATGGAGTACAGAGCGCCATGATGGACTTACAAATTCCCGGAGCCTGCCAGTTAAGACTTAGGAAACGTTTACAAAGAGATTTTATTTATGGTGGCATGGGTAAAAGTCCGAATACACTTTTAACCTGCTCGAAAGTGGGTAAGAAACTTTATGACCTGCCCAATATGGAGTGCGAAGTGGTGCGAATGTGCCGCGAAAGCACGAAAAGTGTGAGACTTGTGGGAGTGCAAAGCATGGAACAATCCCGATAGCGGGTTTTGAGGCTGATATCATTTAATATTGTTGTTGACTGTTTACCAGCCCATGGCTGAAATTTATAAATTCCCGAAGTTTTACACCCGGTCTTTTAATGGCATTAGCCTGATGCCTCTACCTGATATGATTCCGGCTACATTGAGTCTTGCGACGTTCTCTTTTTCCTTGATCAGAAGATTTTTATATCCGCCAGCCTTTATGATCTGATAGGCAGCATTTACACCGGCGTTGATCGGCGATCCTTCAATGCTTTTGAACAGACCTCTTTTTATACGTCGTGAGATGCCATAAAAAGCCTTTTCGAGAGTTTCACCGTCTGGATAACTGATCCCAATTGTATAGCTTTCCTTTATAACGTTCACCCTGAGCCCTGTCGGCCGTTTCATCCTGTTTGTGATATTCAGGCGTTTTTTGCCGGTTTCTGCAGAACGGTTTTTTTCTTATTGTATTATCGGTTGATGGATTATAAGAGGCGGCCACTGATAATGAACGGCATGCCTGTAAATGTCAAGCAGAATATTACACCGTGGGGATGCGGATGTTTTCTTGGACCGGTTATCCTTTAACGCCCACTGTTAATCATGCTGCAATAAGCCTCAATTTTATTCGATAATGAATAGCTTAGTCCGGCAAGCGAGATCTTAATCCGTTTTTCTGCGTACCAGTGCATATATTCATCAAGGATTACCAGAAACTCCTCGATGGTGTCATCAGAAACCGGTATATCATTAGAAATAGTAGTGAAAAACACAATGTGATCGCTGAATGACAGATTGTTGTATGAAGTCATAACATCTTTCTGTTCTGACATATGCGCGGCCTCCAAAAGAACTAATGTTTGATGGCTTTATCAAATTGAGCTGTTATCCCTTTGTATTTGTCTGAATATTGCGCTTTTTTGGATGAATTACGGCAAAAAACATAAATAATCAACAAATAATATTTCCAATCACAGAAATATTATGTTATAATTGATATAATTCGAGGCATGACCAGAAAACGGGGTAAGCAATAATTTTTTTTTTGACAGAGCAGTTTAAGAATTGGGAGGACAAAAGATGAGTGAAAGAAAAGACAATACAATACCGGACATTCACCGGAAGATACCATTTTTTAAGTCGATAGCGATGAGAATCGGACTGATCGCGATCATAGGATCTCTGCTTGCAGGGGTGTTTTCGATCATTATGTTCTCACAGCTGACCAAATCCGAGTCAAAAAAGCTGACAGAAAATAATATTGGTGATCTGGCTACAGCCTATGGGAAGCTGGTGAATATGGAAATTGCAGAGAAGGGAGAGCTGGCATACGAAGATTATAATGCTCTTCTGGCAGATGTTAAGATCGAAGGCATGCCAAGCAGCTATGCATATCTGGTGACAGCAGACGGAATCATGCAGTATCATCCGAAGCAGGAGAAAGTTGGCAAACCGGTAGAGAATGAAGTGGTAAAGGGATTGGTGGCTCAGCTGAAGGCGGGAGCAACGCCGGCTGATGACGTGGTGACGTATCTTTATAAGGGAGCGAATAAGATTGCAGGATATAGCATTTTAACCGACAGAAGTATTCTTGTGGTTACTATGGATGAAACGGATGCTTATTTCTTTAAGAAAGACATCCGCAAGATTTCTATTGTCCTGCTCCTGACGATTATCATCGTGTGCGGAGGGGGCGGTTCTCTGTATGCACTTCAGATCACGAGACCACTTAACTATATCAAGGATATGGTAGTGGAGACGGCGGAATTCAATTTTGTATCCAAAAACCGTATGGCAGGTCTGCAGAAACGCGCGGATGAGCTTGGAAGCATTACGAGAGCCATGAAGCTGATGAGAGATAATCTCCGGAGTCTGGTCGGAGATATCAATGTCAGCAGTGATACATTGGATGCCAGCGTCAATGCGGTAATGGGAACCAGCGCAGAGATTGACCATATGTGTACGGATGCGTCTTCTACCACCGAAGAGCTTGCCGCAGGTATGCAGGAGACTACGGCTTCTGCTGAGATGATCCAGGAGAATATCAAGCAGATGCAGCATGAGGCGGAAGGAATCAAGGCTCTTTCTGATGAGGGAGAGAAACAGGCAGAAGAGATCATGCTGCGTGCAGAGAAACTGAATGGAACGACCAGGGAAGCATCTGAGCGCACGACTGCTTTGTATGAAAATATGAAGGAAAAGACGCAGAAGGCAATTGCGGATTCCAAGGCGGTATCAAAGATCAATGAACTGACAGAAGCGATCATGGCGATCTCCAGTCAGACCAGTCTTTTGGCATTGAATGCCAATATCGAAGCTGCCAGAGCCGGAGAAGCGGGAAGAGGATTCGCTGTTGTGGCGACGGAGATCGGCTCTTTGGCGAATCAGACTTCGGATACGGTAAGCAGTATCAATGCGATCGTCGTAGAAGTCAACGAGGTGGTCAATCGTATGGCAGATACGCTGACAGAGTCTATCAACTTCCTGGAGAATGTAGTGATCAAGGACTATGATATCTTCTCGGATGTCAGTGTCCGCTATCGCGATGATGCCGAATACTTCGAGAAGGAACTGGAGAACATTGATGAGTCGGTGACCAAACTGACAGAGGCGATTGGAGTGGTTGCAGATTCCATTGAGGCAATATCCAGTACGATCAGTGAGTCCACCTTTGGTGTCACGGATATTGCGGAAAAAACACAGGATATCACAGCGCGGACTGTAGATAACCGTACCGCGGTAGATGAGTGCATGGATGCTGTGGCGGGATTAAGAGAGATTGCGGCAAGGTTTAAGATGAATGATAATGCGTAAGTATACAAGGGGTTAGAGAAGGAGGAGAAATTATGTTAGCGACGTTGGTTCCTTTGTTTGATCAGGATATGCGAGTGAAAGCGTATTCTCTATTTGGACAAAAAAAGAATTTTCTGCTGGATGCAAGGTATTTAAGCGGGGCACAGTATGATGCAGTGAATGTTCCGGGATTCGAGATCATAGACAGTATCGGTATACAGACGTTATCCAAAGATGCGGAGATCTTTGTACCGGTTACCAATATTTCCATTTACGGAGATATCAATAGTCAGTGTAAGGTTCCGCGCAACCGGATCGTACTTTTGATGGATACTTTGATCAAGCCGGAACTGTCCTATATCAACAGGATAGCAGAACTGAAAAAAGACGGATACAAATTTGCGATCCGCAAGTTGAACGTTTCGGACTTCGAAGCATACAAAGAGATTTTGAAGCAGGTGGACTACGTGATACTGAATCATCAGAAGATCGTAATCTCCAAGGCGAAGATCTATTTTTCAAAACTGTATCCGAATGTCAGTCTGGTAGCTGGCAATCTGCAGTCTCAGGAAATCTTTGAGGAGTTAAAAGCAGAGGGTGGTTATCAGTTCTTCGAAGGCGGATTTTACCGTATGCCGGTTACCAAAGGAGATAATGAGGTCGCACCTTTGAAATTTAATTATATCCAGCTTCTGAATCTGGTAAACAGCCCGGATTTTGATCTGACAGATGCGGCAGATATCATCGGACGTGATACGGCTTTGGTCATGTCTCTTTTGGAGATCGTAAACAAGATGGCAGTCAATTCCGAGATCACTTCCATCAAGCATGCTGCTTCCATGCTGGGCCAGAGAGAACTCCGCAAATGGATCACGACAGCGATCACCAAGGAATTGTGTACGGATAAACCGAGTGAGATTACAAGACTTTCGCTTCTGCGTGCGAAGTTTGCCGAGAATCTTGCTCCGCTTTTTGAGATGGCAGGACAGTCACAGGAGCTTTTCCTGATGGGTTTGTTTTCGGTGATCGATCTGGTGCTGGATGTTCCGATGTCGGAGGCTTTGAAAATGATGAACGTTTCCAAGAATATTTCTGCAGCACTGGTTGACAAGTCGGGGGCGTATTATGAGATCCTGTACTTTATGGAATGTTATGAAGCGGCAGACTGGCAGGAGATTTCACGTATCATGCTTTTAGATAAGATGGATGAGGCGAAGCTCTCGGAAGCTTATATCAATACTCTGGAGTGGTACAGAGACTTGTTCTAATGTAAAAAGAATCGAATTCTATACAGAAGCCCCATTCATGGGGCTTCTGTTATGCGTAAACAGTATCTGAAAAATGGTGCCAGAGGACGATGAGCGACGAAAGAGCGAAGGCGAAAGAGGAGAGAATGTTCTCTGCCAGTATGCACCATTTGTTCAGATACGGAACTATAAATGGAGGCAAAAGGAATGTATTATGATAATAAGATCTGGATCGGGCTGTCCGGAGAAGAAAAAATAGGTATCGAGCCCAAAATGGCGAATCGACATGGTCTGATCGCCGGAGCAACAGGTACCGGTAAAACGGTAACACTGAAAGTAATGGCAGAATCCTTCAGCCAGGCCGGCGTCCCGGTTTTTCTGGCTGACGTTAAAGGAGATCTGGCCGGAATATGCAATTCCGGTGTGCTGACGGAGGATATGCAGAACCGTATTCAGAGATTCGGATTGCAGGATACCGGATTTGCGATGCAGCCCTTTCCGGTGGAATATTGGGATATTTATGCAAAAGGAGGAATCCCGCTTCGCACGACGATCTCGGAAATGGGACCGCTGTTACTGTCCAGACTGATGGAACTGAATGATTCACAGACGGATCTTCTGACGGTGGTATTCAAGATCGCGGATGATCAGAATCTGTTGCTGATCGATACCAAAGATCTGAAATCCATGCTGAACTTTGTGGCGGAAAACAGTAAAGAATATTCCGAGACCTATGGCAACATTGCAAAGCAGAGCATTCATACGATCCTGCGCGGAGTAGTCGCCCTGGAAGCACAGGGCGGCGATCTGTTCTTTGGGGAGCCGGGACTGAATCTGGCAGACTGGTTTGATACCAGAGAAGGGAAAGGCGTCATTAATATTCTGGATAGCAGGGAACTGATGATGAATGGAACAATGTACGCAACGTTCCTGCTATGGATGCTGAGCGAATTGTTTGAGCTGCTTCCGGAAGTGGGCGATATGGAAAAACCCCGCATGGTATTTTTCTTTGATGAAGCCCATCTTTTGTTTAAAGACATTTCGAAGGCACTTCGGTCAAAAATCGAACAAGTGGTAAAACTGATCCGTTCCAAAGGCGTCGGGATTTATTTTGTGACACAAAATCCAAAGGATATTCCGGATGAAGTGCTCGCGCAGCTGGGCAATAAGATCCAGCATGCACTGCGTGCATACACGCCAAATGAAGAGAAGGCGTTAAAGGCAGCAGCAGCCTCTTTCCGGGCAAATCCGGAATTTGACACCAAGGAAGTACTCTCCGCACTTGGCACCGGTGAAGCGTTAGTGTCTGTATTGGATGCGCAGGGGATCCCGGGTATTGTGAAGAAGTGTTCGATCCTTCCGCCGCAAAGTCAGTTCGGAAGTATTGCGGATATGGAAAGAGAACAAAAGATCGTACAGAGTAATCTGTATCTGCGTTATAAAGACAGTGTTGACAGTGATTCCGCCTATGAAGTTCTTCTGAGGGAAAATGAAGAGCTTGAGAGGGCACGTCAGAGACTGGCGGAGGAAGAGGCAGAAAGAAAGCAGGCGGAAAAAGAAGCGGTTTTGGCGCGTAGACTTGCGGAAAAAGAAGAAGCAGCAGCGATCAGACAGGCGAAGCGGGAGGAAACGGCAGCGAAACGGCAGGCAGAAAAAGAAGCGGAAGCCGCCAGAAAGAAAGCAGAGAAGGAACAGGAGAAAAAGAATACAATGCTGAAATCAGCGACCAGAAGCGTAGCCTCCACTGCTGGAGGTACAGTGGGGCGCGAGATCGGTAACACCGTTGGGAAAACGTTTGGAGGAACTTTCGGGAAAAAGCTTGGGGGCAATGTCGGGGCAGCTATCGGACGCAATCTGTTAGGATCCTTTTTCAGACGATAAAAACAAGTGTTTTGCTATTGTTGCTCAGGCTCTGGACCTGCACTTCGCTGCGAGGCTGCGGAGAAAACGGATAGATTCTGTTTTGCATTTTAGTGCAGCCGGCCGGTATCGGAACAGTAACATTTTGATAGACAAATTTTGAAAACATGGTATGATGAAATTGACGGTGCAAAAGCACGGAACAATCCGGACATCGTTTTTGGGCCGCGACATCATAACAGACAGGAGGAATCAGCATGTTTCACTATGATTACAAGACGAAATATACCTGCTCAAGACTGATCAGCATGGATCTTGAGGGGGATAAGGTTTATAATGTGGTATTTACAGGAGGATGTAATGGCAACCTGAAAGCAATCCCGGCACTTATTGACGGCTGGAGTGTGGATGAGATCGAAAAGAAACTGACAGGCATTACCTGCGGGGAGCGTCCTACTTCCTGTGGTGACCAGCTTGCGAAGGCAGTACGTGAGGCCTATCATGCGTCAAAAGAAACGATATTGGCATGAATTTTGTGAAAATTTATCCAAATTGTATTGAAAAAAAGACAGGATACTTTTATACTTGAAATTGTGAAGTCTTTATTTGCGAAACGTAGATTTTGCGGATAAAAGGTTGCAAAAGAACATGAAAAGTGGGAGGAGAAGCAAATGAAGGGTTTTTTTGAAGAGTTTAAAAAATTTATAAGCCGCGGCAATGTAATGGACATGGCTGTCGGTATCATCATCGGCGGCGCATTTACTGCGATCGTGACCTCTTTTGTGGATGATATCATCAATCCGCTTCTGGGTCTGTTCGGGGGTATGAATTTTGATCAGCTGGTACTGGAGTTCGGCGGTGTGACATTGGCATACGGTAAATTCATCACAGCTGTGATCAATTTCCTGATCGTTGCATTTGTGCTGTTTTTGATCATCAAGGCAATGAATACTGCAGGCGATAAATTTAAAAAAGAGCAGAAGGCAGATCCCACAACCAGGGAATGTCCGTTCTGCAAGTCAGAGATCCATATTAAGGCAACAAGATGTCCTCATTGCACATCTGAGCTGAAAGCGAAAAAATAGGAACAAAAAACGGGAACCGGTCAGCAGCTTAACGGTGGCTGACCGGATTTTTGCATTTATTGGGAAATGAACAGATCATCCGATAAATACGGATGACGGAAAAAAGAAGCAGACTGGAGAATGGGCAGACTATGGAAAAGAGAACGATATTAAAAAATAAGGTGTATCTGTACATGACAGAATTTTTTGCCGGAATGTCTGTGATGGCAGTGGAGCTGGGAGCAAGCAGACTCTTAGCACCCTATTTTTCCTCCTCGCAGATTGTGTGGACGATCATAATCGGAACGATCATGATCGCGATGGCTTTGGGAAATATTTACGGGGGCCGCAGTGCGGATAAGAATCCGGATCCGGGCAGACTTTACCGGAGAATACTGGTCGCAGCAGTCTGGATCGCGGCGATCCCGGTCGTGGGGAAATATATCATTATCGGAATTTCAGGTCTTCTGGTGGTAACGGTCAGTCACAATTTTTTGATCGTGGCAGCTTTTCTGGCATGTATGGTGATCTTCGTCTATCCGTTGTTCCTGCTGGGGACAGTAACGCCGTCGCTGGCGCGTTATACGGTGGACAGTGTGGATGACAGCGGGAAGACGGTCGGGACACTGGGAGCATTTAATACCATCGGCAGCATCATCGGGACGTTTCTGCCAACGTTTGTGACGATCCCGGCGGTGGGAACAGCGATCACATTTCTGATCTTTTCAGGGATCCTTCTGGTGCTGGGTATTCTGTATTTTATTAGTGAAAAAGAGAAAAAAGGGGGAGTTGCCGCTGCGGTGATCCTGTTTATTCTGTGCAGCATTTTCGGCAATTCGGACAGCTTTGCCTTTTGGGAAAAAGATCTGACTTATGAAGGCGAAAGCGTATATAATTATCTTCAGGTAAAGGAAGATGACACCAGCGTGATCCTGTCTACAAATGTATTGTTCGGAGTTCAGTCCATCACCAAGAAAGATGATTCCCTGACCGGCATGTACTATGACTATGCGATGGGAGCACCGCTCATGGCCGGGATCGGGGAAGCTGATCCGGCGGATGTACTGATCCTTGGAATGGGGACAGGGACCTATGCCAGGCAGTGCAAACGTTATTTTGGAGATCTTTCGATAAACGGTGTGGAGATTGACGATAAGATCACAAAGCTTGCCAGACAATATTTTGATCTCCCGGATGATGTCAGCGTGACGACCTACGATGGACGTGCTTATCTGAATGTGGATGAACGAAAATACGATGTGATCATGGTGGATGCCTATCAGGATATCACGATTCCGTTCCAGATGTCCTCTCTGGAGTTTTTTTCGCTGGTGAAAGCGCATTTAAAAGAGGACGGGGTAATGGTGGTAAACATGAACATGCATTCCGAAGAGAAGGGAAACATCAATGAATATCTGTCAGACACCATAGCGAATGTGTTCGATGAGATCTAC
Source organism: Lachnospiraceae bacterium (assembly GCA_015056815.1). Lineage (GTDB taxonomy): Bacteria > Bacillota > Clostridia > Lachnospirales > Lachnospiraceae > SIG333. The sequence goes on along the minus strand of SVFN01000021.1, from coordinate 70,533 downwards.
ACAGTGGATGTTGAGGGCGCGACCAATCGGGAGCTGTTTGCGGGAAACGGACATGGGATGCTGGAAACATTTGCGGCAAAACAGAGCGCTTTGCAAAACGAAGAACTTTTTGCCCTGATGGAGCGGGTCAGACAGAAGCTGATCCCTTATGAAAAAGGAGAGTATTGTCTGACGGATGACAAGGCAGCAGTCGAACTGCTGGGCATGAAGGTGATCGATGGTCTGATCCGTAAAGAAGTTTCTTATTATAAGGATATTTATGCAAAAGAAGGCCTTGAGGGGCTTTTGAAGTATTTATAGGAGTAATTTATGACAGAACTGGAGTTGTATTATAATAAATTTAACGAAGAAAAACGTCTTGCGAGCAGACATGGCATCGTGGAATTTTCCACTTCCATGCGCTATATCCACAAATATCTGGATCAGATGGAAGCTCCTGCGATCATCGATATTGGTGCGGGTACCGGACGATACAGTGTTGCACTGGCCGAAGAAGGCTATGATGTGACAGCGGTAGAACTTGTCAAATATAATTTAGGGATCTTAAAAAAGAAAAAAAGTGCAGTAAAGGCTTTTCAGGGGAATGCACTGAGGCTCAGAAGGTTTGCGGATGAGAGCTTTGATCTGACGATCCTGTTTGGTCCGTTGTATCATCTGCACAGTCATGAGGACAAAGTGAAAGCACTTTCAGAGGCAAAACGTGTGACGAAGACAGGCGGCGTCATCCTGGCAGCCTATTACATGAACGATTATTGCGTGATCAAGCATGGTTTTATGGAGGGACATATAAAGGAATCGGTGGAAGCCCGGGTGCTTACCGGAGACTTCCAATGTCTTGATGCGGCGAATGAACTTTACAGTATGGTGCGCCTGGAGGAAATCAACGCCTTGAAAGAAGAAGTGGGATTGACCCGGATTCAGATCATTGCAGCAGACGGCGCGGCAGACTATATCAGACCAGCTCTCAATGCCATGGATGAAGAAAGTTTTGAACTGTTTTTAAAGTATCACTGGGCAAACTGCGAGCGTCCGGAACTTCTCGGAGCCAGCTCCCACACAGTGGACATCCTCCAAAAATAGAGCAGATCTGCGGCGATTGACGACAATGAAGCATATGGGCGATCAGACAGGCAAAAGTGCCGGTTGATTAATATTCGTGTACTAGCACCAGCCGCCATCTAACGTGATGATCTGTCCGGTGAGATAATCCGGTGCGTTGAGAAGACTTACTACCATCTGTGCAGCTTCTTCGGCACTGCCGAAACGGTCTGCGGGGATCTCGTCTCTGAGAACCCGGCGTTCTTCTTCGGAAAAGCATTGGTTCATCTCAGTGTCAATGACACCGCAGGCTATGGCGTTGACCTGAATATTGCTGGGGGCCAGTTCTTTTGCGATCGCTTTTGTGAAGCTGTTAAGTCCGCCTTTGGAAGCAGAATAAGCTGCTTCCATGGAAGCACCGATATTCCCCCAGACGGAGGAAATATTGATGATCCGCCCGCTATGTGCATGAAGCATCAGGGGGACGGCATATTTACAGGTATAAAAGGCGGAGGAAAGATTGGTATTCAGTACCTTTTGCCATTCATCAACAGACATGTCGGTAAAAAGCCCGATATGGGAAATGCCTGCATTATTGATCAAGACATCTAATTGCGGGATCTTTGCAAAACATTCTTTTACAAATCCGGGACTCCCGATATCCCCCACAAAACACTGACAGCTTACCGAATACTGCCGCTCAAGCTGTTCTTTTAAATTGTACAGCAGTTCTTTGGACTGATGACAGTTCAGATACAGATGATACCCTTCTTTGGCAAGAAGGATCGAAACAGCACGCCCGATCCCGCGGGAAGCACCGGTGATAAATGCATATTTTTTCATGATCGTTTTCCTTTTCCTGAATTGTTAGCGAAAATTTAATATTTTTTATAAAAACACTACAAGACAGTTTTGTCCCTGATATGTTATAGTATAAATGATTTTAGCAAAATAGTGTATAATATTTCTGTAACAATTTATATGAAGTTTTACTGAGGCAATACGGATCCGGACAGCTGGAAACACAAAATAGTTTGAGCCTGTTTGGAAAGGCTGTAAAGAGACGGATTGCTGCGGAAGATCCAAATTGCAGGAACAGGAGGAAAAAGATATGGAACAGTCATATGATATGATCATCATCGGTGCGGGACCGGCAGGGATGTCGGCGGCGATCTATGCCGCACGTGCGGGAATGGCAGTACTGGTTTTGGAGAAAACCGGCATTCAGGGCGGGCAGGTCCTGAACACATATGAAGTAGACAATTACCCTGCACTCCCTGAAATCAGTGGATTTGACCTGTGCATGAAAATGAAAGAACACATGGAAAAACTTGGCGTTAAGAGCCGTGACGGGGATGTGACAGAGATCATCGATCAGGGAGAAGTAAAGATGGTCTGCACGGCAGAAGGAAATTATATCACCAAAACAGTTGTGATCGCGTCGGGAGCGCATCATGCCAAGCTTGGCGTGAGCGGAGAAGAAGAATTTGCCGGAATGGGTGTTTCCTATTGCGCGACCTGCGACGGAGCGTTTTTCAGAGGAAAGACCACAGCGGTGATCGGTGGTGGAGATGTTGCCGTGGAGGATGCCATTTTCCTGGCAAGGGGCTGTGAGAAAGTGTATCTGATCCACAGAAGAGATGAACTGCGGGCGGCCAAGTCTTTGCAGGAAGCTCTTTTCAAACTTCCGAATGTGGAGATCCTGTGGGATACGACGGTGGATGAGATCGCAGGCAGTGAGCAGGTGGAATATCTGAAACTGAATCATGTAAAAAACGGTGAAAAGAGTGAATTGAAAATAAACGGCGTCTTCGTGGCAGTCGGGATCATCCCCAACAGCAAAGCTTTTGAAGGATTTGTGGAGATGGATGAGAAGGGCTATATCAAGGCGGGAGAAGATGGACACACCAGCGTGAAAGGCGTGTTTGCTGCAGGAGATGTCCGCACAAAGCAGCTTCGGCAGATCATAACGGCAGCGGCCGACGGGGCGAATGCAGTTACAAGCGCGGAGAGATATCTGGCAGGGTAAAAACGGAAACTTTTTTCGACAAAATGTGTAAAATGGTACGATCTGGTTGTTGACAAACTGTAATTAGTTTGCTATATTATTTAACAGATGTAACAAATTTGTAACAAATAGTAATACACTGATTTTAAATATTTAGTATCCAGATTATAGGAGAGAATAATGATCAGAAAAAACAACAAAATCGTAGCATATATACTGGCCGGAGCGATTGCGTTCATGTCTCTTTCATCAGAGACTTATGCGACGACACTTCCGTCAGCGGGCGCAGCTGTGACGATTGATACGGAAGCGATCGAGACAGTTGCGGATAATAAAGCAGAAGAGACGACTGCCGAGGAAGGTAAGACAGGCGAGAAGGTTGAGATTCAGCTTTCAGCAGGAGAGGCATGTGTCGATCCGATCGTAGCCAGCGTACAGAGCGATGAGAACGGTGAAGTAGTGAATTATACTTCCGCAGTAGACCTTCAGGCTGAGATTGAGGAGTATAAGGAAAAAGAAGAGTTTTCCAATCTCGTGATTGCAAAATGTAATGATTATGTAAATGTCAGAAAAGAAGCGGACGAGGAAGCAGAGGTTCTTGGGAAGCTTTATAATGAATCTGTCGGGGAATTTATTTCCGAGTCAAACGGCTGGTATGAGATCAAATCCGGCAATGTGACCGGTTTTGTAAAAGCAGAATATGTAGTAACCGGTGACGATGCCGTAGCGCTTGCCAAAGAAGTAGGACGCAGGATCGCTACTGTTGATACGGAGACTCTTTTTGTGAGACAGGATCCGACCACAGAATCTGACGTGGTGGGTATGGCAGCAGGAGAGGACAAGCTGACGGTTAAAGAAGAAGAAGGACTGGACGGATGGGTTAAAGTATCTATCGAAGAAGGCGAAGGATACGTATCCACCGATTATGTGGAGCTTTCCACAGAGTTTGTAAAAGCGGAATCCAAAGAAGAAGAAGAGGCACGTCTGGCAAAAGAAGAGGCGGAGCGCAAGCAGGCAAATGCAGCGGCAGCAGCATCCGGCGGTAAAGCATCCGGTGGTTCCTCTTACTCATCTTCGGGCGGCGGAGCAGGTTCCGCAGTGGCGAATTTCGCATGCCAGTTTGTCGGCAATCCTTATGTATATGGTGGTTCCAGTCTGACGAACGGAACAGACTGTTCCGGATTTGTAATGAGTGTTTATGCAAACTTTGGTGTAGGACTTCCTCATTCCTCCGGTGCGCTTCGCGGATGTGGATATGATGTAGGTGGTTTAGGCAATGCACAGCCCGGTGATATCGTATGTTATTCCGGACACGTTGGTATTTATATCGGTGGCGGTCAGATCGTACATGCTTCTACCGCGGCGACAGGTATCAAGATTTCCAACGCAGGCTATAGAGATGTCTTATCCGTAAGACGTATTTTCTAATAAGACAAAGTGATTTATGAGACGCTTCGGTGCATGGCACCGGAGCGATTTCTGTTTTTAAGGGGATTTTCAGGCAAAAAGAATCTGACGGGTATTTGAAATCCCCATGCAGGCCCGGCAGGCAGGAAAAGAAGATCCTTGTGCAGCATGGTAAAGATTTAGACAAGATGCACAAAAACATACCAAAAAGAGGTTAGAAACAACGAACCACACAGACCGGAGACAGCACAGTTATCCACAGCCATCCAAACGAAAATACGGGAAAAATCGAATTATACACAGAGTTATCCACATTATCCACAGGAATTTCCTTGGAATGGAGAATGAAACTTATGGTAACTGAACGAATGTATGTTTTGTTGATAATTGAAAAAAATGTCTGATCGGGCAAAAAAATGTCAAAAAGTGTTGACATCTGAGAAGTGAAAAAATTGTGACTTCGGGTTAGAATTTTTACACAAATCGAATGGTTTGTGATATAATGTAACTACACATTCGTACAAGAAGCCAAAAGCCGCGAGGGAGCGCGGGAAGAGAGCACTGTATGCAGGGTGTCCCATACAAGAGTATGGAGCTTAAGACAGAAAGGGATGGGCTTATGAAATTTATTATCTTGGGGAAAAATATTGAGGTAACACCTGGACTGAGATCAGCTGTCGAGGATAAGATCGGGAAGCTGGAAAAATATTTTACACCGGAGACAGAAGTTCATGTGACGCTGAGCGTAGAGAAAGAGAGACAAAAGATTGAAGTTACGATTCCGGTGAAAGGAAATATCATTCGTTCCGAGCAGGTAAGCAGTGACATGTATGTTTCGATCGACCTGGTAGAGGAGATCATCGAGAGACAGTTAAAACGTTATAAAAATAAGATTGTAGACAAGCAGCAGGGAGCGAAGTATTTTAAACAGGAATTTTTGGAAAATGATTACATGGACGAGGAAGAGATCAAGATCGTCCGCAGCAAGAAATTTGACATCAAACCGATGTATCCCGAAGATGCATGTATCCAGATGGAGCTTTTGGGACATGGCTTCTTCGTATTTGTAAACGCCGAGACAGATCAGGTCAACGTGGTCTACCGCCGTAAAGGCAATACCTACGGACTGATCGAACCGGAAGTATAATAAGGATTTTTGCCGGTCTGTGGGATACCACAGACCGTTTTTTTGAGCACATACCGGTTCCGGCCGGCTGTGCAATCTGTTCTGCAGGCGGCCTTATCATAATTTATTCATCAATATTTCATTTTTTTCGATTGAAAATCCCTTATTCCTATGATAAAATAGATGCAATGGGCAATGACAAAAAAATAACAATCCTTTGGAAAGCCCGATAATTACTACAATTTCAAAGAATGTGGAGGAGAGAAAGCATGGCAAAGAAAGTTGTATTAGCAGGCGCTTGCCGTACCGCAATCGGTACTATGGGCGGAGCACTCAGCACGACACCGGCAGCGGAACTTGGTGCTATCGTTATCAAAGAGGCATTAAACAGAGCAGGAGTTCCGGCTGATCAGGTGGATCAGGTTTACATGGGATGTGTTATCCAGGCAGGACAGGGACAGAACGTTGCACGTCAGGCCAGCATCAAGGCAGGACTTCCGAACGAGGTTCCGGCGGTTACAGTGAATGTGGTTTGCGGTTCCGGTCTGAACTGTGTGAATATGGCTGCACAGATGATTAAAGCCGGCGACGCTGATATCGTGGTTGCAGGTGGTATGGAGAATATGTCCATGGCTCCGTTCGCAATACCGAATGGCCGTTACGGATACCGTATGATGTGGCCGAGCCAGAGCAAGGGCGGTCTTGTGGATACTATGGTAAATGATGCGCTTTGGGATGCATTCAATGATTATCATATGATCACGACAGCAGATAACATTGCAAAAGAGTGGAATCTGACCAGAGAAGAGCTGGACGAGTTTGCATTAAAGAGCCAGGTAAAGGCTTGTGCAGCACTTGAGAACGGTGCTTTTGAGAAAGAGATCGTTCCGGTTATGGTAAAGAAGAAAAAAGAAATGGTAGAGTTCAAGGTAGATGAGGGACCTCGTGCAGGTTCTACGATCGAAGGACTTGCAAAACTGCGTCCTCTGAATCCGGATGGATTTGTTACAGCAGGTAACGCTTCCGGTATCAATGATGGTGCTGCAGCAATCGTCGTTATGAGCGAAGAGAAAGCAAAAGAGTTAGGCGTTAAGCCGATGGCTACTTTCGTTTCCGGCGCACTTGCAGGATGCCGTCCTGAGGTTATGGGTATCGGTCCTGTACCGGCTTCCAAGAAAGCGATGGAGAAAGCAGGATATAAGATCGAGGACTTCGATATCATCGAGGCAAACGAGGCATTTGCAGCTCAGTCTGTTGCAGTAGGAAAAGAGCTTGGTATCGACGTTGACAAGCAGCTCAATCCGAATGGTGGTGCGATCGCACTCGGACATCCGGTTGGAGCTTCCGGCGCACGTATCCTTGTGACTCTGTTACACGAGATGGAAGCAAAAGACGCTAAGAAGGGTCTTGCTACTCTGTGTATCGGCGGTGGTATGGGTTGTGCTACGATCGTCGAGAGAGAATAGATCGAATAATAGGATAAGATACGGTTGCGGAGCGCCGCTTGCGGTGCTTCGCATATCGTATGTAAACAGATGAAATATAGTAAACAGGAGGAGTAAAGCATGGATTTCATTTTGTATGAAGTAGAAGGTGCAGTCGGAACGATCACCATCAACAGAGAGAAAGCTTTGAACGCGCTGAATTCGCAGGTGCTGGATGAGTTAAGCGCAACACTGGATGCGGTGGATCTTGAGACAGTCAGATGTCTGATCTTAACAGGTGCCGGTGCGAAGTCTTTTGTTGCCGGTGCGGACATCGGTGAGATGAGCACATTGACGAAGGCAGAGGCAGAGGCTTTCGGCAAGAAAGGAAATGACGTATTCCGCAAGCTGGAGACATTCCCCATCCCTGTGATCGCAGCAGTGAACGGATTTGCTCTCGGCGGCGGATGTGAGATTTCCATGAGCTGTGATATCCGTATCTGTTCAGATAACGCGATCTTTGGACAGCCTGAAGTGGGGCTTGGTATCACACCCGGCTTTGGTGGTACACAGAGACTTGCCAGACTGGTAAGCCCGGGCATGGCAAAACAGCTGATCTACACAGCGCGTAATATCAAAGCGGACGAGGCTTACAGAATCGGTCTTGTCAATGCAGTTTATACACAGGAAGAGTTACTTCCGGCAGCAAAGAAGATGGCAGCCGGTATCGCAATGCAGGCTCCGATCGCAGTCCGCAATGCGAAGAAAGCCATCAACGACGGTCTTCAGACAGACATGGATCAGGCGATCGTGATCGAAGAGAAGCTGTTTGGTGACTGCTTCGAGACGGAAGACCAGAAAGCGGGAATGGGCAACTTCTTAGAGAAGGACAAAGAGAAAAAGCTCAAAGTTGTACCTTTCCAGAACAAATAATCAGGATACCATAACCATTTAATAAATATTTTAAGGAGGATTTACCATGAAAGTAGGCGTAATCGGCGCAGGAACAATGGGACAGGGTATTGCGAAAGCATTTGCCCAGGTTGACGGCTATGAAGTTGCACTCTGCGATATCAAGCAGGAGTGGGCTGAAGGCGGAAAAGACAAAATTGCAAAGGGCTATGCGAAGCTCGTGGCAAAAGAAAAAATGACACAGGAGAAGGCTGATGCGATCCTTGCAAAGATCACTCCCGGTTTAAAAGAGGATTTATGTGCAGACTGCGATCTGATCGTAGAGGCGGCTTTTGAGAACATGGAAGTTAAGAAAACAACGTTCAAAGAGCTTGATTCCATCGCAAAACCTGAGTGCGTATTTGCTTCCAATACATCCAGCCTTTCCATCACAGAGATCGGCAACGGACTGAATCGTCCGATGGTTGGAATGCATTTCTTCAATCCGGCAGACCGTATGAAACTGATCGAGGTGATCGCAGGCGTGAACACACCGGCTGAGACAGTTGAGACGATCAAAAAGATCTCTGAGGAGATCGGTAAGACTCCGGTACAGGTAAACGAAGCAGCAGGTTTCGTAGTAAACCGTATCCTGATCCCGATGATCAATGAAGCAGCTTTCATCAAGATGGAAGGTGTATCTGATATCGCCGGTATCGATGCTGCCATGAAACTTGGTGCCAACCATCCGATGGGACCGTTAGAGTTAGGCGATTTCGTAGGTCTTGATATCTGCCTTGCGATCATGGATGTTCTTTACAATGAGACAGGCGACAGCAAATATCGTGCATGTCCGTTACTCCGCAAGATGGTTCGCGGCGGTAACCTTGGCGTGAAATCCGGCAGAGGCTTCTATGTATACAACGAAGACCGTACCAAAACACCGGTAGATGCACTTTAATCAATAAGGAAAGAATAAATAAGGAGGAAGTAAAAAATCATGGATTTTACTTTAAGCAAGAAACATGAAATGGCGAGACAGTTATTCAAAGATTTCGCTGAAAACGAAGTAAAACCTCTGGCACAGGAGGTTGATGAAACAGAAGTATTCCCCAGAGCTACCGTTGACAAAATGGGCAAATATGGCTTTCTGGGCATTCCTGTTCCGAAGGAATTCGGCGGACAGGGCTGTGATCCTCTGACATATGTTATGTGTGTAGAGGAGCTTTCCAAAGTCTGCGGCACGACAGGTGTTATCGTTTCAGCACATACTTCTCTTTGTGTGGATCCGATCCAGACCTATGGTACACCGGAGCAGAAAGCAAAATATTTACCGGATCTGTGTTCCGGCAAGAAGTTAGGCGCATTTGGTCTGACTGAGCCCGGCGCAGGTACTGATGCACAGGGACAGCAGACAAAGGCTGTTCTGGATGGCGACGAGTGGGTATTAAACGGTTCTAAGTGCTTCATCACCAATGGTAAAGAAGCAGATGTATATATTGTTATCGCTGTAACAGGCAAAATCGAGAAACGTGGCAAAATGATGAAAGAGATCTCTGCTTTCATCGTTGAGAAGGGTACACCCGGATTTACTTTCGGTACAAAGGAAGCTAAGATGGGTATCCGCGGTTCTTCCACCTACGAGCTGATCTTCACAGACTGCCGTATCCCGAAGGAGAACTTACTTGGTGCCAAGGGTAAGGGCTTCGGTATCGCAATGCATACATTGGACGGCGGACGTATCGGTATCGCTGCTCAGGCACTTGGTCTTGCAGAGGGCGCACTCGAGACAACGATCGCATATGTAAAAGAAAGAAAACAGTTCGGCAGAGCGATCGCAGCATTCCAGAATACACAGTTCCAGCTTGCGGACATGGCTACGAAGGTAGAGGCTGCTAAACTTCTGGTTTACAAAGCAGCTATGAAGAAGGCTGAGTTCCAGTCAAACCCGAGAGTATCTTACTCTGTAGAGGCAGCTATGGCTAAGTTATATGCTGCTGAGGTAGCTATGGAAGTAACTACAAAAGCGGTTCAGCTGCATGGTGGTTACGGATACATCAGAGATTATGATGTAGAGCGTATGATGCGTGATGCTAAGATCACAGAGATCTACGAGGGAACTTCTGAGGTTCAGCGTATGGTTATCTCTGCTAATATTCTGAAATAATTTATCTTGGATAGGAGGAAAAATCGTGAAAATCGTTGTTTGTATTAAACAGGTTCCGGACACAAAGGGCGGCGTTAAGTTCAATCCTGACGGAACACTTGACAGAGGAGCTATGCTTGCTATCATGAACCCGGACGACAAGGCCGGATTAGAGGCAGCTCTGAGAATTAAAGATGAGACAGGCGCTGAGGTTACCGTACTTACCATGGGACTTCCGAAAGCAGCAGATGTACTTCGTGAGGCGATCGCTATGGGCGCTGATAAGGGTATCCTTGTAACAGACAGAGTACTTGGTGGTGCCGACACATGGGCTACTTCTACTACGATCGCAGGTGCGCTTCGCAATATCGACTATGATCTGATCATCACAGGCCGTCAGGCTATCGATGGTGATACCGCTCAGGTTGGTCCTCAGATCGCTGAGCATTTAGGTCTTCCGGTGATCTCTTACGCAAAAGAGATCAAGGTTGACGGCGATAAGGTAGTCGTTAAACGTATGTACGATGACAGACATCACGTTCTGGAAGCTAAGATGCCTTGTCTGATTACGGCTCTTTCTGAGTTAAATGATCCCCGTTACATGACTCCGGGCGGAATCTTTGATGCCTGTGAAGCTGAGATCACGACATGGGGCAGAGCAGATCTTAAGGATGTAGATGATTCTAACTTGGGTCTGAACGGATCTCCGACAAAGATTGCTAAGGCTTCTGACAAGGTTCGTAAGGGCGCAGGTGAGAAAGTGACTCCTGATTCTCCGGAAGATGCAGCAGCACTGATCGTTAAGAAATTGAAAGAGAAACACGTAATCTAATTATAAGGTGGTGAAAAAAATGGCAGAGACTTTAAATAGAGAAGAGTATAAAGGCGTATATGTATTTGCGCAGCAGGTTGACAATGAGATCAGCGGCATCGCTTATGAATTACTTGGTAAGGCAAAAGAGCTTGCAGCAGATCTTGACACAGATGTAACAGCCGTATTGATCGGTTCCGACGTAAAGGGTCTGGTAGACGGACTGGCACAGTATGGTGCAGACAAAGTGATCGTTGTGGATGATCCTGAATTAAAAGAGTACAGAACAGAGCCTTATGCACATGCACTTGCTTCTGTGATCAATGAGTACAAGCCTGAGATCATGTTAGTTGGTGCGACTGCGATCGGTAGAGATTTAGGCCCTACTGTTTCCGCAAGAGTTGCAACCGGTCTGACTGCAGACTGTACCGTACTTGAGATCGGTGACTTCCCGTTAGTTCCGATCCCGGGCAAAGAAGATCAGCAGCTTCATAAGCAGTTACTGATGACCCGTCCTGCATTCGGCGGTAATACGATCGCTACGATCGCATGTCCTTACAACCGTCCTCAGATGGCAACGGTTCGTCCGGGCGTTATGCAGAAGATCGAGCCTGTAGCGGATGCTAAGGCAGAAGTGATCGAGTACAATCCGGGCTTTACTCCGAATGACAAGTATGTAACGATCAAAGAGGTTGTAAAGGCCGTTTCCGATACAGTAGATATCATGGATGCTAAGATCTTAGTATCCGGCGGACGTGGTGTAGGCTCACCGGAGAACTTCAAGATCTTAGAGGATCTGGCAGAAGCGATCGGCGGTACGGTAAGCTGCTCACGTGCGGTTGTGGATTCCGGTTGGAAGCCTCGTGATCTGCAGGTAGGACAGACCGGTAAGACAGTTCGCCCGAATGTATACTTTGCAATCGGTATTTCCGGTGCGATCCAGCACGTTGCAGGTATGGAAGAGTCTGATCTCATCATTGCGATCAACAAGGATGAGGATGCTCCGATCTTTGATGTGGCGGATTACGGTATCGTAGGAGATCTGAACAAGATCGTTCCGCAGCTGACAGAAGGTATCAAGGCAGCTATGGCTGAGAAATAAGATTAGGCTTATACTTATGAGGCGTCGAAGGAAACTTCGGCGCCTTTTACGCGTTTTATTTTGAAAATACTGTCGTAATTCCTACGGTATTATGATACTATATAAGAAAGGAGTTTTTGTTTACTTGTGACATAGCATTGTTCAGAGAGCACTTGTCCTGAAGACCAAGAGGACTGCCGCGAATGATGCGAAACATTTATTGGATGTTCTGGTAAAAAAAGAGCAAGTGCAGCAGTAAAAACAGAAGGGGAGCAATAAAAGCAGGAGAGACAATGAAAAAATCAAAAAAAATGATCGTGATCATCATCGCATGTGTTTGTGTGGCATTGGCATGCGGTGGTATTTTTGCGTTTGCGAGATGGAAAAACAGTCCTCAGCGCAGGATGCTGAACGCGGCGAACAGACTGTCCGGTGCCATTACGGCAGCAGCGGGGGAAGAAGGACAGCCGGATTTAAACCGGCTGATGAGCCTGTATACTTCCGGTAAGTTTGCGGCAAGCTACAATGCCACCGTGCGAAACAGTTTTTACACCGAGGATACGGTGATCGAAGGGAAAAGCCTGTACAGCACGCCGGACAGACAGATGAAAAGTGACAGTCAGGTAGATATGAACACTTTCGGGAAAGTAAAGGTTCAGCTCTATGCGGATGAAAAGAATGTTTATATGCTCTATCCGGACTGGATGGAGGGAAGCTTTGTCTTTCCGATCGCGCAGTACGATAAGAACCTTTTTCAGACGCCGCCGGTGGAGATGGCGGATGCTACAGAGATCACAACGGGGATTCAGGATCATGTGATTGCGCTGATGCTGGTCTCTAAGGTGGAAGCCATAGAGAATGAGGCAGGAAGCTACCATGTCACACTGGATAAGAAAAAACTGGAGGAAGCCTTTGGCGGAAAGACGCAGATAAAAGAGGATGTCACTTTGACCGTGAGCGTGGAGGGAGAAGATCATGTGACTTCCATTTCCAATGAACAGTCTCCGTTAGAACTGAACGGGATCGGGAATACGATCCTGCACATGACCTTTACCTGGGAAGATGAAAATGTAACTTCCATGAATGTGACGGCCAAAGCGGATAAACTGTCGATGGATTACACTTACACCTACGCGGACGCGAAGTGTGATCTGACGGCAGAGTATGAGCAGCTTGGCACCATGACTAAGATTGCTTTTGCAGGCAAGGTAAAAACCGAAAAAGACAGTGACGAGATCACATTGAATATCGACAGCTTTAAAACCTATGTGGAGGAGGATCTGTTATTGTCTCTGGACGGACTGGTGATCCTTTCTCCCCTGGAGGAGACCATTGAGAAGCCGGAGCATCTGGAGCCGGAATTTGACTTGATGCACATGACAACGGACGATTACGCAAAGCTTTATGGCATGCTGGGCGATAAACTGCTGAATTTTTTGAAGTGACGATAATGCTACGAAACGGAAACAGCTTTTGGCACTTCGAAGAGGATTCAATGAGTACCGCGGACATTGTTTTGCCATATGGAGCATGCATCAGAGAGCGAACGAAACGACCGGAGTATATGGAAGTGAAAATTTAAAAAATGGAGAGACGAGGAGAAGCAAACGTATGCATAATGAATTGACCAGGAAAGATATCGAAGATATGCAAAAAGAGATCGAGCATCGTAAAGTGGTGGTCCGGAAAGAACTGTTAGAGCATGTGAAAGAAGCCAGAGCGCAGGGGGATTTGAGCGAGAACTTTGAGTACTACGCGGCAAAAAAAGAAAAGAATCGAAATGAAAGCCGGATCCGCTATCTGGAGAGAATGATCAAGACAGCCGTGGTGATCGAGGACGACACCAAAGAGGATGAGGCCGGATTAAATAAAACGGTAGAGGTAGAGTTCGCAGATGATCACACGACCGAAATCTATAAACTCGTGACGACGGTTCGCGGCAATTCCTTAGAGGGACTGATCAGCACGGAGTCACCGGTTGGAAAAGCACTCCTCGGGCATAAAGTGGGCGATATAGTTCATGTGCAGGTGAATCCGCAGGTTGGCTATGATCTGATCATCAAAAGCATAAAGGATACCACAGACACAGAAGAAAAACTGAGAAGCTTTTAACTTGAAATGGAAACGCAAAAGGCAGCTGCCATTACGAAAAAAATGTAAAGGCAGCTGTTTTGGTTTTCGGTGAAAACTGATAAGATATGAAAAAATCTTAAAAAAATATGAAAATATTGTAACAAAACAGTGGATAAAAAGAACGTTTGGTGGTAATATTAGCATGAAACTGTTATAAACCATCTGAAATATTCGGGGTTCTTTTTGGCACAATATGACGAAAACTATGGAAACTGTAAACGAATCGGGGGTTTTGATGGGGGATGACAGATAAAATGCCCTAAGTTCATGAGGAATGAATGGCAGATAAAAAGGAGGAAGAGAAACATGAAGAGAGCGCAAAGACTGATCGCAATGCTTTTGGCAGCCGTGATGGTATTTACACTGTTACCGTCAATGCCGCAAAAGCAGAAATTGTGGGCGGCAGAGGAAATGAATGAACAGTTCTGCTTCCGGGATGAGGATGAAAACTCCTATTTCCTGAAATGGGCGAAAACAGCCTACAGGGGAGAAGACCTGGAGTTTATGCTGTACAAAAAGACACCTGTGGAAGAAGGAGAGTTTACGGAGGAAAACATAACCGGATCCTTTACAGGGAAGTTGTATGACAACAATAATAATGAACTGACTAAAGAGGGAGAAAAGTTTATTATTCCCTATGCGAGATATACGAGCATGAACCTGAACATGATCCCGTTAAAGCTCTACGTGCCAACGGATCAGAACTATCTGGATGCAGGTGGAAATCAACTGGGAGAGGGCAGCTATGTTAATATACAGGTTACGAATATTAACATGCAAAGTGTTGCAAAGATAGACGCGAGTGAGAACGGAAATACCTTCTCGATCGATGACAAAGACAGAGGTGTTGTGAATGCTCCATCTGTGATCTTTGCTAACGGAGTCGATCCTGATGACTATAAGTTGATCTATATCTGGAACGGAGCTCAGAGCATAGAGGATGGAAAGAAGGCCATTGTTCGAAGAAATTATACGCAGGTTTCCTGCAGTGTTTCTGTATACAGGAAATTCATCGACGAAAGCGGCGAAGAAAACTGGTATCACAGTGCGGTCTCCAATCTGAATGCCGTTTATAAAGACCGGACAGCTTATGAGAACGTAAAACTGGCAGAGTTTGAGAAGGACGATAATACTTACAGCTGGTGGTTATTATATGCGAAGGATAACTACAATGGAGAAGATGTGATCTTCCGTTATGCGGTGACGGAAGGTACGGAATATGATCCGGAGAAAACGGTAAGCGGTTTTCAGCCGACTTTCAACAACGTGTATCTGACGATTCAAAATGAAGAAGAGGAAGTTTTAAGGGATAGTGAATATTTAAACAGTACGAACGGAAAAAGCAGCATTCCTTATAGGAATTTCGTTGAGAATAAAGGGGAAACCAGTGCTTATCCTCAGGGAGAAAAGAAGTATTTTCTTTCCTTTAACGACGGTGCTAAGATCGGCGATGCTGTGATCACCGGGGTAAAGGAGATTACCTTAAACTGGGAGCTTCCGGGAACAATAGAGAAAAAAGAGGGTATAAGAGAAATCGTTGCGCGTAGCTCAGAGTATCTTACGGTACCGCAGTTTACTGCTTACGAGGCATTTGCATCGAATTCTTATGCCACATATTATCAATGGTTCTACAGAAGTGCGAAGAATGGCGAATGGCAGAAAAAATCGTCCTCTAACAGCTGCGCGCCTGACAAGAACGGTTATTATCTGTGTCAGATCAGGCTGGTTAAGGGCTATTCTAATCCGATCTGGACCGATGAGCAGGAATATCATGTTAGCCTGGTAGAGGTCAGCCCGATCAAATTCTACGGGACAGAAGGAAATGGCCAGGCAATAGAAGAGACTGTCCATGCATCGGCCGGGCAGAGTCTTACACTGGAACCGGATGCGCAGATTGCTGACGGATATACTGTCAAATGGCAGTGGTATAAGAACGGAAAGATCCTGGATGGTCAGAACGGATCAAAGCTTTTCGTAAACAGTCTGACGGACGAGGATTTTGCGGAGTATAAGCTTATTGGTGAGGCGTATCTGGAAGGGGAGACTTTACCGTGCTATCAGGCGTCTTACACGGCAATGGTAGAAAAGAACGACGCGTTTTTCTTTGAAAAGAAAATGGTGGATGGAGAAGCGTCATGGTCAGGGACAAAAGATGTACTGACATTATACCGCAGTATCGGAGATACTGTGAAGGAGCAGATCCCGCTTGTGACAAGAGAAGGATATACGGCGGAGTATCAGTGGTACGCAAGAAAATGGATGATCGTGGATGATTATTACCGCTACGATGAGAAGGAAGGCATCAATGTCGTAAATGAGGATTATTCCGACTGGGAATGTATCAAAGCTTTTGATCGCGATATTCTGCCTGAAGAAGGCGGTACGCCGATCGGAGAAAAGACCTATTACATTCTGACGAAGTATGAGCTGATGAAAGGTGAGAACGGAGCAGGTCTGAATCAGTACAAGCTCAGCGAAGAGGATTTCCTGCACTCCTTTGACATTGCGGGAAAGAAAGAGACATTTACGACCGAAGAGCTTTTAGAGATAGAGGACCAGTACATGTTTATGTGCCGGGTATCCATCACCGGTCCGCAAGATTATGAAAAGACATTTGAGAAATATCTGAATATCAAGGAAACATGGGATTTCGCGGAGCTTTATACAGCCGGAAAGTCAGAGAGTCAACTGAAGGTACAAAAAGGGGCAGATCTGACGATCGTTGCTCCTCAATACGGAATCGAGGAAGGCTATCAGGTACTTTATAAGTGGCAGAAAAAAGAGTACACGGCACCGGAAGAATACGAGTGGAAAGATCTGAAAGAGGCGACCGGTAATACCCTGAGCCTTGAAAAGATCGAGGAAGCGTGTGAGTATCGCGTGACTGTTTTCCCGGCACGCGCAGGCAGTGATGTTGCGCTTGGAGATGCGGAAGCTGTTTATACGTATGAGATTTCATTAGATGAGAAAAAGGGCATTGAGAGAGTGTCTGCCACCACAAATACACAGTTGCGCGTGAAGCTGGGCGACAGTGTGAAAATGGGAGTGGAAGCAAAACTGTGCAGAGACTCTTCTGAGGATACCCTCCTCTATCAGTGGTACTTAAACGGAGAGGAACTGGAGAATGCATCGAAGGCGGAATATACGATCTCCAAGGTAGGCGTCGGACATTTTGGCACCTATGAATGCAAAGTGACAGCGGTGGATGCTTCCGAAGAAGTGATCGATTCCAAAACGGTCCGTTTCTATGTGAGAGAGAATACAGGGATTAAGATTTCCTCACCGACCAGTAATGTTGTAGTGTTTGGAAAAGTGGGTGAGAAAATATCCCTTGAGGTAGTAGCAGAATCGGAAAATGGAGAGAAGCTTACTTACAGCTGGTATCGCACGGAGCGTGACAACAAGAGTGCAGACTATGGCAAAACGGTGAAGATCGTGGGACAGAATACTTCCAAATATGAGATCACACCGGGTGAAAACGATTTTACGGATTATTACTGCAGGGTCATGAATAGTCGCGGTCAATATGAAAACAGAACATTCTCCCTGCTAAATGAGGAGCTGATCAATGCAGTATCTGCGAAAAACGGCGTTACGTTGTTTGACAAAAAGCCGGGTGACTCGGTAGAACTGGCGGTTGTCTCCACAGCAGAGACCAATGGCGGTACGTTTACTTACCAGTGGTACAAAGGAGAAGAGGATGAGGAGCTGCTTAAGATCGGAGGAGCTACGAAACCGGTTCTCTCATTTGAAAAGCTGGAGGAAGACCAGTTTGATGATTACCAGTGTGATTGGAAGTATGTAAAGGATGACCGGGTACTTGCAACGGGAACCGTTACCTTTACGATCAACAGGATCGCGGAAAAAGTAACGGATATCTTTGAAAGTGTTACGGAATACGGAGAAGCATCCAATGGAGGCAGAAACCGTATCGGAGATCATGTGAGATTCGGCGTTATGCCTGCAGAAGGAAACCGGTCTGCTTATACCTATGAGTGGTACTATATGGAAACCGGCGTTCCTTTCGAAGGCGGTAAGAAAGCAATCATAGCCGAGCCGGCTGTGCCGGGAATGATTTCCGCTATACCGGCGGGGGAGAAAGAGATATTTTTCCCGGATATAGACATAGTGATCGGTGGCACACCGAGACGGTTGGATAATACGAACTCTGTGTTTGAGATTTCTTCCCTTTCCAAAGAGGATTTCGGGACATACTATCTCAGTATCTATGACAAGGACGGGAAGGCGGTAAATCCGTATGATAAGAACGGAAAGAGGATCAAGACCACATTCAATCTTTCTGAATATGTGAAATCTCCGAAGCTGACACTGGATGAGCATGAAGAAGAGATCAAAGCGAAGCCGGGTGAGGATCTGACGCTTTCGGTATCTGCGTCTGCAGATTCGACAGAGCCGATCACTTATCAGTGGTATAAGTACATAGGGGACGGTTATGAGGCGATTTACAAAGCGACAGCTTCCACTTATCCGTTAAACAGCCTGAAAGAAAATGATTTCACAGGGTATTGTGTTATGGTCAGATGCGGGGATAGCTCTGCAAGAAAGTACATCAACGTATATAAGACAGCAAATCTGAACGTGAACCATACAGTACTCCCTACGGACGGAGAGTATCGCTATTACGAGAAAAAGAATCCGGGCGATCCTGTTACCTTTACGGTTGATGCTTCGGCAGATCCCGAGTTTGAGGTAACGTATCAGTGGTATCGATTAGATGAAGAAGAGAATTTGGAACGCATTCCGGGAGCCGTTTCGAAGGATTATGAGATCAAAACAGTGGGTGAAGAAGACTATGGTGATTACCAATGCGTAGTGAAGGCCGGCGCGGATGAGGAAAGAGTTTCTTTCACATTAGGAAAGACGGATGAATTCCTCAATCTGGTAAGAACGGACGAAAACGGAGAACTTGTAATACTGACAGAAGAAAATGAGAAGGATTATTATACAGAGCGGTTTTATGTAAAAGCCGGTGACAAGATCACACTCAAACCGGATGTGCGCACCAGTGCAAAAGCGGTAGAATATCAGTGGTATCGTTTTGATAAGATCCAAAACAAGTATGTGGAGCTGACAGGAGAGACCGGCAAAACACTGGAAGTGACCGTGACGGAGGAAGACATCGAAAAGGATGGATATCTGGAAAAGAAGGCGGCACCGGCTATTCCGTGGGAAGAATTGATCCCGATTGAAGAGGAATTGTATTGGAACCCGGGCAATTATAAATGCGTGATCTCTTCTTCATTCAGAACGATCGAATACCGGGCAAAATTCTATGCACAGGGTGAAGAAGATGACGAACTGTTGGTTGCAAGTATGGGAGCATTCGTGGATGAGGATACTTACGGAATGACAGCGGCCGGCAACCGGAAATTATCAGGTGCAGCTTCTGACCTGACAGGCTATGCATTGGAAAATGCTCCGATCAAGCTGGTGGTAACAGACCGCAAGAAAGGATCTGACAGAACGTATCAGTGGTATGTGGGAGAGAATGGAGAAAACTACAAAAAGATTGAAGGAATGACCGGATCGGAGTATTCCTTCCGAGCACCGATGGTAGACAGAGCCGTTCCGGGCGATGGCAGGAAACAGAACGAGATGCAGTCAACGAACTATATCTGTGCTGCGATCGAGAAGGGAAAGATTGTGGATAGAGTCTGCTATACACTTTATTCCATCAAGGTACCCGAGGTGTTAAATCAGCTGCCAAAGGCATACCGGTACGGCAATGAGACGATCGTAAACGGAGAAAGTACCGGTGAATATAATATCAAGGGATATTGTACGGCAAATGCAAAGTCCCAGACCTTCCAGTTCGCACCGAACTATGAAAAGAAGTCATCTCTGATCATCTTCGACCGAAATGGTAATTTTGCGGTATACGGAGCAAATCAGGAGATCGCGGGAAAGAGCATAAAGGTTGATACCGATCTGGCGGTTATGTTCTATTTTGAGACCGTTTGGGAGGCGGAAACGTCTATGGCAGAAATCGCAGAAATGGTAGCCAAGGGCAAATCCCATGGTTATGCGGCAGCTTCTGTTAAGGCGGCTACAAATGCAGGAGGAACGGTATCGAATAAAACCGTTACACCGAATCTGAAGCAAAATCCGGTGAAAACGCTGAAGGCGAAAAATAAGAAAGTCAGTGTGAAAGCAGGTAAGACAGTCGTATTGACCTTTAAGGTTACGGCACAGGATAAATCCGCCAAACCGACGGATGAGCCGATCGTGAAGCTGTCCGGAAAGGCAGCCAAGAAGGCGAAAGTGGTCAAAACAACTGTGTCTGCAAAGACGGTAAAGGTAAAGATCAAGACAAACAAGAAGAAAACAGGCGCGATGAAAGTCAAATTGACTATGGGCAATAAGAAGGCAACGGTGACAGTTACGGTAAAGTAAATAAATGATGGTTGAAAAGGGCGTTCTCGGCATAAGCGGGGAACGCCCTGCAAACCATTCATGTAGTACAAAATTCTTAAGGAGGAAAAAGCATGAAGAAGCTGCAAAGGCTGTTAGCAATGTTTTTGGCAGTGGTCATGGTGGTTACAGTACTACCGTCAATGCCGCTTGGACAAAAAGCATGGGCAGCGGAGAATCTAAGTAAGATATTTTGTTTTGGAGATAATACAGGGAATTCTTACTGGCTGAAATGGGCAGACTCTGCCTACAAGGGTGAAGATCTGAAGGTCATGGTGTACAAAAAAGCCGGGGAGAGCGGGACGGAAACCAACATCACTGCTTCCTTCGCCGGAAAATTGTATAGCAGTGACGATACAGAGCTTGTGAAGGAAGGACAGAACTATATACTTCCTTATGAGAAATACAGAAACAGTTCGAATGAGATACCACTGCAGATCTTGATCCCGTCAGATAAGCAATATCAGGATGAACACGGGAATACTTATGAGGAAGGATATCGCATCGGACTGCAGATGGATGACATAAGCTGGAAAAATGCTGCCACGATAACCGAGAACAGTGAAGGTATGTATTTTTCCTTTACGGACAGTGATCAGATGGTGGCGCATGCACCGGCGGTCGTGTTTGCCGACGGAGTGCATGAGGAAAACTATGTCGTGCAGTACAACTGGCTGGGCGCGACTAAGATCGGAAACGGAAAAACAGCCATTGTGAACAACAATCATGAGACTGTTTCCTGCATGGCTGAAGTGGGCAGAAACTATATAGATGAAAATGGAGATGAGAGAACCGACTGGCTCTTTGGGTCTGATTATTTCACGTATAAGGATCTGTCAAACTACGGCACGGTAAAACTGACACAGGATATTGTCGAAAACGGTGATACTTACAGCTGGTGGCTTTTGTATGTCCCGACCGGGTATAACGGTGAGGATGTGACGTTACAGTATAAGAAGGTACGAGGTACAGAGTATGATGCTACTAAGGTAATAGAGAGCAGAACACCAAGTCTTACACAGGCATACCTGACGGTTCAGAAGGAAGACGGTACGGTTCTTAAGAATAAGGAGTTTTTAAGCAGTTCCAATGGTAAGAGTACGATCGGGTATAAGACATTTGTTGAGGACGCAGTGGATGAGGAGACAGGTGTCGCAACGAAGATTTATCCGAGCGGAGAAAATAAATATCTCCTTTTCTTTGGAGAAAATGCAAAGATCGACGGCGTAAAGATCGATGGGACAAAGGAGATTATCTTAAACTGGAAGATCCCGGGGAACTTTGACTCCAAAGACGGGATCAGGGAAGCGGTTGCGAAAAAGGGAGAAAGTCTGGTAGAGCCGAAATTTACACCCATAGAGGTGTATCGCGATCGATATTATACCACAAGCTTACAGTGGTTTTACAGAAGTGCAAAAGATGCTGAGTGGGAAAAACTTGCGGCAGGCAATACCTGCAAACCGAGTCAGAACGGCTATTATCTTTGCAGCATCGGTCTCAGAAAAAGTTTAGGAGATGTGATCTGGACAGAAGAACAGGAATACCATGTCAGCCTTGTGGACGTCAGTCCGATCGCTTTCTACGTTGCAGGTAAAAGCACTTTGCAAAAGGATCCCAGTGTCAGTGTGCGCGCCACGCTCGGACAGGATCTCACACTCGAGCCGGATGCGCAGACCGCAGGCGGCTATGATGTGAAATGGCAGTGGTATAAAAATAACACGGCTCTGGATGGAAAAACGACTACAAAGCTTACGCTGAAAAAGGTCACAAGTGAGGATCTTGGCACCTATAAGTTGGTGGGAACGGCATATATTTCCGGAGAAACGTCACCGTGTTATGAAGCGACCTATACCGCGGCTGTTGTGGACCATAAGTACTTTTTTGATAAAACTGCAGAAACATGGACAAAAGAAAATCAGAATCTGACACTGGAGCTTGGCGTCGGTGATACCATAAACGCAAAGATCCCGATCGCGACTGAAGGATATACGACAGAATATCAATGGTACAAAAGAGTCTATCAGATGGTGGATGATTATTATCTTCCGGAAAGTGGTGGCATAAACGAAGCCTATACGGACTGGGAGCATTTAAAAAACATCAATCTGCAAGTGCCGTCAGAAACCGAGGGCGCACCGGCGGAGGATAAGAATTATTCTATTATTGCAAAGTATGAGAAAATGGAAGGTCAGACACAGGCAGGGTTAATGGGGTATCAACTGACCAATGATGACTTTGCTTATGGATTTGATACTGCGGCAGGCAAACAGTATTATACGGTTTATGGACTGCTGGGTATGGATGCCGCCCATATGTTTAAATGTCAGGTTAAGATCACGGGACCGGAAGAATACGTAAAGGAATTTGAGGAGTCTCTGGATATTGCTGAGGTATGGCATTTTACGGAGGTATATGCAGCAGGCAAGTCGGATAATAAGATCACGGTTGCAAAAGAAACTGCGATAACCCTTGTTTCACCGAAATACGGAGTAGATCCGGGCTATCAGGTGCTCTATCAATGGCAGAAAAAGGAATATAAGCTGGATGAGAGCGGCGAAAAGATCTGGAATGCTGCAAAGAAAGAGTATGAATATGAATGGAAGGATCTGAAAGAGATTTCTTCCGATAATACCTGCGAGACCGGAAAGATCAGTCAGGAGGAAACCTATCGGGTAAAGATATTCCCGGGCAGAAAAAACAGTGAGGCACCGCTTACGGAAGCAGAGGAAATAATCAAGGAATATGAGATCTCGCTGCAGGCGCAGGAAAAGGCGGAGCTTAATAATCTGTATCGTACGACGCCCGGTGAATTTCGCGTAAAGCTCGGCGACCGTGTGAAAATGGGTGTGAAGGCACAATTTACAGGTGACACCTCCGACGTGGCGGTCAGCTATCAATGGTATTTAAAGGGAGAAAAGTTGGAGAACGCGACCGCGGAGGAATATACGATCCCTAAGGTAGATGTCAGACATTTTGGTACTTACAGCTGTATGATCAAAGCGGAGACGATCTCTTCGAAGGAAACGATCGGAGAGGGTACGCTTACGTTTACGGTGGCAGAGAATACCGGCATTATCATTTCGGAGCCGGAAGTAGATGTTATCATGACAAAGAAAGTGGGCGAAACGGCGGTCCTTTCCGTTCAGGCTTCTTCAGAGACAGACGATCAGCTTTCTTATAGCTGGTATCGTATAGATCGGAATACGAAGAGCAAGACCTTCGGACAGGAAGTAAAGCTCGAAGGCGAGAATACGGCAAGCTTAACGCTACGACTGACAGAAAAAGATTTTACCCAGTATTATTGCAGAGTCAGCAATACACGAGGCAAATCGGAGATCAGACGTTTTGACGTGAATAATGAAGCACTGACCAATGTTGTAACCGCCCAAAACGGGGTTACTGTGATCGATAAGAGACTGGGAGAATCCGCTGTGCTAAACGTCGTTGCTTCGGCCGAGACAGCCGGAGGATCCTTCAGTTATCAGTGGTATAAAGGTGAGACGGAAAAAACTGCACTCAGAATAGAAGGAGCTGTAAAACCGACTTTGAACCTGCAAAAGCTGGAAGAGGACTCTTTTGGGAAGTATTTGTGTATTTGGACGTATACGAAGGATGATTATGTGCTTTCGCAGGGATCGGTCACGATCCAGGTCGCAAGGATCTGGGAGGAAACAGCAGATTCCTTTGAAGCGGTTTCAGAGTACGGAGAAGCTGACAATGATGGCAGAAACCGTATAGGAGACAGTGTTCGCTTTGGAATTTCGCCTTCGGCTTTGAATCAGTCTTCTTATACCTATCGGTGGACCTTTATCGAACAGAAGGCTTATGAAGAAGAGATTGAAACAGAGAGAATTCTGGAGAAGACTCGTCCGGTATTGGAAATTTCGGCTCTTTCCGAAGAAGACTTTGGTGTATACGAATTGACAGTTTACGATGGGGAAGGACATATGATCACACCCTGTGATCAGAACGGAGAGGAAGTAAGGACGATCTTTCACCTTTTTGCATATGAAAAGGATCCGGTGATCACACTGGAAGGCAAGGAGAAGATCGCGGCAACTCTCGGAGGAGAGGCTGAACTTTTGGTATCGGTGGTCACGGATTCAAAAGAGCCGGTTACCTATCAGTGGTTTAAATATAGCGATGGAAAATATCAGGCGATTTATGGCGCGACAAAAGCATCTTATCTGTTGCGAGATCTGAAAGAGAGCGATTTTGCACAATACCGCATTAAAGCCACCTGCGGTGACAGTACAACATATAAGAACATTACGTTATATAAAACGGCGAACCTGAAGCTGAATCATACGGTCCTTCCGATGGGACCGGACAACAGATGCTGCTACATCGAGCAAAAAGATGTGGGAGGACAGGTAACCTTTGCAGTAGATGCATCGGCAGATCCCGGATATGAGATCACGTACCAGTGGTTTGACAGTATGATGGCGGGGAAAGGAAAACGAATTCCGGAAGCGGTCTCAAACAGTTATACGATCAGTGATATTAAGGAAAGCGATTATGGTATGTACGGTTGTACCGTAAAAGCGGGAGTGGACGAAGAAACGGTACTATTTTTACTGCTTCCGCCCGATGAATTCCTGAATCTGGTAGAGACAGAAGCGGATGGAACGATCGGAGTGCTGACGCCCAGAGAGAAGAACAAAAATTCTTATACAGAGCACAGGCAGAGTACTGTCGGAACAAGAGTTACCCTGAAACCGGATGTGAGAACCAGTGCAAAGCAGCTTACCTATCAATGGTATCATTATGATCAGGTACAAAGAAGATATATTGAAATACAGGGAGAGAACGGACAAAGTCTGAACCCGACTGTGACAGAAGAAGATCTGTTGGATGATGATCTGGCGGATCAAGAGCTGGATGAGATGACCAGAGGCGATTACAAATGTGTGATCCTGGCACCCTTCCGGACAATCGAATACCATGTGAATTTTACAAAGGAAAAAGCAGATGACGGACGTACGATGCTGGTTGCCAGCATGGGAGCGTTTGTGGATTCCGAGACGCCTTGCTATGGTGTGAATCCGGCAGGAAACCGCAGACTGTCTGAAGCGGCAGCAGAGCAGACAGGCTTTGCACTTGAAAATGCACCGATCAAACTGGTCGTGACCGATCAGAAGAAAAATGCAGGCAGACAATATCAATGGTTTGTCCAAAGCGAAACGTTCCAGTACAAAAAGGTGGAAGGAAAGACAGGACTTGAATATTCCTTCAGGGCACCGACCGTAAAGAATGTGGTTCCGGGAGATGGAAAGCTCCAGAATGATATCGAGAGTTCCAGATATATCTGTGTGGCATACGAAGACGGCAGGATTGCAGAATCGGTAAGTTACACACTTTATTCCATTAAGACACCGAAGGTGCTCAACGTACTGCCGAAGGCATACCGCTACGGAAACAGAGCAGTGATAAACGGAAAAGAGACCGAAGACTGTGACATTAAAGGCTATTATACGGCAAATGCCAGATCACAGACCTTCCAGTTTGCGCCGAATTATGAAAAGAAAGCAACCATGGTATTTTTTGACAGAAACGGAGACTTTGCGGTATATGGTGAGAACCAGGAAATCGCAGGTAAATCCATACTGGTAAATACGGATCTGGCCGTTATGTTCTATTATAATACGGTGACGGATCAGGAAGCTTATATGGCAGAGATCGCTGACATGGTAGCCAGAGGAAAATCTCACGGTTATGCGGCTGTTTCCGTCAAGGCAGCCACGAGCGGAGCCGGAACGGGCAAAACGGTAACACCGAATATCAAAGCGAACCCGGTGAAAACACTGAAGGCGAAAAAGAAGAAAGTAAGTGTGAAAGCGGGTAAGACAGTGGTACTGACCTTTAAGGTTACGGCACAGGATAAATCCGCCAAACCGACGGATGAGCCGATCGTGAAGCTGTCCGGAAAAGCGGCAAAGAAGGCGAAAGTGGTCAAAACAACTGTGTCTGCAAAGACTGTTAAGGTGAAGATCAAGACAGCGAAGAAGAAAAAAGGTACCATGAAGGTAGCCTTGAAGATGGGCAAAAAGACGGCGAAAGTAACAGTCAGCGTAAAGTAAAGAAGCGGTCCGGAAGGCGTTTCCCGTTTTTGATAACGGGAGACGCCTTTTGACCGTGGAGAAGCGGCGGGGGGAAAGAATCAGAGATAATCCTTGCTATTCTTTGTATTTTTTATTATACTGTTTCTATTAGCGGATTCCTTTGTGAGCGTAAGGAATGAACAGATGAAAGGAAAAGATTGATCTGCAAAAGGAGAATGTTATGGCAAATAAAGAGATTAAGATCGGGGATTATGTCATTAATGAGACAAGTTATCCGTTTATGATCGCAGAGATCGGCATCAATCATAACGGAGATATTGATATCGCTAAAAAACTGATGGACGCGGCAAATGCGACCGGCTGGAACAGTGTGAAATTTCAGAAGAGGACACCGGAGCTTGCAGTACCTGAAGCACAAAAGAGCGTAATGCGAGATACGCCATGGGGAAGAATGACCTATTTGGAATACAAATACCGGGTAGAGTTCGAAAAGCCCCAGTATGATGTGATCGATGCCTATTGCAAGGATAAGGGATTATCCTGGAGTGCTTCGCCGTGGGATATGCCGAGTCTTGAGTTTTTGTTAAAATATGATGTGCCGTATATCAAGGTGGCAAGTGCTTCCAACGGACGCGATGAGATGATCGCAGAAGCGGCTAAGAGCGGGAAGCCGGTGATCCTGTCTACCGGAATGACTACCATGGAAGAGGTAGATCATGCGGTGGAAGTCCTGGAGAAGAACGGGCATGGTGATTATATCCTGCTTCATACCAACAGTGCTTATCCGGCACCGGTGGGAGATCTGAATCTTCGCATGATCCAGACTCTGAAGGAGAGATTTGATTGTCTGGTAGGCTACAGCGGACATGAGGCAAATCTGGAGCCAACCATCGCTGCGGTTGTACTGGGAGCCTGCGTGATCGAGCGCCATGTGACCCTTTCGCATGAAATGTGGGGAAGCGATCAGAAGGCAAGCCTGGAGGTCAATGCCATGGATATGCTGAATAAGCGCATACGAGATGTACACAAAGCGCTTGGCACAGGTGTAAAGTATATGTCTGAGAGTGAAGCGGCACAGAGAAAGAAATTGCGGACAGTGTAGTGGTTGAAGGAAGATGGCTTATTTGGGAAAAGGGATCCTGATCCTGATCTGGCTTGCGGTCGTTCCTGTTTTTCTGGGAAAGATCGTGTGTGAGTTTTGCAAAATAAAAAAGAATAGCATCCTGTACTATCTGATCGGTAGTTTTACCGGATGGGCAGTTTTCGAGGCGATTGCGGTACCGGCGATCATGATGAAACGGAAGCTGGATCCGGTAATTCTTTTGTGGTGCCTTTCGATTCTCTTAATCCTTGCCGGCAGATTTATCCGGAGTCTTCGAAGAAAAGAAGGAAGGATCGAAGAGCGGCTGAGTACACAAATACAGGAAGTGAAAACAGTCAGACTGCGATGGCCCCGGCTTTCGGAAGAAACAGTTTTTACAAAAATGTTGGGGATATGCGTGATCGCGTTGATCGCGGTTCAGATCTATATGTATGTGTGTTATGCGCATTATGATGCAGATGATGCCAGATATATGGCCAATTCTGTGTCGGCGTGGAACAACGGGACAATGCTTCTGACACATCCGAATACGGGAGTGATGCTTCCGGAGCCGGTCGGTGAGCTGAAAAAAGATGTGGTCAGTCCCTGGACGATCTGGCTCGCCCTGTTGGCGAGATTGACCTGCATTCATCCGACGGTGCTTGCGCATACTGTCCTTCCTGTATTCCTGGTACTGATGGGATATGGAGCTTACCTGCTTCTGGCGGATATGCTTTTACCCGAACGAAAATACCGGTATCTGTTTCTGATTCTGGTATGTGTGTTTGAGATTTTTGGATATATCTCCATTTATGCCAGTGCGACCTTTTTTCTCACCAGGATCTGGCAGGGAAAATCGATCGTTGCGGGAGTACTGCTTCCGTTTATGATCGCATTAATGCTGCAGTTTGATGCGGATTATGACAACCCGGGATGGCATCTTATGATCGGAGTGGTGAATCTGGGAGCCTGCTTATTGTCCGGTGTCGGGATCGTGTATTCGGCAGTACTGGTAGGCTGCTTCGGTTTTTCGTATGCACTGAGACATAGGTCCTGGAGAAATCTGTTTATGGGAGTCCTTTCCTGCCTGCCCAATCTGGTGTTTGGTATTTTGTATGCCGCTTCATGAGGAAGACAGAGAGCGTGCCTGAGCGGATTACGGCCGCAGGAATGTGAGGATCGGATAGGAGAAGGGAATGGTTCAGGGAAGTTTTGAATGGATCTTGTTGCAGTTGTGGGTACAATATGCCCGCTACAAAGGTGACGGGATCATTCTGTTTCTTTTTGCGGGCTGTTTTTTGTATTTGTTTTTGATCAACCGGGAATTTCGTCAGAAGATCGGCTGGGCCATGCTCTTGCTGTTCGTTCTGTTGTTTAACCCCTTTCTTTATATGCCGGTTTGGCATAAGCTGACCGGAGGGATCTGCTGGAGGCTGTACTGGTTTTTGTGTGAAGCCTTTATCTGCTGCTATGCGACGGTGGATCTGGTAAAGAGAATACAGTGGCGCATGGTGAAATGGGTGCCTGTGGCGGGAATGCTCGTTATTTTTGTCCTGTATGGGACGAATGTTTATACCGGAGCAAGATTTCTTCCGGCGCAGAATACTTATAAACTTCCGCAGGAAGCGGTAGATGTATCGGAGGCTCTGCTTGCATTAGACGATCATCCCAAAGCGGTGGTGGCGCGTAATCTGTTCAATTATATCAGACAGTATACGGATGACATCGAGCTGCTGTACGGGCGAAACATCCAGGGCTATACGATCAAAGAGGAAAACGAAGATTTCAAAACACTGTATGCACAATTAAAAAGCGTAAAACGGGATGCGGCACTGATCGCGACCATTTGTGATAAATATGATGTGGAATATGTTGTTCACAAAAAGAATCTCCGGCTGGAAAAATACGGTTATGAGCAGGTGGAGATAGTAGATGGATACAGGATCTATCAGAAGAAAGAAGAAAACAAGGAATGATCTGTATAAAGAGGAGGATGTCATGACAGGACAGGAGAAGGAAAGGAAGATCAGTTTACTGGATTTGATATGGGCGGTCTGCCTGAAGTGGAGAAGTATGCTTCTTTGTGCCATTGTTTTTTCGATTCTGGCAGGTGCCATCAGCTACTATAGAAGCAGTCAGTCGGTTGAGGCATCCAAGGCTGCGATACAGAATCGCCAGATCCCGACCCTGGATGCGGCGTCCCAACGGAAGATGACGACCTATCTGCAATATCGTGATTCGCTGCAAATCCTGGATGATTATGTGGCAAATTCCTACCTGATGCGTTTGAACCCCAATGATTTTTATGTGGGGACTCTAACTTATTTTGTGGATAACCATGCGGGAGAGACGGATGCGGGGACGGACAATGCAGTAGCGATCGTCGGCGCTTATCAGAGCGTACTCCACGATACGGCGTTTCTGCAGGAAGCATTGGGAGTGGACGAAGCGCAGGCTCCTTATGTGACAGAAGCGATCGACTTCGATGCAACCGACCGATTTAATACTTCCGGCAGCAACTCTCAGCAGAGTATTTCGGATTCGGCAGAGCATATGCTTACGATTTATGCCTATGCGGACGGTGAGGAAAACTGCGGGAAACTGCTGGCAAAGATTCAGGAAAAGATCGACGAACAAAAGAGTGTGATCCAAAAAAGTCTGGGGGTATTTGAACTGATACCGGTTGCTTCTTCCATAAACAGAAAGGCAGATAATGATCTGCTCTCTTATCAGAAGATCAATGTAGAGCGCGGCAATAACTATCTTCAGACGATCACCAATATGGAAAATGTTTTTTCTTCTGCGGAGAAACAGTATCTGGCAGCGCTGGATCTGGAAGCAGAGCTTTTGGAGGATAGCAGTAAAGAGGAGGCGATCATGCAGGCGAAGCCTGCTGTCGGCAAAAAGCTTATGCTTGTTGGATTCATAATGGGGATCCTGGCAGCAGCAGTCATTGCATGTGCAGGCTATCTGTTAAATAACCACCTTATGGTGGAGGATTCGTTCGAGGAGCTTTACGGAGTGAAGCTCTACAGTACCATTCTGACAAAGGAGAACAGCAAAAAGAAATGGTTTTCCTTTCTGGACAGCCGGATAGAGAAGCTGCGCCATATGGGACGACACTATTTTGCATACGAGGAAGCTGTAGAGATGGCGGCTGCCAATATCAGAGTGTATGCAAAAGCCCATGCTATTTCAGAGATTTATGTGACAGGCTGTGCGATGGAAAAGAAAGAAGAAAAGATCGTGCAGGAGCTGCAAAAAGGATTGAATAAATCCGGGGTGAAGCTGATCGCAGGTAAATCCGTTTTGTATAATGCAGAGGCACTTGAAAAATCGGTCGAGTGCGGCCATGTACTTTTGATGGAATCAGCAGGGAAGTCGCTGTATCGTGAGATCAGGGAAGAGATCGAAGTATGCGACCGCCAGAATGTTAAGATCATGGGTACGATCGTGGTACAGTAAAAGCGGTGAAAGAAGTCAGCGGGACGGATCTGATATACCGGACTTTGCCGGTTTGCATGTGTGATGAATGACAGGAGCAGGATGGATTATGAATGAAAAGGAGATTCCGAAGTGTGAGATACTGGGGGTAAAGATCGCGGCTGTGGACATGCCGTTTACTCTGTCTTATCTTACAGAGCATATCAAAGAACTGACCGGGAAATATATCTGTGTATCCAATGTGCATACAACGGTCATGAGCATGGAAAATCCCTCTTATTGCAAGGTGCAGAATCATGCTTTTATGGCTTTGCCGGACGGGAAACCCTTGTCGGTGGAATGTAAAAAACGTGGATTCAAAGAGGCAAAGAGGGTGACGGGACCGGATCTCATGGGCGAGATCTTTGCGATCTCCGCACAGCATGGATACCGTCATTATTTTTACGGAAGCACACAGGAAACGCTGGATCTCTTAAAGGAGAAGCTCAAAGAGCGCTATCCGGGGATCACGATCGCGGGAATGTATTCACCGCCCTTTCGCAGATTAAGTGAGGAAGAAGATGCCGGGATCGTGGAAATGATCAACGAAACAGAACCGGACTTTGTCTGGGTGGGATTGGGGGCTCCGAAACAGGAAAACTGGATGGCGGCACACAAAGGAAAAGTGAAAGGGCTTATGATCGGAGTCGGTGCAGGCTTTGATTATCATGCGGATAATATCAAGCGTGCGCCCATGTGGATGCAAAAAGCCAGTCTGGAATGGCTGTATCGTCTGATGCAGGATCCGAAACGATTGTTTAAACGTTATATGTCAACGAATTTTAAATTTATCCTGCATGCGGTTCTTTTGAAAAAGTGAGAATACATTCATTGCGCATCTGTTGGGAACGGCAAAGTGTTTGGAACGGATACAAAGAAGTTGTGCGGGAGTAAGTGGTTCATGGATAAGAAATATCGAATTTTGCTGGTGCATAACCGCTATCAGATACAGGGCGGCGAGGATACGGTCTTTGAGAATGAGAAGCGGATGCTGGAGCAAAACGGGCACAGGGTAGTTACCTATATCCGGAGTAATGAAGAGATAAAGAATATGAGCATACGGCAGAAACTGTTTCTGCCCTTTCGTGCCGTTTTTTCAGTGAAAACCTACCGGGAGGTAAAGCGTCTGATCCGGAAAGAAAAGATTGACATTGTGCATGTACACAATACGCTCACCATGGTGAGTCCGTCGGTTTTTTACGCGGCATTTTCCGAAAAGATCCCGGTGGTCCAGACGGTTCATAATTTTCGTATGGTCTGCCCCAATGCACTTTTCTACAGAGACGGGCATAACTGCGAAGAGTGTGTGAGAAAAGGACTGCAGACTGCGATCCGCCACAAATGCTATCGTAACAGCACTGCGCAGACACTGATCAGTGTCATGATCTTAAAATTCCACAGGATGCTCGGGACATACCGGAAGGTTTATTTTATCTGTCTGACAGAGTTTAGCCGCGGGAAGCTTTTGCAGGGGAGCGGCAATAAGATTTTTGATGCCAAAAAAGTGTATGTAAAACCGAATTTTGTGGATATTGACAGAAAAATCATTCCCTTTGCACAGAGGAAACCACAATTTATTTATGTGGGAAGACCGGAGACGATCAAAGGGATGAAAATTCTCTTAGAAACATGGAAAAATATACCGGAATATGATTTAATAATATGTGGTGTCAGTGAAGAACTGGAGTATTTTAAGCAGATGGCTGCCGATGCGAAGCTTGACAATGTCCGATTTTGGGGTAAAGTGGAGAATGACAAAGTTAAGGAGCTTCTCGCACAGTCGCTGGCAATGATCCATCCGACGCAGCTTTACGAGGGGTTTCCCATGACGATCGCCGAGAGTCTCGCCTGCGGGACACCGGTCATTGGAAGTGATCTCGGGAACGTCGGGAATCTGGTGAAGGACGGAGTGACAGGCCTGAGATTCCGGCATGATTCTTCCAAAGATCTTTATGACAAAATCCACGCACTGACGGATATGACCGAAAGCAGCGTGCAGGTTTACAGAGAGCATTACACACAGCGGGCCAATTATGAGCGGCTCATGAAAATCTACAGAGAGATCTGTAAAGTATGACGAATTGGCGATCACAGCAGGATCGTATGACAGGTGGCTGGATGGACTTACGGGATATTTCGTTCCAACTGCATAATGTACTGTGGATCATTTGCAACATCCTTCTGTTTACCGTGTTTGGCAGGAGTGGTTCGGTAAAGTATCTGTTTGCGCTTGGGCTGTGTGGAATGTGTCTGGTCTTTCTTTACAAAAGAGAAAACTATACAGATCGACTGCTGTTTTTTCTGCCCTGGCTTCTCTATATATTTGCAGGAGAGTTTTTCTGTATCTGGAATGACTCCTTAAACAGTGATTCCCTCAAGAATCCGATGTTTTATCTGCTTCCGCTTCTACTGGCTTTTTGCGTTTCCGCTTTCATGGAAGAGAAGCTGCCCGAGTATTTGGATATGCAGTTTTGGGGGATCGCGATCGTATTTCTGATCTGGGGTGTCAGGCATTTTTCCAGAGCGAATCTGATGGAGTCACAGTATGCGTTTATTCTGGGCGCTTATGTGATCTATTATGTCTATCGTAAGAGATACGTTTATACCATGGCGGCTTTGGTCCTTCTGTTTCTAGCGGATAAGAGGATCGGGATGCTTGCGGCATTTGCGATGACTGCCTTTGTGTTTCTGGTGGAGCTGTTTCGCAGCAGGAGGTTACGTTTCTTTTTTGTGAAGACCGCTTACTGGTGCATGACCGTTATGATGGTTCTGTATATCTATGTCATTAAAAACGGTGCCCTTGCAGCATTTACAGCCAAATATAAGATCAATACGATGGGGCGTGCCAATATCTATACCAGACTGGCCCGTTTTTTTGAATTTTCGCCGTCTTATCCGGGAGCAGGGCTTGGAATGGGACATCAGTATGTACTTGGCTTCGAGATTCCTTCCTATACGTTGGCACACAATGATATTCTGGTATTATACATGGAGATCGGCTTTGTATGCTTTATTGCCTACTGGCTTTTGTACGGATGGATACTGGGCCGCCTGTCAAAGAGGATAAAGACCGCGTCTTATGTTGCGGTGATGGGTATGTTTTTGTATTCCTTTCTGATCATGACGACCGATAATGTCAGCATATATATCAATTATTTTTATCCATTCTATATGATCGTATTTACCCTTATGAGGGAAAGAGAGGAGAAGGAAGTTGGGAAAAAGAGATACCTTGATGCTAAAGACGGATGAGCTTGCAGGAGGGCTTATGAATTTTAAGCATTCCATCGATTTTATCTGCCGAGCGGATAAAAAGCTTTTAGCGCGTAATGTGAAACTAAAAGAGCATGGGAAAGAGGATTTCTGTTTCGTGCTGGGTAACGGTCCGTCTTTGAAAAAAATAGATTTAAAAAGCATAGAAGCTTACCCTTGTGTGACAGTGAATTTCTTTCACAAAGGGGCACAGGAGTTTGATTCGTCATATCACTTATTTATCGATGCGGTGTTCGGGGGACAGTATTTTGACTATGTAAAAGAATTTAAAAAAGCGCACCCTGAGACGAAACTGATCCTGCGAGATAACATGGCTGCCAAAATGAAACAGGCCGGTCTGGAGGACAACAACAATTATTATGTATGTGCGGATTATGTGCAAAAAGGAAATCTGATCCGGTGCGATATGACCAAAGAGATGACAGGTTCCTTAAATGTGATCCCGGTGGCGATTGAGTGTGCTCTTTATATGGGGTATAAAAAAATCTATCTGCTCGGCTGTGATTTTAATTCTTATGCTGTTGTGAAAGACGAGCATTTTTATGACGGACAGGAAGGCGGCAGAGCATTTGCGAGTGAACATGTGGTCGGAGATCTGATCCGATGTGCATTGGTACATAAGCAGCATTTTGCGCTGGAGGATTACAGCCGAAAAAATGGAGT
The DNA here is from genome assembly GCA_015056815.1 of Lachnospiraceae bacterium. Taxonomy (GTDB): domain Bacteria; phylum Bacillota; class Clostridia; order Lachnospirales; family Lachnospiraceae; genus SIG333. The sequence continues at coordinate 35,474 of SVFN01000021.1, read as the reverse complement.
AAAGATCATGAACCTTACGGAGGGCAGTCTGGTGTCGGCCTACGAGAGAGGGCATCTGGAGGATATTCTCGTAAACAGATAAAAGAAAATGCTTACGATATAGAACGCTATAAACAGAGCATAGATTCAGAAAAGTGACAGGAGGAATAAACATGGGCAAAGTTTTGGTAACAGGTTCAGACGGTTTCATCGGAAGTCATCTGACGGAGGAGCTGGTAAAAAAGGGATATGAAGTAAAGGCATTTGTCTACTATAATTCATTCAATACATGGGGGTGGTTAGACACACTTCCGAAAGAGATCATGGATCATGTGGAGATCTTCCAGGGAGATATCAGAGATCCCAACGGTGTCAAAGAAGCGATGAAGGGATGTGACGCGGTATTTCATCTGGCGGCGCTGATCGCGATCCCCTTCAGCTATCATTCACCGGACACCTATGTGGATACCAATATCAAGGGAACCCTGAATGTCTTACAGGCGGCAAGAGATCTGGGGACAAAGAGAGTGCTGGTGACTTCCACTTCCGAAGTGTACGGGACAGCACAGTATGTGCCGATCGATGAGAAGCATCCTTATCAGGGACAGTCTCCTTACTCCGCGACCAAGATCGGTGCGGACAGGCTGGCAGAGTCCTTCTATCGCTCCTTCTCGCTTCCGGTGACGATCGTACGCCCGTTCAATACTTACGGACCGAGGCAGTCTGCCAGAGCCGTGATCCCGACGATCATCACGCAGCTTCTGGCCGGTAAGACAGAGATCAAATTAGGCTCCCTGACACCGACCAGGGATTTCAACTATGTAAAAGATACCGCCCATGGCTTTATCGCGATGTATGAGTCGGATAAGACGATCGGGCAGGAGATCAATATCGCGACCCAGCATGAGATTTCCATCGGACAGCTTGCACAGGAGCTGATCCGCCAGATCAATCCGGAGGCGAAGATCGTCTGCGACGAACAGAGACTGCGACCGGAAAAGAGCGAGGTCAACAGATTGCTTGGCTGCAACAAAAAGATCCTGGAGTTAACAGACTGGAAGCCTCAGTATACCTTTGAACAGGGACTTGCCGAGACCATCGAGTTCTTACGTCATAATATGGACAAATATAAAGCAGATATCTATAATTTATGATATCAGGGTCAAAAGTCTGAATCCACTTTGAGCTTGCTCAAAAGTGGGTGAGCGACTTTATGACCCGCCCCACATGGAGCACGAAGTGGTGCGAATGCGCCACGAAAGTGCGGAATGTGGGAGGATTGTGGGAGTGCGAAGCGCGGAACAATCCGGATATCGGTTTTTGACCCCGACATTATAATTTATAGTAAGCGAATAAAGCAATTGCGGATCAAAGCTGCCTGGGGCCGTAATGACTGTGCAGGCTGCTGCACAGCGTGGAGAGAGGAGATAGAAAATGAGCGATAGATTTATTCCTTTGTCAGTACCGAATTTAAAGGGAAATGAGTTAAAATATGTGACCACCGCAGTGGAGACGGAATGGGTGTCTACCGGCGGCCCTTATGTGAATGACTTTGAGCAAAAGATCGCAGAGTATGTGCATGCAAAGGGAGCGGTATCCTGTCAGAACGGAACCTCCGGCCTGCATGTATCCCTGCTTTTGACCGGCGTTACAAAAGAGGACATGGTGATCGTGCCGACGCTTACTTTTATCGCTGCGGTCAATCCGGTAAAGTATATCGGAGCAGAGCCGGTATTTATGGACTGTGATGATTCTCTTTGCATGGATCCGAACAAGCTGGAACGTTTCTGCAAAGAGGAATGCGAACTGCGGAAAGATCAACTGATCCACAAAAAGACAGGACGTCATGTCAAAACCGTCCTCGTGGTGCATGTGTTCGGCAATATGGCGGATATGGTGCGGATCATGGAGATCGCGAAGCAATACCATCTGAAAGTCGTGGAGGATGCCACGGAGGCGATCGGTACTTATTACACCGAAGGAGCGATGAAAGGAAAATATGCCGGCACGATCGGCGATGTGGGTGTGTATTCTTTTAACGGGAATAAGATCATGACCACCGGAGGCGGCGGAATGATCGTGTCGGAGAACGAAGAGTACTTAAAAGAAGCAAAGCACTTAACCACGCAGGCTAAGAGTGATGAACTGTATTATACCCATGACGAGATCGGCTTTAATTACCGCATGACTAATCTCCAGGCAGCGCTGGGGCTTGCACAGCTGGAAAGTCTGGAAACCTTTATTCAGACCAAGGCTGAAAACTATGAGCATTATGCAAAGAGAATCGAAAAGATTGAGGGACTGAGACTTTTGAACGTACGAAAGGACATCCGCAGCAACCGCTGGTTTTATGCACTTTCCTGTGAAAATGACCGGTTTGACCGCGATCGGATGATCCGATATCTTTCTGAAAACAAGATCCAGTCGCGCCCGATCTGGGGACTGATCCATGAGCAGATCCCTTACAAAGGGGCAGAAGCCTACTGCATTGAAAAGGCAAAGGAATATCATGATAAAGTGGTCAATATCCCTTGTAGTACGAACCTTACCGCAGAGGAAGTCGATACAGTGATGGATACCATAGAGGCAATGTAACAGATAAAAGGGATAAGGGAGATCCGTATGAAGATAGATGAGTTCATGATAGGGGAAGAGAATACGGTATTAGAGGCGATGGAGCAGCTTGACAAAGTGGCCAAAAAAGTATTGTTTGTTGTGAAAGATGACAAACTGATCGCAGCATTGACGGATGGAGATATCCGCAGATGGATCCTCAAAAAAGGGGAGCTGACGGCCGGGGTAAAGCAGGTGGCCAATTATCATCCAAGGTTTCTGACGGACTGCTCGAGAAAAGAGGCAATGCGTTACATGAAACAGGTGAAGGTGGAGGCACTTCCGATCCTGGATGATGAACACAGGATCACAAGCATTGTCCTCTGGGATGATGTGGAGCTGATACGTCCCAGTGATCCGCTTAAGATTCCGGTCGTCATGATGGCGGGAGGCCTGGGAAAACGTTTGTATCCTTATACAAATATCCTTCCAAAGCCCCTGATCCCGATCGGGGAAATCCCGATCTCGGAACATATCATCAATCAGTTCCGGCAGTTTGGGTGTGAGGATTTTTATCTGATCGTGAATCATAAGAAAAATATGATCAAGGCATATTACAACGAGATCGAAAAAGACTATACCGTTTCTTTTGTGGATGAGGATAAGCCGCTTGGAACAGGCGGTGGATTAAGTCTTTTAAAAGGGAAGATCGATTCGACCTTTATCCTGACAAACTGCGACATTCTCATTCAGGAGGACATCGCCAAGATCTACAAACATCACAAAGAACAGAAGAATCTGATCACAATGGTCTGTTCTCTGAAAAATTTCTCGATTCCCTACGGCGTTGTGGAGATCGGGGAAGACGGATTGATCGAACAGATGAAAGAAAAACCGAATCTTTCCTTCTTTACCAATACCGGCTGCTATTTTGTAGAGCCGCAGGTGATCGAAGAGCTGAAGAACGACGAGGCAGTTGGCTTCCCGGATATCGTGACCAAATACAAAAATGCAGGTTACAAGGTCGGTGTTTATCCCATTGGGGAAAAAGCATGGCTGGATATGGGACAGCCGGATGAGATGGAACGCATGAAGGAAATGCTGGGGATAGGATAATGGAAGACTTGATCATTTTAGGCTGCGGCGGCCATGCAAAGTCGGTGATCGATGTGATCGAAAAGGAAGGAAAGTACCGGATCCTGGGATTTGTAGACAGAGAACGGGATGACTCCTATGAATACAGAGGATATCAGATCATCGGAACGGATGATGAGCTCGAAAGGCTGTATGCGCAGGGGGTTCACCACGCTGTGATCTGTGTCGGCTTTGTGGGACATTCAGACATCAGACAGAGGCTGTACCGGCAGTTAAAAGAAATCGGATACATACTTCCGAATATCATTTCCTCTTCGGCGGATATTGCAGCAGATGCCGTTCTGGGAGAAGGGATCTTTGTCGGCAAACAGGCGGTGATCAACGCAGAGGCTGTTGTGGGAGATGTCGCGATCATCAATACCGGGGCGATCGTGGAGCATGAATGCAGGATCGGAGCATTTACCCACATCGCAGTGGGAAGTGCGGTCTGTGGAAATGTCAGGATCGGAAAAAACTGCATGATCGGAGCGGGAGCCACGATCATACAGGGAGTCAGGATTGGAAAAAATGCGGTCGTGGGAGCCGGAGCCGTGGTTGTTTCAGACATTCCGGAAGAGATCACGGTCAAAGGGATTCCGGCACGATAAGGAGTGAAGTATGGAAACAGGAAAGGTATTGATCATAGCGGAGGCGGGAGTCAATCATAATGGCAGCCTCGAACTTGCCAAAAAGCTGGCTTATCAGGCAAAGGAATGCGGAGCCGATATCGTAAAATATCAGACGGCAAAGGCAGATGCATTAGTTTCCAAACGTGCGGATATGGCAGAATACCAGAAAGAGAATACCGGCAGGGAAGAAAGCCAGAAGGAAATGCTGGAAAAACTATTGTTGCCCTTTGAGGACTTCGTGGAGCTGAAAAAGTACTGTGAAGAAATCGGGATCCGGTTTTTATCCACCCCGTTTGATCTGGACAGCATTCATTTTCTGAATGAACTGGGCTGTGAGATCTGGAAGGTGCCATCCGGGGAGATCACGAATCTTCCTTATCTGATCGAGATCGCAAAGACCCGAAAGCCGGTCATTCTTTCGACCGGAATGTGCACACTGGAGGAAGTGGGAGCTGCGGTGGAGACCTTACAGGATCATGGTTCAAAAACGATCACATTGCTGCACTGTACCACTCAGTATCCGACCCCATTTACAGAGGTTAATCTCAGAGCGATGGATACACTTCGGGAGAACTATCATCTTCCTGTGGGCTACTCCGATCATACAAAAGGGATCGAAGTGCCTGTGGCAGCAGTCGCGAGAGGCGCTGTTGTGATCGAGAAGCATTTTACACTGGATCGGAATATGGAAGGTCCGGATCACAAAGCATCGTTAGAGCCGGATGAATTAAAAGCGATGGTGGAAGCGATCCGCAATATTGAAAAAGCCATGGGAGACGGGATCAAACAGCCGTCAGCATCGGAGCAAAAAAATATCGCGGTCGCAAGGAAAAGCATCATTGCGAAAAAAGATATCAAAAAGGGTGAGATCCTTACGGAAGAAAACATTACCACTAAACGTCCGGGGAACGGGATTTCCCCCATGAAATGGTTTGAGGTGCTGGGGACACAAGCGGTACGGGACTTTGCGGAAGATGAACTCATTGAGATGTAAAGGTGATGATATGAAGAAGATAGCGATACTGACTGCGACGAGAGCAGAATACGGACTGCTGCGCACGATCATTCAGAAATTACAGGAGGTTTCGGAATTTGAGACCGAAGTGGTTGCAACGGGAGCACATCTTTCACCGGAATTCGGATTGACCTATCGGGAGATCGAAAAAGACGGGATCGCGATCGCGAAAAAGATCGAGATCCTTCTAAGCTCCGATACACCGGCAGCAATCTCCAAAAGCATGGGACTGGCCATGATCAGTTTTGCGGAGTATTTTGAGGAAAGCAGACCGGATGCGCTGTTAGTACTGGGAGATCGCTATGAGACACTTGCGGTCTGTGCGGCAGCGATGAATGCCCGGATCCCGATCGTACATCTCTACGGTGGAGAGACGACGGAAGGTGCGGTCGATGAGGCAATCCGGCACTGTATCACCAAGATGAGCTATCTGCATCTGACCAGTACGGAAGAATACCGCAGGCGCGTGATCCAGCTGGGTGAGGCACCGGACAGAGTCTTTACCGTAGGAGGGATCGGGATCGAGAATGCGAAAAAGCTTCCTCTTTTATCCAAAGAGGATCTGGAAAAGAGCATCGATTTTACGCTGGAAAAACCCTACGCTGTGGTGACGTTCCATCCTGTGACACTGGAGGAAGGGCAGGCACAGAAGCAGTTTGAACAGATCCTTTTGGCATTCGATGCCCATGCGGAGATGAAATATATCTTTACCAAAGCAAACGCAGATGCAAACGGTCGTATCATCAATCAACTGATCGATGCCTATGCGGTGGAGCATGAGAATGTGATCGCCTTTGAATCGCTGGGGGCAGTGCGGTATTTAAGTGCGCTAAACTATGCACAGATGGTGATCGGCAATTCTTCCAGCGGTCTTTTGGAGGTTCCTTCTTTTCATATTCCGACCATCAACATCGGAGACAGACAGAAAGGACGACTGCAGGCAGACAGTGTGATCAACTGCGAACCGCTTTGTGAGCAGGTCGGGGCAGCCATCGATCGGGCAAACTCACAGAGATTTCGCGAGATTGCGAAGAATGTGGTCAATCCTTACGGGGACGGCAATACATCCGATCGGATCATTTCGATCCTGAAAGACAAACTGCTCAATGAGACGATCAGTCTGAAAAAGAAGTTTTATGATGTGGATTTTGGCTGTACCGAATCGTAACAGCATCAGAAGAAGGAGGAACTGGTTTTGAAAAATCTTGCGATCATTCCGGCCAGAAGCGGTTCAAAAGGTTTGCCGGATAAAAATATCAAATTACTGGGTGGAAAGCCGCTTTTCGCCTATTCGATCAAAGCGGCGAACGAAAGCGGACTGTTTGAGGAGATCCTGGTATCGACAGACTCGCAGGAATATGCGAAGATCGCAAAAGAATGGGGGGCAGCTGTCCCTTTTCTTCGTTCTGCCAGGACTTCTACGGATCAGGCTTCATCGTGGGATGCGGTGAAGGAAGCGGTTGAAAACTATCGGGGGCTTGGCAGGGAGTTTGATACTATCACACTTTTACAGCCAACGTCTCCCTTAAGAACGGCACAGGATATCAGAGAAGGGTATCGGATGATGGAAGAAAAAGAGGCAAGAGCAGTCGTTTCGGTCTGTGAGATGGATCATTCGCCGCTTTGGAGCAATACGCTGCCAGAGGATCATTCCATGGCAGACTTTATCAGGGAGGAAGTCAAAAATCGTCCAAGACAGGAGCTGCCGTCTTACTATCGCATCAATGGAGCCCTTTATATCCTGCGCACGAAGGTACTGGAGGATATTGGCGGCTTATACGGACCGGGCTGCTATGCCTATGTTATGCCCGGGGAGCGTTCCGTGGATATCGATACGTCACTGGATTTTAAGATCGCGGAAAGCCTGCTTTTGGGGTGAAAACAGGGAGTTTGAGAAATAATCTGAAGGAGCGGATGGGATGCGCAAAAGCGGAATTGAAATATTGAGGGCAGTCGCAATGCTTATGGTAGTGACTCTCCATGTTCTGGGGGCAGGAGGGATCCTGAATGCACTGGAACCCTTTACGCCAAAATATTATTTTGCATGGTTTCTGGAGATCATCTCCATGTGCGCAGTCAACTGCTTCGGACTGATCTCGGGCTGGCTGATGGCGCAAAAGGCCGCAGACTACAGAAGGATCCTGCGGTTTGCCCTGCAGGTATTTTTCTATACATTTTGTATCTGGATCTTAACCCGCCTCCTTGGCTGGCATACGGCTTCGTGGCAGCTGATCCTAAAAAGCAGTCTGCCGCACAATACGCCTTTATGGTACGCCAAAAGCTACCTGCTGCTTCTGTTTTTGACACCGGTGCTAAATGCTTTTGTAATGTCGCTGGAAGGAAAAAGACTAAAATGGTATTTTGCAGTCAGTCTGATCCTGTTTAGCCTGCTTCCAACCGTGTCGGCAAAAGATTTCTTCTTTTTTAACGGTGGCTATAATGTGTGGTGGCTGGCGGTACTTTATGTCTGGGGCGGCATGCTTAAGAAATTAAAGGCAGATGAAAAGATCCGGGCATGGCAGTTAGCGATCGCTCTTGTCTGTGTGGAGTGTGCATCGTATCTGTCGAAGGTGCTGACCGAATATCTGATATTTCAGAAAACGGGCGAATATACCGCATATGGCAAATGGATCGCTTACACCAGTCCGCTGATCGTGTTCAAGGCAATGATACTGTTGCTGCTCTGTTTAAAGATCCGGGCCGGATGGCTTGACCGCAAGTGCTTCCGCCTGCTTTTTGCGTCGGTGTTTGGCGTCTATCTGATTCATATGAATTATGTGGTAAACGGTCGGTGGATCACGAATAAATATATTGCCTATGCGTCCATACCGGGAAGGATGATGGCAGGTTATCTGGTGATCCGGATCGTTCAGATCTATGGGATCTCGCTTGTTTTAAGCGTGTTCTTAATGCTGGGATACAAGGGGATATTAAAGCTTTGGGAAAAGCTTATGGTAAACTATAAGGATGTTAAAAAATGGCGAAAAAAAGTGTAGCAAAAAATTATATCTATGATCTGATCTACCGCATCCTTCAGGTGTTGACACCGTTGATCACCGCGCCTTACGTATCGCGCGTGATCGGATCGGGCGGGATCGGTGATTACAGTTTTACACAGGCGATCTGTTCCTACTTTACTCTGACAGCGGTACTGGGCTCCAATGTCTACGGACAGAGAGAAATCGCTTTTTGCGGTGAGGACCGCACGAAGCGCTCCCAGGTGTTTTGGGAGATCATGATGATCCGTTTTGCCACGATACTGATCAGCGGAGGTGCTTATATCATACGATGTCAGTTTGAAGAAGGCGCGATACAGGTTCTGCTCTTGCTGCAGTGTGTGGATCTGTTCGGACTGGTCTTTGACGTGACATGGCTGATCCAGGGTGTGGAAGAGTTTAAGGTCATGCTTTACCGGAATCTGTTTATCAAATTTTTCAGTATTGCGGCAGTTTTTCTGCTGATCCATTCCAAAAAGGATCTGTATCTGTATGTTTTTCTCCTTTCCATGGCAGTGGTGCTTGGCAATGTCACACTCTGGCCGAGACTTCGTCAGTATATTTCAAAGCCGGAATGGAAAAACCTGCAGTTTAAAAGACATTTTCTGCCGATCTTTTCGCTGTTTCTTCCAACGGTGGCATTGCGCCTGCACGACTCCTTTGATAAGGTCATGCTGGGACATATCGTACATTCGTCGGATGAAAACGGTTATTATGAACAGTCCAGAAAGATCGTTACCATGGCGATCACGATCGTAACGTCTCTTTCCAATGTGATGCTGCCGAGAATGGCGGCATTGTTTGCGCAGAACAAAAAAGAGAAATTAAAAGAATACCTGTACAATTCCTTTGAAGTGGTGTGGGTACTTGCCCTGCCGATCTCCTTCGGGCTGGCGGCAGTCTCAGATAATCTGGTGCCCTGGTTTTTTGGTGAAGGCTATGATAAAGTGGCGGTTTTGTTAAAAGCTTTTGCGCCGATCTGCCTGGCGATGGCGATCATGAATGTGATCGGGCTGCAATACCTTGTCCCGACCGAGAGACAGCGGAAATATACCCTGTCCATTGTGATAGGAACGGCAGCGAATATCCTGATGAATGCGATCATGATCCCATACTTTGCGTCACTGGGAGCAGTCGTTGCATCAGTGCTTTCGGAAACAGTCATCATCGCGGTGCAGCTTTTTATGATCCATAAGGAGATTCCTCTTGCACCGATGTTCCGGACGATACCCTGGAAGCTTGCGGCATCTGCTCTGATGTGGTGTGTGGTGTTCTTTCTTTCGAAAAGATTAACGTCTTCCATTTTCCATACGGCAGTTTTAACCTGTGCAGGAGGAGCAATTTATCTGGGGATACTGCTCCTTGTACGGGACTCCTCCATCGGGAAGGTAATGGACATGGTAAAAGGCAAATTAAAGCGAAAAAGCTAAACAGGAGAAAACGATGTTATTTAATTCACTTCACTTTTTGATCTTTTTCCCGATCGTGGTGCTTTTGTATTATGTGATTCCGAAGAAATTTCGCTATCTGTGGCTGTTAGCGGCAAGCTATTATTTTTACATGAGCTGGAATGTGAAATATGTGTTGTTGCTTTTTACCTCGACAGCGGCAACCTATCTGGGCGGGCTTTTCATTGAACGGTATCAGAAAGAAGGAAAACAAGAACAGGGAAGAAAACGGGAAAAATGGTGTGTGTTTATCACTGTGGCAGTCAATCTGGCCATTTTGTTTTTCTTTAAATATTTTAATTTTTTTATGGATTCGGTCAACGCCGTCCTGGCACGGTGCGGACTGAGCGCTGCAGTCGATCACTGGGATGTCTTACTGCCGGTGGGGATCTCGTTCTATACGTTTCAGGCGCTCAGTTATACGATCGACGTATACAGAGGAGATATCGAGCCGGAGAAAAACTTTTTCCGCTATGCACTGTTTGTATCCTTTTTCCCGCAGCTTGTGGCGGGGCCGATCGAGAGATCCGGGAATCTTTTAAGACAGCTTCGGACGCAGGCACGTCCGGATCTTTCACAGTGCAAGGAAGGGCTGTTACTGATGCTGTGGGGGTACTTTCTGAAGCTCGTGATCGCAGACAGAGCCGCGATCGTGGTGGATACGGTTTATGGAGCAACGGATACCTATGGCGGGATGTATCTGATCGTGGCATCGGTACTGTTTGCCTTTCAGATTTATTGTGATTTTTACGGTTATTCCATTATCGCAAAAGGAGCAGCGCTCATACTGGGGATCGAGCTGATGGAGAATTTCAGATCACCATATCTGTCCGGGACGGTTTCCGAGTTCTGGCGCAGATGGCACATCTCCCTTTCCAGCTGGTTTAAGGACTATCTGTATATTCCGCTGGGAGGAAACCGGAAAGGAAGATGGCAGAAATATAGTAATATCATGATCGTATTTCTGACAAGCGGTCTGTGGCATGGAGCGAACTGGACCTATGTGATCTGGGGCGGATTGAACGGCTTGTTTCAGATCATCGGGGATCTTTTAAAGAAGTGCCGCCAAAAAGGAAACGAGCTTTTGGGATTAAAACCGGAAGCTTTCAGCCACAAGGCCTTTGAAGTGTGTGCGACCTTTACACTGATAGATTTTGCATGGATCTTTTTTAGGGCTTCCTCACTTGCCGAAGCGCTGAAGATCTTAAAAAGCATCTTTACGGTCTATAATCCGTGGATCTTAACCGATGGGTCGCTTTATTCACTGGGGATCAGTCAGAAAGCGTTCCAGCTTATGATCTATGCTCTTCTGGTGCTGATCGTTACAGATATCATGAATTACCGGAAGATAAAGATCCGCAAGGTCATTCTGGAACAGGAAGGCTGGTTTCAGAGTGTGGTGTTTGCGGGGACGACACTGTTTATCCTGCTTTACGGCATCTGGGGAGCCGGTTATGACAGCGCAAACTTTATTTATTTCCAGTTTTGACCTCGAGGAATGTCAGGGAAACGGATCAATGAGGAGAGAGGTAATGAATAAGAAAATCCGACTGCTTGTGTCAGTCCTGTTTACAGCGGCTTTGTTTGTGATCGGTCTTTGCAGTATCATGTTTCTGACGGAGAATAAACAGAGCCCGATCAAATACCGGGATTTTTATCATAAGGATGAACAATACGACGTATTTTTGTGCGGTTCTTCCCATATGATGAATACAGTCTATCCCATGGAATTATGGAAGGATTTCGGGATCACTTCCTACAATATCGCCAATTCCACAGAGACAGTAGCGACCTCTTACTGGGTCTTAAAGAATGCTTTGGACTATAAAAAACCAAAGATCGTGGTGTTGGAGATCTTTTTAGCAGGTGATGTCAAAGTGATGTCCGGCAATGAAGCCTTCTTACACAACTTTTTTGATGAGCTCCCGTTTAGCCAAAATAAGATCGATGCCCTGAAAGATCTGCTGCCTGAAGATCAGTCCATTGCGGAGTATCTCTTCCCTTTTTCTACCTATCACAGCAGATGGGCCGAATTGCAGGAGATGGATTTTCAAAAAGACCGAAACCTCAATAAAGGAGCCGGGGCGATGGTAGGCTGGTTTCAGGGGGAAGAAGTCGTGTTTACGAAAAAGAAGGAGGCACCTTCTAAGACCGGGGTGGAATATCTGAAAAAGATCAAGGAGTTATGTGATGCCAATGACATCCGACTGGTTTTACTGTGTTCCCCTTATCTGGCCAAAAAGGCAGAGCAGAGAAAACACAATGCCTATTATGAAGTGGCAAAGGAGCTGGGAGTGGACTTTTTGAATCTGATCGACAAAGAAGTTGTAGATTATGAGACGGATATGTTTGACAGAGGACATTGCAACAGCGCCGGTGGGAAAAAGGTTACGGATTATCTGGGTAATTACCTGCTTTCAACTTTTGGTGCAGATTTTTTTGACGACCAGACAGGGAAAGAAGCGTGGAATGCGGATTATGAGGAGTACGCCGCGGATCTGGAGAAACAGCTTGCTGCAGAGAATAACCTTTACAACTGTCTGATCCGGCTCTCACATGACCGTTTTGCATGTGAGATCACGATCAAACAGGGAAGTGATGCAGCAAAGGATCCGATCTTTAAGAAGATGGTGCAAAATATAGAGGGAGCGGCCGTATCAGAGGTAAAAAAGCAGAAATGCGATGTTATGATCGACATCAGAAGAAGCGGTTCTGACGAGGTGATCGCCCACAAAGAATTTGACACACAAACGGTACTAAATGCCACAACAAAATAAGAAAAGCGGGGTCTGCTATTTCAGACTCCGCTTAATTTTTCGAAAATCCTTCACAGCCTGCCAGCCGATCTTCGTGATCTTCCGCAAATTGATGGAGTTGACACCTCCCTGTCTGGGGTGAAACGTGATCGGCAGAAAACGCACATTCTCCGAATAATGCAAAAACAGGACAGACAGCATGACATTGGAAAGATTGAAATCCTTCGGGATCTCGGGAATGTATTTTTCCAACAGTTCCCGCTTCATCAGACGAAACGGCGTGTTGGCGTCCGGAATATTGATGCCGAAGATCAGACGCAGCACAAGACGCAGAGTCTGTGTCACAAAAATACGGGAAATCCCGTCTTCCCGCTGCCTGCGATAACCGATCAGTGCATCGTATTTGTGACGGCGTTTCCAGAATGCGCCAAACTCCTCCGGTACGGTCTGCCCGTCCGAATCTGTCTGAAATATATAATCCGCACCGTGATCGAGCGCATACTGATATCCATACAAAAGTGTCGCTCCATGCCCGCTGTTGGGTTTGGTCAGAGGCTCTAACTGCGGAAGGGATTTTTGCAGTTCCTTTAATTTCCGATAGGTTGAATCCGTAGAGCCGTCATCGATGATGACAAGTCTCGAATCGACACTGACCTTCTTTACGATTCCATGCCAGTCCTTTGCGACCTTCTCGATATTCATTTCTTCATTATATGCCGGAATAACAATATATAAACTCTCCATTTTTAACGGGACCCCTTATGAAATAATACCACAAACACAGTCTGAAACAGGATCTTGATATCCAGTGACAGTGACCAGTTATCAATATACCTCAGATCCAATTGTACGACCTCATCAAAATCCTGAATATCGCTTCGGCCGCTGACCTGCCACATACCGGTAAGTCCCGGCTTGATGCTCAGCCGCCTGCGGTAATACAGATTGTACTGCGTAAACTCATCTTTGGTAGGAGGACGAGTACCCACAAGACTCATATCCCCGATCAGGATATTCCAAAATTGCGGTAATTCGTCAATGCTGGTCTTGCGGATAAACTTCCCGACCTTCGTGATGCGCGGATCATCCGCCATCTTGAACATCAGCCCGTTCATCTCATTTTCTTTCATCAAAGCGGCCTTTCGCTCCTCGGCGTCCGGATACATGGATCGGAATTTGTAAATGTTAAATTCACGTCCGTTCTTGCCGATCCGCACCTGCTTAAAAAAGATCGGCCCCGGAGACTCGATAAAGATCGCAAGCGCCACAAAGGGAGTAAAGACTGCCGTGATGGCAAGCCCCACAATGGCACCGAGGATATCGAGAACACGCTTGATGATCATACGCCTGTAATCGAAAATATTGGTCGCATAGGATAAAACCGTAAAGCCTGCAAATTCTTCTGTCGTCTTATAGGCGGTCAGAATATCAAAAAAGTCCACATTGACATGCACAGGAATGCCGGCATATTCAAAACTGTTGATGATCTTCTCCATCTGCTTGTTGGTAAAGTCCGGCAGATGGATAAACACTTCATCCATCAGCAAAGAAGGCGTCACCTCGTACAGATTCTCCCTGTTTGCCACGATGGGCAGTCCTTCATACGTCTCTCCCATACGATCCACATCCATTAATACAATGGAGGAGATCTCGTGTGACCATTCCATGTTTGCGTGGATCTGCTCCAGCACGTCTTTGATCAGCTCGGAAGTCGTGATCACCAGACATTTGCTGCTGGCGGAGCTTTTGCGGTAAAAGGTATCCAGATATTTCTTAAGGACAATATGCCCCAAATACGTAAAAAACGTATTAAACACAAAAAAGTAAACAAACACCAGTCTCGAAAAATACTGGGCATTCTGTGTGACAAACATAAAAAGTGACCACAGGAGCACCAAAAACAGATTGTATTTCAAAACGGCGATGAATTCTACAAAATAACCTCTTTTAAAGATTGCGGAATTCCAGTCCATCAGAAGGTACAATAAAATATCGGAAATAAAGATAAACAAAAGGATCGTGATATAATACTGCGTGATACCCTCCAGACCATGTGCGATCTGCCTGATATTGAGTGATAGGATATAGGAGATCAGGATACTGAACATCTCGATCAAAAGGATGGACGTATTCTGGATCATCCGCTGCTTTTGCTGCAAGGAAGACATAGTAAACTCTCCGTTCCATGGTTTCGTTTCTGTAAACAGACACATTTATTATAGGATAAAACGGGGTGGGTTTCAAGTTTTTATATTGCACATTTCCCATCATTCTGATAAAGTGTAGAAATGGAAAGAAAAGTGCGGCAGGAAAGCAAAGTGTTTGGCCGCCGATACAAGGATTTGAGAAAGGAATGTATATGAAGAAAACAACCTTAGCATTTATACTGGCAGGGAGCCTGATCCTGCAGTCACTTGCCGTAACGGCAGCACCGGCGGCAGGAGCGGCAGAGCGGGGAAACGGCAGTTTTCAGGAAGCGGTTTCCTTAAACGGCATAGCCGGTGATGGTGAAGAAAATACAGAGAATGTACAGATGGATGAGCCGGTGCAGCCACCTTCCTATACGAAGCGTGTCAACAATTATCACGAGATTGAAAGAGAAGCCCCGGAGTTTGTAAAGCCGGTGGAGGGGAAATATCCGGCCCAACAGGCAGTCAGCTATCCGGCCGTGTTTGATATGAGAAAGGTCGACACAAACGGTGATGGCATAGCAGACCGGAGTTTTCTGCCCGCAAAACTCAGAGATCAGGGCGAATTCGGAGTCTGCTGGGCATTTGCGGTTCTGGCGGCCTGTGAGTCGAACCTGATCAAAAAAGGACTGGAGGATCGAAACATCGCACTTTCCGTGAATCACCTTGCCTATCATTTTTATAATAAAGGCACAGCTGTAACAGATCTTCTCAAAAATACGGGCGGCGACTATAACCGCAGCAAGGATATCTTTCACGATGCGGGCGGCAATAACCTGTTTACCATGTGGCAGCTGGCAAGCTGGGCGGGACCGGTAAAAGAAAGCAGAGGCAGACAATATTCCTATTCTGCCATAAGCGATACCTTTACTCTGCCGGATACCCCGGAGGAGATTTACGGCATTTCCGATTTCCATGTGCAGAATGCATATATTGTCAATACGAAGGACTTTCAGGGAATGAAGCAGCTGCTGGTCAATTTTGGTGCATTAAGTATTGCTTACTATTCCACGACCGGAGCAGATATCAGCAATTATGACAGTATGGCGGCCGGCAAAAAGACCGGCGATGAGGGTTGCTATTATGTAAATAAGGACAAAACCAGCAATCATATCGTCTCAATCGTCGGCTGGAACGATAATTATCCCGCAAGCAATTTCGTGAAAAGACCGGCAGAAGGAAACGGTGCCTGGCTGATCCGCAACAGCTGGGGAGAGGAAGACAGCTATTGCGCACAGGACGGCTATTTCTGGCTGTCTTACTACGATCAGAGTATGGAGAATGTCGCAGTGGCATATGATTGTGAGGCGGCTGATAATTATACCAATATTTACCAGCATGACGGCGCTGCCGGTGATGCACAGTGGAATAAAACAGTGGCAGCGGCAAATGTCTTTACGACAGCGGCAGCAGCAGGCAAGGATGAGCTGATCCGGGCAGTATCGGTGGGTGTCTATCAGGCAAATGCGCAGTATCAGCTGAAGGTCTATGCGTTCCCGGGAGGGACAAAGGTCGATTTCAATACCCTCGCCAATGGTGTCCTGGTGAGTTCGCAATCCGGAACATTTCCGTTTGAAGGGTATTATACCGTCCGTCTGAACAAACCGGTAACTGTCAGCGCCGGGCAGCAGTATGCGGTTGTATTTGAGTTTCCCCAAACGGCAAAGGTCAGCTATGACCGCAACCAAAATTATGACTGGATCCGGTTTTATACTGCTCATACCAACGATCAGAGCTTTGTGAAGGAAAAGGGAGACAGTCGATGGTATTACTGTTCGGACGGTAATTTCCGTATCAAAGCATTTACGGACAATCTGGAAACATCGATCTCAGGGATTACGGTTTCCCAAAAATCGACAGTACTCAAAAGCGGCACGACGCAGACCATTTCGGCCACTGTGCAGGGAAACTCTCCCAATAAACTTATCGGCTGGACTTCCGACAATCCGCAGATTGCAAAGGTGAGCGGCGGCGTGATCCGGGCACTTGGCTGCGGGACGACCACGATCCATGCTTATGCGGCAAACGGGATGAGATCGGACTGTGTTGTGACGGTGACACTGCCCGATGTCGGTACCGATCTGGCAGCTCCAAACGGAGACGGCTATGTGGTGACAGGCGTCGCAAAGACTCCGGAAGTGGAATACATGGGGCCGAAGCGTAAAAAAGCGAAAAAGGTGACGATTCCGGCGAAGATCACGATCAACAACGTAAGCTATAAGGTGACCTCCATTGCGGATAATGCATTTAAAGGGAACAAAAAGATCCAATCGGTGACGATCGCTTCCGGTGTGAAAAAGATCGGAGCCAGGGCATTTTTCGGAGCCAAAAATCTGAAGAATATCACAGTGAAATCTGCCATCTTAAAAAAGATCGGAAAGAATGCGTTTAAGGGAATTGCAAAGAATGCGGTCATCAAAGTGCCCAAAAAGAAGAAGAATGCCTATCTGAAACTGTTTAAGAGAAAAGGGCAGGCGTCTACCGTTGAGATCCGATAAGGGCAGACGGGATCAGAAGAAGAAGGGATCAGATAAGGACTTAAAACAGGAGGATGGACGAATGTTTGACTTTCAACCGGATCATTATGCGATCAGCGTTTCTGATATGGGAAGAAGTGTTTCTTTTTATGAAAAGCTGGGATTTTCCATGCTAAAGGACTATGAAGCGGACGACAAAAGTGTACGTATCGTACATTTGATAAAGGATGATTTTATACTGGAATTGTTCTGCTATCCGGGCAGTGCGCCGGTACCTGCTTTTGCAGAAACGGTAGCCTCGGATCTGAACGTACAGGGATCAAAGCATATTGGTCTGATGGCACAGGATCTTTCTGCGGCAGGAGAGTATCTTTTCAAAGAAGGACTGATCAGCGAAAAACCTAAGATCCTCAAAGGACGTCTGGGACGACCTTACTTTTTTATCAAAGATCCCGACGGGATCAACGTGGAGATCATACAGGCACGATAGGCTTTGTGTATTTCCGGAAGATTTGTGCCGCACAGAACAGGTTATGTCCGATGACCGGCTGGGAACCGGATCGTAACAAAAGCTTGTCCGGGACAGACGGGAAAGCAGGGGGAGATATGAACAGAATGCGGAATAATATTGGAAAGAAGATAATCCTGTATAGTATGATCTTTGTCGTGACAGTACTATGTCTGACGGGCATCCTGGCGGCATCTGCGCGTATACCGACAGAAAAACTGCAGGAGAACATGAAAAAATCAGCCGGATTTTTGTGCGAGAGAGAAGTGTTCTTCAAGCTGTCGGAAAATCTGGAATGCAGTAATATCGATCGTTATGCGGATTCGATCCTGCTTTCGATCGCCTATCACTTTGAGCCGGAGCACCCTTTGACATCGGTCATGAATGCATCCTATTATTTTACGGAATACCAGAATGAGAATCAAAACTTTTATGAAAGTGTCACCAAGCGTCTTCCGGCAAACCAGCAGTATTTGAGGTACTGGCATGGCTCGGCAGCAGTGGTGCGGTTTTTACACTTGTTTTTTTCTTTAAGGCAGATTTATCAGTTGCATGCAGTCCTGCTGGCAGTGTTGGCGCTTTCTCTGATCTTTGTCCTGCTTTGGCATCGCTTTTTTGGCGCAGCGACAGGAATTGTGTGTGCACTGACCGCAGTCAGTATCTGGTATGTGCCGTTTTCTCTGGAATATACCTGGATGTTTTTGTGGGCGCTTATAGCAGCTCTTGCGGCTGTGGTTCTGGCGCTAAAGGGAGAAGAGCAGCTTTTTTTTCCGTTCTTTCTGATCGTCGGGATCGTGGCGAACTGGCTGGATTTTCTGACGACAGAGACGGTAACGCTTCTGATTCCGCTTTTACTTGTTTTGGCGATCAAACAAAAGAAGGAAAAGGAGAATAGCCCTTTTGGCTTTGTGGCAGGCTGCTGCGGGCTCTGGGGCATCGGCTATGCCTGCATGTGGATCACGAAATGGGTGTTGGCTTCCATCGTTTTATCCGAGAATGCGATGCCTTATGTGAAGGAGCATATCGGTGAGAGAATCGGGATCGGTGAGGAGCATAAGGCGCTCCGGGAGATGGCCGGTGCGATCAAAAACAATATCCGCTGTCTGTTTCCGGCCAACCTTGGACCGATTGGAGTGGCAGTGGTCTGTGCGGTGGGAATCGTACTCTTGTATCTGTGCTGGGTGTATCCGAAAAAGGAATGGGATCGGAGACTGCTTTTTTGCTGTATATTTCTGGGAGTCATTCCTTATATAAGGTATCTGGTACTGCATGATCATTCTTATCTGCATTTTTTCTTCACTTATCGGGCACAGGCGGCCGGAATCCTGGCGCTTGGACTGATCGTGACAGAGATCGTGGACTGGAGGTGTATCGGTAATGGAGTCCGGCGAAAAAAGAAATCATGATATTTCGATCGTGATGCCATGCCTGGATGAGGAAAAGACGGTCGGGATCTGTGTGGACGAAGCATGGGAATTTATCAAAAAAAACCATTTGTCCGGCGAAGTTATCGTGGTGGATAACGGCAGCAAGGATGATTCTGCCGCTGTGGCAAAAGCGCATGGTGCGTTGGTGAGAAAGGAATCGGTAAAAGGATATGGCAGAGCGATCCGTACAGGGATTGAAAGCAGTTGCGGGAATGTGATCATGATCGGTGACTGTGATACGACCTATGACTTTCTTCATCTGGAAGAGTTCTATGAGATGCTTTCGTCCGGCGGGTATGATATGGTGATCGGCGACAGACTCTGCGGCAGGATGCAAAAGGGAGCGATGCCCTTATCGCACAAGTGGGGAGTGCGTTTTCTGTCTGCCTGCGCCCGCATAAGATGTAAGACAGACGTCAGGGATTTTCATTGCGGGCTGCGGGGGCTTACCGGTGAGGCGGCCGTTAGACTTCCTTTTCAGACAGAAGGAATGGAATTTGCCACAGAAATGATCCTTTTAGCAGCAAAAGAAGGACTAAGGATCGGACAAGTGCCGGTTGTATTGAAACGCTGTCAGTTTGAGCGGTGTTCGAAACTCCATACGATCCGGGACGGATTCCGGCACTTGGGATATATTTTTTTTGGATATTCGAATACAAAAAAATGAAAACGGAGTATTTCAAATGAGTTTTGAAATATTCCGTTTTCTTATTGGTCAATTTTGCATAAAATCCGACAGGATAAAGACGTTACAGAAACCATGCTATGTTTTTGGATGGAGTTTCGTTCTTAAATAAATGAAATAAGTGGAAACTTGGTACTAAAATCCGATTGACGGGGATCTGATTGCCATGATATAGTTTTGCTGTTTTGGACGAAAGAAGGAAGAGAAGGGAGAAAAGAGAAGTATATGTTGAAACAGAAAAAATATGTACTATTGTTGATGATGCTCGGCTGTATCTGTATGCTGACATCACCGGTCGTACTAAAGGCGGACGGTAACGTTGGAAGCGGCAGGAAAGAAGCCGTCAAATGGGTAAAAGAAGCTGTATCACATACAGATACGGAAGATGTGATACAACGCAGGGATTATTATGATGTCATGTCAGTTATCCGATTGGAAGAGGAACAGTCTGAACCTGTGCAAGGGGGAGGGGATCGCGATGCGGTTTACAATACGGATGAATTGTGCCGTCTGTTGTGGGGAAACAATGATGGCAGTCTGCTTGAAAAAATACATGGATATCAGGGAGAGGATGGCGGATATGGTCTGACAGATTCTTATTTGAGCGATCCCTATGACTCACTGCTTGTATTGTGTGCGGAAGCCTATCATAAAAATGTCTGTGATGAAGAAGACGGAAAGAATATCCGGGAAGAAAAAACACAAAACCAGAGTCGGCAGGTCGTAAATCTGTTGGAGTATATCACAGGGAAAAGGAACGAAGATGGCGGAATCGGATACACAGATCGTGACATATCACGTCCGGGGCTTACAGCAGAGCTTGGAACAGCGATGATGGCGTTAGGTGTGGATGATGAAAAAATATATAAAAGCATGGATGTATATCTAAGTGGAAAAGTAGAAGAAAAACTGGAACGGGATAATTATAAGGAACAGGCACAGATTGCCAGATACCTGCTGCGTCGCGGACTGATTGACGATAGAAAGGGGCTGGAACATAAATTTGCAGCAGTGCAGGAAGGAGACGGGAGCATATATGGAGATATTCCGTCGACGATACAATACATACTGCTGTCAAGAGAGATTGAGGAGGCCGGAAAACTACAGCTTCTGATCAGGGATATTTCTGTGGAGTGTGATAAGTATGTCCTTGAAGCAGGAGAAGAACAGAGTATTTCAGCAGATGTCAGAATCTCTTATGAAAGCAATCAGGACACTTCCGTAAACATACGTTGTACTTTGTTTGAAGGAAAAGAAGTGTTTGCTGAAAAAATGGAAGAACAGGTGCTGAAAAATGGAAGCGGGGAAGTAGCAATGAAGACCGGCTTCTCTGTGAAGACTCCCGGTGCGGAGAACAGCTATAAGCTGGTCATAACGGTAGAACAGCCGGCAGAGACGGAAGATGAAAATATAGTGTTGGCAGAGAAGGAGATACTGTTCACACTGCATGAAGATGTGGTGGATGATCTGGTACTGGATTCGGAGATAAAAAGTGGAGAAGAATGCGGGGTTTCCCTGTCATGGAATGATATCTCCAATACGGACCACAGATACGGGTACAGGATATTCAGGAAAATTTCAGGCGGTGAGTGGGAGACACGTTCTGTGTGGAATGGTGAAAGAGTCAGAGTGCTCAATGTTTATCCCTGCGCCGCTGCAAAAGATTATCTTGTCAAGTGGATGAAGAATACTACCACAGGGGAAGGGGAGCCTGCGGGAAAAGGACTTTTTGAGATCGATACGGTATATATTGATGACTATAACAGGGAACCGGATACATACCTTATGGATGAACATGGCGATTATCAGTATGATGTACTGGTGTTCGGAACATATGACCGGAATGCAGATAAAGATCTGAACAGCCTGTCATGGGAAGCGACAAAGAGATTTATTGATGATGGAAGAGGTGTTTTGTTCGGACATGACACGGTTGCAGCAAACAGTATTGTCAACCATCCGGTGTTTGGAAGATTTGCTGACCAGCTGGGTGTGCTGCTGAAATGGAACGCATCCTATGCACCCACTACAAAAGTAAGTGTAGTCAATCAGGGATTTCTGACAAGCTATCCATGGAAGCTGACCGGAACGCTTACTGTCCCGTCAACGCATTCACTCGGGCAGTATACAGGTGGTTCGATGAAGGCAATCGTGTGGATGAAATTTCCGAGGGGATATATCACAGATGCGGAATCGGGAGCGATAGATGATGCTTATCTGTTCAGCAATAATTCCCTTGCCATGATCCAGACAGGGCACAGCAATGGACGGGCAACGGATGATGAGAGAAAGATACTGGCAAATACCATGTTTTATTTAAAACAGCTTACCCATCAAACTACCGCGGTAGACCATTCTTTCTATGATGAAACGCTGCCGTCAGAGCCTGTTATGGAAATTTCGGAGGATAATTGTATCAGGATAAGCGCAAAGGATTACGGGACAGATTATGAATACCGTGTAGAAGCGGTGGGAGCAAAGGAAGATGACAGACAGATATCCAACACGGTATCTGCGAATGCGTTGTCAGGAATACAGGGCTTCATCACAGGCATCAGTGACAGTGAAGACAGTATGCCGGAACTGTTATTGAAAAAAGAAGACGGGACATACCGGCAGGATATTCTTCCGGCAGAGAAAGGACAGGCAATATTTGAGTTGCCAGAACTGGAACCCAGTGAAGTGAGATATATCCATGCATATGCATTGGACAATGCCGGCAATGTCAGCAAAGAAAGTATGATCCGGGTAACAGGGAAAGAAAAAGAGCCGGCACAGGGATATTTCCACATCGGCAGCGCACTGATTGCGCTGGATGGCTCTGTTACGCTCAACTGTAACCGGGCAGAGATTAATGGGGATATATATGGAAAAGAAGCCTTCTGTTTTCAGGGAACATCCCTGCAGCTTGACGGGACAGCAGCTTCAACAGGAAAAGTGTCTCTTGCGGGAGCCTGGTTTGATGTAAAGGATAAGAAGGAAGGCGCAGAGGAGCTGGAAATCCCGGAATATATAGACGAGATACTTGCTGACATGGACTGTGGCGAGACGGAAGAACTTGCTATATATAACAGTGAGCAGATAACAGTGCCTACCCTGTGTCAGAAGACGACCGGCGCATGGTGTCCGGAACTTGGGATTTATGCAAACCTGATCTCAGAGAAATCGATCAGTATCAATGCAAATAAAGCCTGCGCGGGCAAAGATGAAAAGGTAGTACTGTGTTCTAAGGAAGGCGATATTACAATACAGGCTACAAATTTCACCGGAAAGGGGCTTATTTATGCGCCAAACGGAACTGTTACGATCAATGTATCAGAGCTTAAATATACAGGAACGATCATCGCGAAACAGATCCGGCTTCAGATGAGTAACTGCATGATAGACCGGGAGGAGGAATAAGATGCACAAAAACAGGATACCCTGGAACAATAAAACACCGTTCAGCCGTTTTACAGCATTGCTGCTGTGTCTTTCGATGACCGTGAACCTTCTGACAGGCTGTGGTCAGAAGAGTCCGCAGGACAGTCAAAAGAACTCTTTAGGAATGGAGAAGGCTGTCGGTACAGAAATGGCAGAGGAGAAAAATGAGACGGAAAGATTAGCAGAGAGGGAATCGGAAAGCCGGATCTCTCGGCTCAGTAATACCGGTGGAGCTGCCGGGACAATGGATAACGGTGTGGGAAAGAACGTGGAAGAGGCTGCAGAAAAACTGGGCACCGCACTGGCAGTATATAATTATCTGAAAAACAACATAGATTATGAATATTATCATGGAAGCCGCAAGAAAGCAGAGGAAACCTTCAGTTCAGAGGGAGGCAATGACGCGGATCAGGCACTTCTTTTGGTAACGATGCTGCATAAGCTTGGTCATGAGGCAGTGTATGTACGGGGAAATATAGAACTGACTGCAGAGCAGGCAGTCTCCCTTACGGGAGCGGATGATGCAGAACAGGCTGCTGATATGCTGGCATCAGAAGGAACGCCGGTTGAGGCAGTGTATGACGAGACAGAGCGGATTGTCAGTATCAGAATGGAGCATATCTGGGTACGTGCGGCCATTCCCTATACAGACTATCGTGGAGCGGGCAGTGCCGGAGGAGACACGGTATGGCTGGATCTTGATACCGGGATATGGCCTGTGGAGGAAGGAGTGGAGCTTACATACCTGCCATCCTCTCTGCAGTACACGGTGGAGAAAGAGATAGAGACCTTCACACAGATGCCGGATCCGGAAGAGAACGGGGAAGACCCGCAGACACCCGGACAGGAACCGGGAGGGGAAGACCCGCAGACGCCCGGACAGGAACCGGGAGGGGAAGACCCGCAGACGCCCGGACAGGAACCGGGAGGGGAAGACCCGCAGACACCCGGTCAGGAACCGGGTGGAGAAGACCCGCAGACGCCCGGACAGGGGACAGGAGAAGAAAATCCACAGAGCCCCGGTCAGGAAGAGAACGGGGAAAGACAGTTGGAAGTTTTTCTTTCTGCAGTCAGGGCAGATATCGGTGAGAAAGTACAGATACGGATACTATCACCAAAAGATGTAAAGGAAGAAAATATCAGGATTTACCGCGGGGATATCCTGCTCTGTGAAGGAAGCAGAGAGGTGGACTTCACATCCTTAAGAACGGGAAAGACCGTGATCAGGGCAGAAGCCGTAAATGAAAAGGGAGAGATCCTGTCCGCAGAGGCGGAGTGTACCTTTTATGACCGTACAGACAAAAATCCCCCGACAGTCTCCCTTACGTCACCGCAGAATGAGTCTGTCCTGAAAGGACCGGCAAAGGTCATGGGATCAGCTTATGACGAAGAGGGACTTCTTTCCTGGAAGCTGGAATACCGGATGGACGGGCAGAAGGAATACACGCTTCTTAAGGAAGGAAGCGCTGATGTAAAGGACGGGGAGCTTGGGGAGCTTGACACCACTCTGCTTTTAAACGGGAAATACCATGTCCGCCTGATTGCGGAAGATCTTGGCGGAAACCGCATATTCATGGAAAATACATATATCGTGGAGGGCGGACAGAAGGCAGGTGCCATGAATATCGGTTTCACAGATATGGAGACGAAGTTCAAAGGGACGAAGGTAACTGTAAACCGTATCTATGACAGCAGGGAGAAGACAGGTGGAGACAGTGGCATCGGATGGAGTATCGGACTTGGCGGGATGAGGCTTTCGGAGAGCCATGTGCTTTCGGAAGGATACAGAATGGTGCGTACCGGATCTCTGCTTGCCACGGGATACGAAATGCAGGAGACCATGAGCCATGACGTAGTCATAACCTACGGAGACGGCACCTCCGACCGCTTTGAACTGACATTCTCCCCGCAGAGAAAGGCACTGGTGCCCATCACGGAAGTGGAGCTTGGATATCGCTGCGTTACGAACCGGAAGGTGAAGCTTGAGATCCTTGGGGACACGAGCGCGAAGGTAAACGGGAACGGTCTGTTCTTCTACGAGGAGGAGATGTATGACGACCTAAACTATAAGCTGACAACGGAGGAAGGAACGCAGATCTACTTAAACCGCAAAAAAGGCGTCTATAAGATCACAGACGGTGCAGGAAACGTGATCACCGTCGACAAAAACGGCTACCGTTCACAGGACGGGACCGGCATCGTGTTCACACGGGATGAAGCAGGCAGGATCACGAAGCTTACGGATCCGGACGGGAAGGAGATCTGCTATGCGTATGATGAAAGGGACGACCTTGTCAGTGTGACAGACCGGGCAGGCAGGACGGTAAGCTATGCCTATGATGATGACCATAACCTCCTTTCCATCACAGACCCTATGGGGATCGCAGTCGAGAGAAACGAGTATGATGAGGACGGAAGGCTTAGTGCCACCATCGATGCACAGGGGAACCGGACAGAGTATGCGTATGACATCGAGGGCAGGACGGAAACTGTCCGGGACAAGCGTGGAAATACCACTGTCTACACCTATGATGAAAACGGCAACATCCTTCAGACCATGGACCCGTATGGCAATAAAACAACCAATACCTATGATGAAAACAATAACCTCTTAACCACAACCGATGCCCTTGGCAATACCACGTCCTATACCTATGATGGATCCGGCAACGTGACACAGGTAACAGCACCGGACGGCACGAAGGCAGAGAGTACCTACACCCAGGAAAACCTGGTCTCCTCCATCAAAATGATGGACAAAACCGTCCTGGCGATGAAGTATGATGATAAGGGACGGATCGCCTCCATGGAGGATGCGAACGGCAATGAGACCGCTTACAGCTACACCGCGGACGGAAACCTTGCGGGACTGACGGACGCCATCGGAGAGTACCAGAGGATCACTTATGATGAGAAGGGAAATGTCGCATCCACCACAAATGGTGCGGGAGAAAGCGCTACTTATGCCTATGACGCTGACGGCAATGTCATAAGCACCACGGTTAGCAGAGAGGAAAACGGACAGACAAAAAGCTTTACCAGCTATTACAGCTACGACGAAGCGGGGAACATCACGCAGAGCACGGACACTGCCGGGAACGTGACCAGATACGAGTATGACCTAAACGGCAACCAGACCGCCCTGGTGGATGCAAAGGAAAGACGGATCACCTACGAATACGATACGCTCGGCAACCTCACAAGGACCACCTACCCGGATGGGACGTATGAGGAATTTACCTACGATGCTAACGGCAACAGTATAAGCGCAAGAGACCGTAACGGCCTGACCGTCAGCATGACCTATGACAAGCTCGACCGCCTGACACAGAAGAAATACCCGGACGGCACGAAGGAAACCTATGCCTATGATGCTGTCGGAAACGTGACGGAGACGGTAAATACAAGCGGCGCGAAGACCACCTATGCCTATGACAGCAGAAACCGTAACATTTCCATCACGGATGCACTTGGAAATACCACCGGGTTTGAATACGATGAGACCTCGAGACTCACAAAACGTATCGACGCAGAGGGCAATGAGACCTCTTATGAGTATGATGCCAACGGAAACATCACAAAGACCACGGATGCCTGCGGAAACAGCGTGACGGCAGAATATGACGCGAGAAACCGCAGGATCCGGCAGAAAGACCAGAACGGAAATAAAACGGAATATGAATACGACGGGGCAGACCGCTTAATCAAAGTGACGGATGCTTACGGAAACAGCTATTCCTATACATATGATGCCAACGGCAACCTAGTGAGCGTGACGGATGCGAATGACCATGTGACCCGCTATGCCTATGATGAGCTGGGCAGGGCGGAGAAGATCACCAATGCCCTTGGAAAGAGCATGGAATACACCTATGACGAAACAGGGAATGTGACACAGTACAGGGACTATGCCGGGAACGTGACCTGCTACGAGTATGATGGTATGGACCGGCTGGTGAAAAAGACGGTGGGGAAAGATACGCAGGAGGAGGCAGTAACAGAGTATTCCTTTGATGAAACAGGGATGCTTGTACAGGTAACGGATAAGTCCGGCACAGCCACCTATCAGTATGACGATTATGACCGCCTTGTAAAACAGACGGATGCAAACGGCAACACCCTGACCTACACCTATGATAAAGCCGGCAGGCTTCAGAGCTTTGACAACGGCTTCGGAAAGACTGCTTATGAATACGACACACTTGACCGTGTGACAAGAGTCATCGACCGGAATGGGAAGGCAACCCTCTATGAGTATGATGCGCTCGGCAACCGAAGCGCAGTGCGTTATCCGAACGGAACCATCGTTACCTACGCTTACGATCCCTGCCAGCGCTTAAAAGAGGAGTGCATCACGGATGCAAACGGAGTGCTCCTTGCAAAGTACAGCTATGGTGTCGGAAAGGCAGGCGAGAGAACATCCGTCACGGAGACGGAAACGGATCCAAAGACCGGAAACAGCACGGAGACAGAGATCAGATACGAATATGATAAGTTAAACCGCCTGACAGGAGAAACCATTCAGAAGAACGGCGACAAACTTACCTATGAGTACGAATACGATGCGGTCAGCAACCGTACCGGAAAAAAGATAACCGTCAAAGGAGAACTTGAAACCTTTGCGGACTTGGAACAGGAAGAAGTGGAGCTGTCAGAAGGTACGACCGCTTACACTTACAATGCCCTAAACCAGCTCATAAAAGAGGAGACCCCGGACGGTGCAAGGACATATACCTATGACGACAACGGAAACCTCGTAAAACTTACCGGAGAGCGGAGCATAGACTACCGCTACGACAAAGAAAACAGGCTGACGCGTGCCACGATCCGGAAGGGCAACAGCGTGACGGTGGAATCCTACACCTATGATCATGCCGGGAACCGCCTGTCAAAGACTGTAAATGAAAGTAATACCACCCTTTATGTTAATGATACCGCTGCAGGTCTGACACAGGTTGTGGCAGAGACCGATAAGGATGGAAACGAGACCGCATACTACACCAGAGGTGATGAGCTTCTTTCTATGGAAAGAGACGGCGGAGTATGCTATTATCTGTATGACGGACATGGCGATGTGCGGATGCTTGTGGACGAGGCAGGAACGGTCACAGACCGCTACCGCTATGATGCTTACGGAAACTTACTGGAAAAAGAAGGTGATACCAAGAACGACTTCCTCTACACAGGGGAACAGTACAATGCAAACACAGGACTCTATTATTTGAGAGCCAGATACATGGATCCCTCTACGGGAACCTTTATCAGCATGGACAGCTACCCGGGAAGCCTTGCAGACCCGGTGAGCCTGCACAAGTACCTGTATGCGAATGCGGATCCGGTGAAATATAGTGATCCGAGCGGATATATGTCATTTCCACAGTTGTCTGCCGGAATGACAATTAACGGGATATTATCTGCTTCATGGCGATATATAGTTGGAAACGTAATAGCAGGAGCCGTAATAGGGGCAACTTGCGGAGCAATTGATTCCATCTTGGGAGGAAATGACTTTTCACAAGTCGTAAAAGATGCATTTGCAGGATTCGGAGTAGGTGCACTTTGTGGGTGTGTCATATCAGCACTTGCCTGTTATGCAGTGATTGCCCCGATCTGTATGGCTGCATTGGAAGTATTCCGCGGAATTATTCTGGTTAGCAGTGGAGTTAGTGTATACATATCTGCCAAGGAAGGAAACGTATCACAGGCAATATTCCGGGGAATATTAGGAATTATTGCATATGAAGGAACTGGTAAGCTGATTGATGACGTAAATTTCAGGATAAGTGGAAGTGGCTATTATCAGGATTCTAATGGTCGTTGGCATAGACCGAATGGACAGTTTGCTTCCAATGCAGAAATGGGGATAGAAACTTCAGAAAAGACATCAACTGGAACGCATGGCAATTCATTATCGGACTCAAGGACAAATTACGGATATGCGTTAGTTGATCAAGATACAAATGAAATACTAAAATTTGGAGAGACTCTTTATCCAGATTCAAGATATTCAAAAAAATTCTTGAACGAGAGTAATGCTAAGATGATAATAATGGAAGAAGGAACTAAAATAGATATTCACTTATGGCAACATGATATGAATGAATATTACTTTGGTAAGTATGATGAATATCCACCTCTAAATTCGAAAGGATGGTAAAAATGGAGATAAATATAAATTCACCAAGATATTATAAGGATGTATATGGTATAGATAATGAGATATATCAATTATGCCAAAATATACATATGTTTTTTAAAGAAAAAAAATACAGTGAATTGATCAATGTAGTTGGAATTGTGCCAATCATTGCACCTCAAGAGCTTATAAATCAAGGGAAGTATAAGGAAAAAAAACTATGTTCACCAACATATGGATTTGCAGATGTTCAGTTATTTGTTGATTATGATTCGTATGTAAATGGAAATATAGAAGATAAAAAAATACTTATTGTTACTAATGTTTTAAAATCTGTTAAAGTAATAAAAGGTAAAGGTAAATTTGATTATAAATCATTTGAAACCGATATGGTGGAGTTCTGTAACAATCATAATATTGATTTATGATTGTTAATACTTTAGTGCAAAACCGCAAACTGTGCCGGGTGATTATCGCGGATTATTTTCGGCGAAAAAATCCGGTACAGTCTGCAGTATATAGCAAGACCGCAGGTTGTTTCAGGTATATCTGCATAATGTTGCAGTCTTATTTCAGTCTGGGCACATCCGGATTGAAATAAGGTCACGATAAATACCGTGCCCTTGGACATTGAAAATCAAATAACTTCATCTGCATGCGAATGGGGATTCGGTGAAGTATGAAGATCCCAGCGGATATTTCGCAACCTCCTTAAGTGAGTGCACGGTCGTGACCAGTATACAGTCCGCGCTGTCAGCCATCCACCAGTGCAATACCCTGAGGAACGTGATCAAATGGGCTAACATCACCTGTACGGTGATCGATACGGCGCTAGAGATTCGGAATGTGATCCTAGGCGGCGGAACGGTCTTGGATGTCATCGGATTCCTGCTCAAAGGAGTCGTAGTAGGCTTCATGGTTGACGGCATGTGCAAGACACCGCTTGGGATCATCCTGAAGCCGATGATGGCGATCTTTGGACTGACAAGTCAGGTAGACCAGATCCAGGAAGCGATCAAAGAGAAAAATGTGGGAATGATCGCCCTGCGGTTCACCCAGCTGATCTGTATGCTGTTCGGGCTGACCAGCCAGTGCTTTACCGGAGACACACTCGTTGCAACAGAAACAGGACTGAGCCCGATTGAAGAGATCAAAGCGGGAGACTATGTCTGGTCAGAAAATACGGAAACCGGAGAGAAAGCATTAAAGCAGGTTCTTTCCGTATCCGTGACAGAAACCACAGTCCTTGTGCATATCACAACAAAAAATGGCACAGAGATCAACACTACCGAAAATCATCCGTTCTACGTGGAAGAAAAGGGCTGGTGCGCTGCAGCAGATCTGGAAGCAGGAGACTATCTCCATATGCAGGATGGAAGAACCGAGATCGTATTAAAGACGGAGACAGAGCAGTTAAAAGAAGCGGTCAAAGTCTACAATATGGAGATTGAGGACTGGCATACGTATTATGTGTCGGATCGAGAAGTGCTGGTGCATAATAATTGTAATGTTAATAGAGATATGCCACATTTGGAAAATGGTAATTTGAAAGAAGGATGGATTCATATAGATGCACGCCATATAACTGGAAATCATCCGAAAGGTGCGGGTGATTTGTTTGCAACAGGAACTACGAGACAACAAATTGAGGAAGCAATGATAAAAGTCATTTCAAAAGGAAATAGGATTACAAATCCAAGCGATAGGATACAAATATTTCAAATGAAAATTAAAGTAAATGATGTGAAAGATCTTGTAAGGTTAGTTGTTGACGCGATGGACAATAATCGTGTAATTACAATATTTCCTGTTCGAGGGGGTAATTAAATGGATATTATTTTTTCAATAGATGAAGTGGATTTGAACGAAATTACAGGTTTTGAATTAGGAAATATTTCAATTAACAAGAACGAGTTACAATGTACTTCTCTTAATCGAATACCAGATCAGTCTATGATGATATTTATTACAATATCACAATTATTAAACCAGATTAGAAGTATGATTGAAAAAAAAGAAAAGACCATTATTATTAATGGTGTTGATTCGTCATATTGGATTAAAATACAG
Source organism: Lachnospiraceae bacterium (assembly GCA_015056815.1). Lineage (GTDB taxonomy): Bacteria > Bacillota > Clostridia > Lachnospirales > Lachnospiraceae > SIG333. The sequence continues at coordinate 4,049 of SVFN01000021.1, read as the reverse complement.
TATGTTAATAATTTATTTATAGTGTCTGATGATAGATGCTGCATAAAGAAAATAAATCCTGCAGAGTTAATAGAAACAGTGTATATTGCAGCTCTAAAATTTTGGGAAAAATATGGTAATCATATTGAATCAGATTCCGTGCACTTTGATTTTAAAAATGCATTGGAAGAATATGAAATATGCATGAAAAGAAAGTTTAAATTGAAAAGATAGTTTGTAACAAAGAGGTTGTAAAATAACAGCTTTAAAATAAGAGGAAGTGCTAAAGGTTCTAGGGCATTTCCTCTTATTCCTTTGTTTTTCACAAGATTTTCTCTACAAAATGTCAGGATAGGGTGATGGAATTCATCATTTACCCTTTACGTCAACGATACAGCCGCAGATCTGACACAGGTAACGGCGGAGACGGACAGGGACGGAAAAGAGACAGCATACTACACCAGGGGCGACGAGCTTCTCAGCATGGAACGGGACGGCAGAGTATGGTATTATCAGTATGACGGACACGGCGACGTGCGGATGCTCACAGACGAAACCGGAAAGACCACCGACCACTGCCGCTATGACGCTTACGGGAACTTACTGGAAAAAGAAGGTGATACCAAGAACGACTTCCTCTACACAGGGGAACAGTACAATGAAAACACAGGACTCTACTACTTAAGGGCCAGATACATGGATCCCTCGACGGGAACCTTTATCAGTATGGACAGCTACCCGGGAAGCCTTTCTGATCTGGTGAGCCTGCATAAGTATCTCTATGCGAATGCGGATCCGGTGAAGTATGAGGATCCGAGCGGATTCGTAGCGACATCCATCAGTGAAAGTGCGGCTGTGACAAGCATCCAGTCCACGCTGAATGGCATCCAGCATGCCCATGCCCTGCGCAAGGTTATCTAGTGGATAGATGTAACGTGTACGGTAGTTGACACAGCGATTGAGATAAGAAATGTAATTCTCGGAGGCGGGACAATCATAGATGTCATCGGGGCACTTCTGAAAGGTGTCGTGGTAGGATTTATGGTCGACGGCATGTGCAAGACACCGCTTGGGATCATCCTGAAGCCGATGATGGCGATCTTTGGACTGACCAGTCAGGTAGACCAGATCCAGGAAGCGATCAAAGAGAAAAATGAAGGAATGATCATACTGCGGTTCACTCAGTTAATCTGTATGTTGTTCGGACTGACCAGCCAGTGCTTTACCGGAGATACCCTTGTTGCAACACAAGACGGACTGCGTCCGATCGAGAAGATCGAAGCAGGAGATTATGTCTGGTCGGAGAACACGGAAACCGGAGAAAAAGCGCTAAAGCAGGTGCTTTCCGTATCCGTGACAAAGACCACTTTACTTGTCCATGTCACGACCGAAGACGGCACAAAGATCAGCACGACCGAAAACCATCCCTTCTATGTGGAAGAAAAAGGGTGGTGCGTAGCGGCAGAGCTAGAGCCGGGAGACCATCTCCATACACAGGACGGCAGGATTGAGACCGTAGAAAAGACCGAGACAGAGCATCTGGACGAAGCAGTCAAGGTCTACAATATGGAGATTGAGGACTGGCATACGTATTATGTATCTGATAGGGAAGTGCTGGTGCATAATATGTGTGAGGTTGCAAATAAAGATAGTAATAATACACAATCTGTTTTTAGAGGAATGACAGAGGAGGATGGGATGCCTAAAACGGGTAATACTGCCCGTTCATTAGGGGTAAGACCACAAGTAGATATTTCTGTTGATTCAAATGGAATGGTTCACAGAGGAGACGGTGGAATGTCAACTTCTCCTAATGCAGAATTGTTACCCGTTCATCGAAAACCAGCAGTGTTTGGCGGGACAGGGAAATTGAATTAGATGATTTGGGAGCAGATTTAATAGATATACAAGATAGTCCTAATCATGGGACTATTCAACCGGCATTCACTATGTCGTTTGAAGATTATCAAAATGCTTTGGCAAAAACAAAGAATATGTGGAGAAAATTGTGATGATAGTAGAAGATGGATTTGAAAAAAATTTATTGGACAAAATAAAAGAAAGCGACGGTAATGCATTGATACCGAGGGAGTATTTGATTAAATGCAAAAACGAAGGAATGAAAAAAGAAGATATGCTTAAAAAATTGGAAAAAATGAGATATGAAAACGAGGAGAAAGTAGAAGATTTTTTACTAGATTTGATGGATTTTGTAGAAGGGTTTTGCAATCGGGATTTAACAATATTTTAATCTGTAGCTTTTATCAAATGAATTGAGAGAATGTAAATTTTTTACAACGGTATGGTTATCTTTAATCGAACTGAATGCGAGGTCTGTCTATGACGAAGTGGGCAGCGTGACGGATGCAGGCGGCCATGTAACCCGCTATGCCTATGATGAACTGGGCAGGGCAGAAAAGATCACAAATGCCCTCGGAAAGGGCATGGAGTATGCGTATGATGAAACCGGGAACGTGACACGTTACAAAGACTATGCCGGGAATGTAACGGCCTATGAGTATGACGGCATGGACCGGCTAGTGAAAAAGACCGTGGGAAAAGGCACGCAGGAGAAAGCGGAGACAGAATACTCTTACGATGAAAAAGGGATGCTTGTACAGGTAACGGACAAGTCCGGAACGGCCACCTGTCAGTATGATGAGTATGACCGCCTTGTAAAACAGACGGATGCAAACGGCAACACCCTGACCTACACCTATGATAAAGCCGGCAGGCTTCAGAGCTTTGACAACGGCTTCGGAAAGACTGCTTATGAATACGACACACTTGACCGTGTGACAAGAGTCATCGACCGGAATGGGAAGGCAACCCTCTATGAGTATGATGCGCTCGGCAACCGAAGCGCAGTGCGTTATCCGAACGGAACCATCGTTACCTACGCTTACGATCCCTGCCAGCGCTTAAAAGAGGAGTGCATCACGGATGCAAACGGAGTGCTCCTTGCAAAGTACAGCTATGGTGTCGGAAAGGCAGGCGAGAGAACATCCGTCACGGAGACGGAAACGGATCCAAAGACCGGAAACAGCACGGAGACAGAGATCAGATACGAATATGATAAGTTAAACCGCCTGACAGGAGAAACCATTCAGAAGAACGGCGACAAACTTACCTATGAGTACGAATACGATGCGGTCAGCAACCGTACCGGAAAAAAGATAACCGTCAAAGGAGAACTTGAAACCTTTGCGGACTTGGAACAGGAAGAAGTGGAGCTGTCAGAAGGTACGACCGCTTACACTTACAATGCCTTAAACCAGCTCATAAAAGAAGAGACCCCGGACGGTGCAAGGACATATACCTATGACGACAACGGAAACCTCGTGAAACTCACCGGAGACCGCAGCATAGACTACCGCTATGACAAAGAAAGCAGGCTGACGCGTGCCACGATTCAGAAGGGCAACAGCGTGACGGTGGAATCCTACACCTATGATTATGCCGGAAACCGCCTGTCAAAGACCGTAAATGAAAGCAGTACCACCTTTTATGTCAATGATACCGCTGCAGGACTGACACTGGTGACGGCAGAGACCGATAAAGATGGAAACGAGACCGCATACTACACCAGAGGTGATGAGCTTCTTTCCATGGAAAGGGACGGCGGAGTATGCTATTATCTGTATGACGGACACGGCGATGTGCGCATGCTTGCAGACGGGACCGGAACGGTCACAGACCGCTACCGCTATGATGCTTACGGAAACTTACTGGAAAAAGAAGGTGATACCAAGAACGACTTCCTCTACACAGGGGAACAGTACAATGCAAACACAGGACTCTATTATTTGAGAGCCAGATACATGGATCCCTCTACGGGAACCTTTATCAGCATGGACAGCTACCCGGGAAGCCTTGCAGACCCGGTGAGCCTGCACAAGTACCTGTATGCGAATGCGGATCCGGTGAAGTATGCGGAGCCGAGCGGATATGTTTCGACATCCATCAGTGAATGTGCGGTGGTGCAGTCCATCTAGTCGACCCTGAGTGCAATTCATCAGTGCAATACCCTGAAGAATATCATACGCTGGGCGAATATAACATGCACGGTG
>SVFN01000058.1 GCA_015056815.1 Lachnospiraceae bacterium | reverse complement strand
AGAGAACAACAGCAATGCTATCATTCTCTTGTGTTTCTTATTTGGAAGCACGCGACTTTAGTCGTGTGAGGCTTCACATGGTGCATGCATATCTTACGCATAAGATTTCGGCTGAGGGTGATCTTGGAAAAGTGGATATCCTTAAGAAGCTGATAGGCAGCGCGAAGAAAGCTGAAAAGGCCGCTGCAAAGGCTGAGAAGAAAACCGCGAAGACCGCCAGGAAGACGAAATAAGAGCATCATTAATAGGAATAGGATGGTGTAGTTTTTAATGAGTCTTTATACGATCGGAGATCTGCATTTGCATTATGGCTCCGAATTAAAAGCTAAAAATCAGATTGAAGGCAAGGTTTGGCAAAACCACGAGGAGATGTTCCGCATAAACTGTGAAAAGCTGATCCGGCCGGAGGATACCCTGGTACTTGTTGGAGACCACAGCTGGGGGAGAAATCTTGCTGAAGCAGAAAAAGATCTGGAATATATCTGTAATCTCCCCGGAAGGAAGATATTACTTCGGGGAAATCATGATATGTTCTGGGATGTAAAGAAAACCGCACGCTTAAATGAGCTTTATGCAGGAAAATTAGAGTTTTTGCAGAACAATTATTACGCATACGAGGATTATGCTTTGGTAGGGACCAAGGGATACACCTTTGAAGGTCCGTTTTATCTGGATGGATACGGACATGTATGCGGCTGGGACGAAAAAGAAGCGGAACATGCAGAAAAACTTGTTGGCAGAGAGGCAGAACGCCTGAAAGAATCATTTGAGAGTGCTGTTTCAGACGGATACAGGAAGTTCATCATGTTTCTACATTATCCGCCGACAAATGTACTTCAGAATAAAAGCATCTTTACAAAGATGGCTGAGAAATATGGAGCGGAACAGGTGATCTACGGACATTGCCATGGCGAAAGCCGTTTTCACGACAGTATCCGTGGCAAGAAACACGGGATCCGTTATTCGCTTGTATCTGGGGATTGCCTTCGGTGGCATCCGATGAAAGTGCTGTAGGATTGGAGACAGGAGGGAGAACGATGGGAAAGAAAATTGTAGTAGTTAACGCAGGCCCCCGCAAGGGATGGAATACGGATATCCTGTTATCGGAAGCTTCCGATGGTGCGGTAAGTGCCGGGGCTGAAGTACAGAGGTTTGATCTGTTCAAATTAGAGAGATACACAGGCTGTATCTCTTGTTTTGGATGTAAGAGAGAAAAGTTCAAGGGACACTGTGTCTGCAGGGACGGGCTCACTCCGGTGCTTGATGCGATCAGAGAATCGGACGGTCTGATCATCGGATCCCCGAATTATCTTTCAAATGTTACGGCATCCTTCCGGGCACTTTATGAGAGACTGATATTTCAGAATCTTACATATAACCGTGAGAATCCCTGCTGTAAAGAGCGTGATATACCGGTTCTCTTTATCATGACGAGCAATGCTCCGGATACGATGTATTCAGAACTGGTAAGCAGCTATCAGCAGACCTTTAATTCTTTTGTAGGTCCCTGCGAAGTGCTGGTAAGCGGTGAGACGCTGCAGATAAATGATTACAGTAAGCTTGACTGGGAATGGTCAATATTTGATCCGGAGCAAAAAAAGAAACGTCGTGAGACAGTCTTTCCGCATGAGAGGAAAAAGGCCTTTGAGATGGGGAAGACACTGGCAGAGAGTTAAGGAAGGATGATGCTATGTTCGAATTTAAGGATAAGGTTGTAGTAGTAACCGGCGGGGCAAATGGAATAGGTAAATGCATCACAGAAGAGTTCAGGAAAGAAGGAGCTCTTGTAGAGGTAATAGACAAAGTTGAAGGAGATCATTATGTCGGAGACATCTCTGACAAGAAGACTTTGGAGGCTTTTGCAGAGCATGTCATAGAGAAGTATGGGCATATTGATTATCTGATCAACAACGCACTTCCGTTGATGAAGGGAATCAATGATTGCAGTTACGAAGAGTTTCAGTACGCTCTTGCAGTGGGTGTGGCCGCGCCGTTTTATCTTACGAAGCTGTTTATGCCGCACTTTACTGATGGAGGATCTATTGTGAATATTTCATCCTCCAGGGACCGGATGAGCCAGGCACAGACTGAGAGTTATACTGCAGCCAAAGGCGGGATATCAGCCCTTACCCATGCGCTCATGATGAGTCTTTCCGGGAAGGTGAGGGTTAATTCTGTCTCACCGGGATGGATCGATACGGATTATACGGTCTATGCAGGACCGGACGCATACCAGCAGCCATCCGGAAGGGTCGGGAATCCTTTGGATATAGCTAATGCGGTTTTATATCTGTGTTCTGACAAAGCAGGATTCATAAACGGGGAAAATATCTGCATAGACGGTGGCATGACACATCAGATGATCTATCATGCCGATAATGGCTGGACTTTATCATGAAGGTGAATAAATAACAGAAGGGAGACGGTATCATGCAATTTCTGATCAGAGCATATGATGGCGAAGGAAAACTGGATAAGCGTATGGAAGTACGCCCTCGTCATTTGGAAGGAATGAAAAAACTGAGCGAGCATATCATCAGCGCCGGAGGTTTGCTGGATGATGAGGGCGAATAATAATGGAATTAAAGAAGAATTACAAAAAAACACAGCTTGCATGCTATCTGGGATTTGTAACACAGGCTATATGCGCTAATTTTGTCCCCCTGTTGTTTATAACATTCCACAATGCTTATGATATATCTTTTGGTATGCTTGCGCTTATATCATCATGTTTTTTCGTTACTCAGCTGATAGTTGATTTCTTGTGCGCTGGAATAGTAGATAAATTGGGATACAGAGCATGTATTATTGCGGCAGAAATAACCTCCGGATTAGGACTGGCGGGATTGGCATTCCTACCTGATTTATTACCTGTACCATTTTATGGAATCCTTGCATGTGTCATTATTTATGCTATAGGGAGTGGTTTGACTGAGGTTCTGGGCAGTCCGATCATTGAGGCATGTCCTTTTGAGAACAAGGATTCTATGATGAGTCTTTTGCACTCCTTTTACTGTTGGGGATGGGTTGGTGTTGTACTTTGCTCTACGGTTTTCTTTACTGTCTTTGGCATAGAGCACTGGCGGATAATGGCACTGATATGGTCAGTCATACCATTTTATAATATTTACAATTTTGCAACCTGTCCGATCGAACCATTGGTTGAAGATGGCAAAAGTATGACAATGCTTGAACTTTTCAAAACAAAAGCGTTTTGGATTTTTATTGTTTTGATGGTTTGTGCCGGTTCATCAGAAATAGCGATGGGTCAGTGGGCATCGGCTTTTGCTGAATCAGCATTGCATGTCTCCAAAACAGTCGGAGATTTGGCTGGCCCTTGTGGTTTTGCAGTATGTATGGGTATTGGCAGATTGCTTTATGGGAAATTTGGTGAAAAAGTTGATTTGACTATATTCATGATGGCTTCAGGAGTAATGTGTCTGGTTTGTTACCTGATTGCAGGATTGGCAGGAGCTCCGCTGGCAGGATTAATAGGTTGTGCTTTGTGCGGATTTTCTGTAGGCATTATGTGGCCCGGCTCCATCAGTATTTCATCTCAGATACTTCCTACGGGTGGTACAGCAATGTTTGCTCTTCTTGCTTTGGCAGGAGATTTAGGTGGAGCTGTAGGGCCTGCGATCATTGGTAATGTATCTCAGAAAGCAGCAAATAATCTGCAGGCAGGGGTTTTAGCAGGAATCGGTTTTCCTATTGTTTTGGTAATCTCGATTCTGTATGTTCGAAAAAAGTATAGGTAGTAAATTATTCAAATTTAAGCTTCGCCGGGTTGATGGTAAGTTATATCGGAAGTTAAAGCGGAAAAGCCACTGCATCTTTGTACAGCTTCTGAAGTGTTTGTATAAATGCAGCAAGGCAATATTGTTATCAGTGTAGGTCTCTTTGGTCATTCAGGAGATCAAGAAGTTTGGGAAAACATGGACGAAGGTACTCTCACGAAGACTAAAGAAATGCTTGATGATATGCATAAACGAAAGATAGACATGGCTGATAGCATTTATGTTATCAATGTTGGCGGATATATCGGAGATAGTACCAGATCAGAGATTGAATATGCCAAGAACCATGGTAAGGAAGTTAGATATCTGGAGGAAGTGCGATGATAGAAATTGTAACCGAGGAACATAGCAAGCTTATAAAATCGCTTTTTACTAAAACAAACGACAGTATTAGGATTATCAGTCCTTTTTTGTCTAAAGACACAGCGGTATTGTTTTGTGATGCAGCACGTAAGGGTGTTGATTGTTCTTTTGTTACAAGATTTTATTTGCAGGACTTCGTGGATGGTTCAAATAGCATAGAGGGAATTCAAATGATGGTTGATTCCGGTGTTAAGGTGTATGCACTGATAGCATTACATACGAAGCTTTACTTGTTTGGGAAATCTGATGCAATTGTTGGAAGTGCGAATTTTACAAATGGTGGCTTGCTTAGAAATGTTGAATTATCACTACATCTCAATAATGAAGAACATGTTCTAAAAGAATTGGAAGATTATTTTGAAGAGATACGAAGTAAAATTGAGATAGATCCGGATGGCAGGATCACGCAGGAAATGCTGGATGATATGAAAGACCGATACACTAAGCAGAAAGAAAAGAAAAAGCAGCTTGGAGATACCAATTACACAGTATTTATGCGTGGAGCCGCATTGGATAGAAAAGCAAAATCGGTGAAGGAAAATACTGGCGATGCTATTGCAGAGATAAAGAATCATATTGATGAGCGAAAGGATGATGTTGTATTTATTGCACTTGGTGGAAGTAGAGATGATATTTCATATAAGACCCCGCAGAATATAATCCTTAAGTTTTCGGCATCAGCAAAGAAAAGAGCTGATGGAAATAAACCAATGGATATGCATTTATTCATAGATGGCGGAAAGTCAGTATATATATCAAATTTTTCTGAGGCAAGGAAAAACAGTGCAAAAAGTGTTGAAGATGGAGACGAGACTTTTTTCTGTGTACATTCATATGACAAAAACGGTAAGGAAAGTCCGCTTATTGTAGGTAAGGGATTTTTCAGAAAATATAACAGCAATAATGATGCTAGGAAGAAGGATTGGATAACTCAATTTAAATGGCTTACAGAATATCCTATTTATTGCGTAATTTCGGAAGCAAAAGTTATTAATGCACCCGTAAACTGTGGTATTCCACTTAGGGAAATGATAGATGCTTTGGGATACAAAACTTATCTTCATACTAGAGATAACCCAGAAAAATATCCGAAAGAAAAAGTAGCCAAAGCCCATGGGCAGCAGGCTATGTTGGCTTTGACTCCAGAAGCTAAGGATTATTTAGATAAGAGACTTGAAGAATTGGGAAAACAATACGGTTGGGTTAACTACAAATCAGAAACATAAGAACTATGGGTGATTACTTATGACTTGGGAAGAATACTACGAAAATTATTATGACTGGGCTGAAAGCACAGCAATAAAGAAATTATCATCAGTAGATTTACTTGGTAACGCAGATGAAGTTACAGAAATAATTTGCAACTTATTTCCTGACCATAAGGATATCTGCAACAGAATTGCAAGAAAAGCGATTGGTCAGAAACTTGTTTTCACATGGGATAATCTCCAGGACATTGATGGATGTATAGATAGTGATTTACAGATACAGCTTTTGACACAATTATACAACTCATTTTCTAAAGAAGATTTAGAGGATATGGAAGGGCTGTATGATGACGAAGTGATTAATAAAATATATCAGCTTAAAGGAATGGCATTACCAGAGCGTGAGCCGGGGCTGACTGAAGGCATAACGAACTTTGTTAATTATGTAAATGATCTGACATTTGAAGACCCAAAACCGATGCCGGAGAAAAAACCGGGTGGATTTTTTAGCAAGATGGGGTTGGCTTTTGGCATAGGTGAAGGTATTCGTCAGGGAATCAATGATACCGCAGGTCATCCTATTTGTAAATTCAGAGTTGGCGATCATGTGAGAGTTAAGTATCGTGGTCAGGAAGGTACAGTTATTGATATCAATGGCGATTTATATATGGTTTCGCTGAGTAGCGGAAGTGTTGATTCATATTCTGAGAATCAGCTGGAAAGGGCATGGTGATCATATGGGATTATTCTTTAATAGTAAGAGTACAGATGATGGTGATTATGATTATAACAGACTACGCAGGGATTTAGTGAATGAATATGGTGCTTAGAGTGCGGCATATTCAGGTGGCTTAGGATTCCTTGATGTGTGTGATGCAGAAGATGCATCAAATGAACAGTTGTTACAGATGGCAAAAAGAGAGGGATTCAATCTCAATAAATATAAAAAATAATGAGATAGATTATTATCAGTGGTTTCATAGTATATGTAAGGGAGAACAGAAGAAATGAAAATTGACGCAAGAACAATGGAATGGATAAGAAAACCGAACGTATGCAATATTACTGAGGATAAAGTAACAATCACAACTGAGCCTTTTACTGATCTTTGGCAGAGAACATATTATCATTTTAGGAATGATAATGCACCTATTTTGCAGATGAAGTCAGAGGAACAGTTCTTTTCATTTGTAGTGAGGACAGACTTTGATACCAAGGTTCGCTATGACCAGAGTGGGATTATCATGTATCTTGACAGTGATAATTGGATCAAGGCTTCCATGGAATATGAAAATGAGGAAATCCAGAGACTTGGCAGCGTAGTGACCAACAATGGTTATTCTGACTGGTCTTCAACTGATATTGATGCAAAAATAAAATCTGTGTGGTTCCGATTCAGCAGACGTGAGGATGATTTCTGCATAGAAAATTCGTTTGATGGGGTTACATTTAAGCAGATGCGCATCTGCCATATGTTTAATGTAAAAAATGAAATTGCCTTTGGCATATATGC
>SVFN01000020.1 GCA_015056815.1 Lachnospiraceae bacterium | reverse complement strand
GTTTTCAACTTCCGTGTCGCAGACTGGCATGACTACTATGTGGGAACACATGGAGTGTTGGTACATAATGCGGATAATCCTTGTGCGGTAACAAATAAAACATCATCTAGAAGAGAAATTGCAGAACAAAAATTAGCAAAGGCTGAATTAGGAGAAAATAATAAAACTATAGATTCTCGTACTGGATTTGAAGTTGGAAGGTTTATTGGCGATGACAGGGGAAATGTTTTTATAGAACCTAAGGGGGGATCTACTGTTCCGGCAGGAAAAAATGGTGTAGATACACATACGTTATATCCAAATGGTTCAAATTATAATAGATACAATCCGGTAGGGCATGGCAATAATTCAATTCCGCATGGACATGGTCATTTAATGGGCACTGGATATGGTAGAAAAGGACAAGGTTCTTCGATTGATGCTTTAGGCAACGTGGTTCCTTTTAATAGTTCAGATGCTCATTGGACAATTTATTAAGTGAGGTGTGTTGGTATGACGGTAGAAAAACTATCTAACTCAATCTATTTGGGTGATAGATATTGTGAGAACGTTACAATAATTGATGATAAACTTATATTTCAAATAAATTTAATATCAAGAGTTAAAGAAGGTATGGATGAATGGAATTATAACAATGATCAAGATTTAGAGAAAGGATGTTTGGTATTCGATAAGGTAATTACGTATAGTATAAATAATGGTTCAACAATTAATGATGAAATAGAAATACATTTTATTAGTGTTGAGAATGAAGTTTATCATTTTATTGTTGAAGGTGCTGAATATTCGGACAGTGGAAGTACATATAAATGGGTGAAATACGATATAAAATGTAGAGATTTTTACTTGTTGTGTGATAATAAAATTATCAGGGAATAAGTTATTTGCTTTAGTCAAAAACTGATGGAGTGAGACGGTATATGATTATGATGACAAACACCGGCTGGTAACAGAGTATGAGACTGCGGCAGGATACCGCAGGGAATATACCTATAATGCGGAGGGTCTGATAGCATCCGTTCAGGAAGGAAAGGAAACGGCAGAGTTAAAATATGACGACACCGGAAGGATCGTGGAGAAAAAGGACAGAGAAGGGACGATCCGCTATTCCTATGACAAAAACGGCAATGTCCTTTCGGTAAGCTAGACAAAGGGGCATCTGACGAAGACCATTACCCGTACCTATGATGAATTGAACCGTGTGAAGACCATGACGGACTGCAACGGAAAGACCATCACCTACGGCTATGACCGTATGGGCAACCGCGTAAGCATCGGCTACCCGGGCGGCGAGGTGGTACACTACACTTATTATAAGAGCGGGCGTGTAAAAACGGTCACGGACGCACAGGGCAATGTGACGGAATATACCTATGATGCCAACGGAAACGTCAGCCAGACAAGGCGCGCGGACGGAAGCCGGGAGAACTATGCCTATAATGATGCAGGTCTTTTGGAGCGGCAGACAGACGTGGCTGCAGACGGCACCATCCTGCACGATTTTCAATATACTTATGATTCCGACGGAAATCTGGTACAGGCAGAGGGAAAGGGACAGGCAGACACCGCCTTTTTGACTACTGCCGAGATGACCTATGACAAAAACAACCGCCTGACCGGATATAACGGACAGGAGGTACTCTATGATGATCGCGGGAACATGGTGCATGGACCGCTAAACGGACGGATGGCGGACTTTGCCTATGACTGTCGTAACCGTCTGGTCAGTGTCACCGATGCAGACGGCAGTGTGACAGAGTATGAGTATGATGCCGAGAACGTGCGCACTGCGAAGACGGAGAGAGATTTAAAGACTGTATACCTCACAGACAGAGAATCAGCGTACAGCCTCGTGCTGCAGGAGACGGTGTATGCGAAGAACCTTTTAGGCATCTATGCGAAGGAAGAGGAAAAGAGCACCTACACCTACGGGCTGGGACTGGTCAGTGAAAAGAAAGGAGAAGAGACCCTTTATTATCATTACAATCACCTTGGCTCCACGACGGAGCTGACAAAAAAGGACGGCGGGATAAAATACCGCTTCCGTTATGGTGCCTACGGGGAACTGACAGATATCCGGGATGAGGACGGGGAGAGCTGCATCACACCGATCGTGGGACAGACGATTCTCGAGGCTCTGACGGATGCACTTGCGGATACCGGGGTATCCTTCCTCTACAACGGACAGTACGGCGTGGTGACGGATACCAATAACCTGTACTATATGAGGGCGAGGTACTACAATCCACAGATCAAGCGTTTCATCAACCGGGATGTGGTGGACGGCGACATCATGAACGCAAAGAGCCTGAACAAGTACAGCTACGTACAGGGAAATCCCATCACGCTGACGGATCCGTTTGGTTTAAGTCCGATAGGGAACAGACCGGGAGGACCGAAGAATACCGGCGATATCGGAAATGATGACGGCAAAGGCGGAGGAGACGGCAAAGGTGGAAAGCTGAAGGATATCCTAAAGCGCATGATCCCCGGAGTCGGGGCAGTGTGTCTGATGAAAGATGCCGCAGATGCATGGAAGCGAGGAGATTACTTCGGAGCAATAAGCTGTGCGGTGGGAGCCCTCGGAAACATCGCCCTGACAGCAGGACTGCTTGCAATGGCAGGAGCACCGTTAGCCGGCTTTGCAGCCATCACGGGACTGGCAGCCACCATAGGAGCCGTGGCAACAAGTGGGTATGCCTTCGGGAATGCGTTGTATTATGCGGCGGAAGAGGCAAGGACGACCGGAAGTATCAGTGCGGATACCGGATTTAATCTGCTGCGAAAAGGCGGAATGATGCTCTTATCAGTAGGCTGTGGCATTAAGTATGCACAGACACTGGAAGCGGCAGCGTCAGTAGAGAAGACTGCAGCGACGGGAGTGAAAGAGAGTGCACCGGTTGAGAGCGAAAGAGGCGGAGCGATTTCAGAAACCTATAATATTCCGGTTAGTCAAGAATGCGGGAAATTTTATTCTATGAAGAATGCTAATGGTGGGAATGTATTTGTTTCCACAGAAGAAATTGGACAATCGGATATAGCAGAAGTTATATCAACAACTGAAGGGAATATCAACTTGGTTACAGGAACACATGGGACTCCATATGGAATGGGAAGGCTTGAGCCTGGCTTTTATGCAAAGGACTTGGAAAGATTTGGGAGTATGTCAAATATGAAAATAATCAATTATGCAGAACTAAATGATAGTCAATTACAAAATTTAATTAATACTAAAGATAGTACAATACTGGGTTGGTGTTATAGTGAAATGTGTCCAAAAATATGGGAGATATTTAAGCAATGAAAGAACAGTTGAAAAAAAATGATAAATTTTTATTAGTTCAAAATGCAAATGGTCGATATGTAATAGCATCAAACGATATCCTTTCCTTGGCTGATATTGAACAATTGTTATTATCGAGAAAAGAAGATATTGTTATCATTACAGGGAGAGGGGGAAATATTAGAGATATAGTATATGATTCTGCAGAAATAGAAGAAGAATTATATAAAATGCTTTATAAAAAATATGGGATTAGCAATAATGTGGAAGTGATTAATTACATAGACTTAAATTCTGAAAGAATAAAAGAATTGATGAGTATACCGAAAGATATTTTTTTGGGATGGTCATACAGCTCATATAGTTCTTTCGTTTGGGAGGTTTCAGAAAAAATGGATAAAAGAAAAGAATTAGCTGATAGACTGATTGAAAACTGGCTGATTTTTCGAAAATATGGGACAATCGAAAAATTTGTGATAACAGTTACAGCAGTTCAACAGGAAAACTATTCAAAGTGGGGAAAAGAATTACTATCACAAAATAAGATCGATTATCTTATGGAAATGAGATGTTTGGAAGCACAACACATATTATTTTCGCCATTAAAAGAGTATAGTTATCACGAATGGATGCTTTGTCTAAGAGAAGGTATACTTTTAGATTATGCTATTCCCGTATTTGCAAATGTGTTGAATAATTATCCTATGTTAGCAGGAACTGCTATAAGAGAGTGGAGAACTTTATATGACATTACTAAAATTGATGAAAATTTTTGGAATGAACATAGTGACTGGAAAGTTTTTTTTACAACTCTTATAAAAGAAAAAGTAATAAAAAATAATATAAATTCACTTCGAGAAGAATATTTGGAACAATTATTATTATTTGTAAATTAGTATAAGAATTAAGAGACTTAGGATAAAACGATGGTAATGGATAGCCGGCGGGGACATAGACGGAGGCAGAGGCGACAGGAAAGGCGGAAAGCTGAAAGCCATCCTAAGCCGTATGGTGCCGGGACTTGGTGCGGTACTTCTGATGGGAGATGCGAAGGAAGCCTGGAAGAAGGGAGACTTCTTCGGAGCGATCAGCTGTGCCGTGGGAGCGCTCGGTAATATTGCGCTGACTGCAGGACTGCTCGTAATGGCAGGAGTACCGATTGCCGGCTTTGCAGCCATCACGGGACTGGCAGCCACCATAGGAGCCGTGGCAACAAGCGGGTATGCCTTCGGGAATGCGTTGTATTATGCGGCGGAAGAGGCAAGGACGACCGGAAGTATCAGTGCGGATACGAAGCTGGATCTGGTATATAAAAGCGCGGATCTGGCCCTTACGGTATGGGGCGGAATGCAGTATGCACAGGCGCTGGAAACAGCCGCGGCCGCAGAAAAAACCGCAGCGACGGGATTGAAAGAGAACGCACCGGTTGAGAATCCGGAAACCGGACTTGTGGGCGGATGCTTTATTGCCGGAACCCAGATCCAGACGGCGGACGGCACAAAAAATATCGAAGACATCAAGGCAGGCGACGAAGTTTACGCTTATGACACGGAAACCGGAGAAAAAGTGCTAAAGAGAGTATTAAAAACTTTTGTCCATAATGTAACGGAGCTTCTCCATGTGACGGTAAACGGAGAGACGATCCATACGACCCCGAATCATCCGTTTTATGTGGAAGGTGTCGGCTTCAAACGCGCGGATGAATTAAAAGCCGGCGACAGGGTACGGCTGTTAAATGGCGAGATCCGGAAAGTCGATAAGCTGGAGCCGGAAAGCCTGAAGCATCCTGTAAAGGTCTTTAATTTCAAGGTTGCAGACTGGCATGACTACTATGTGGGAACACATGGAGTGTTAGTACACAATGCGGATAATCCTTGTGCGGTGACGGTTGGTGGAAGTTACTCTGAAACACCAATGTCAGGAGATGATTGGCATAGATATTTTAATGAAAAGTATGGCACTAATAATGTAACATGGGATAGTGCATCTATCGATGATATAATTGATATGCCAAGTAGAATTACTGATTTTTCACCAGAACAAGTTGCTGACTTAGCTCAAAAATCTGGATGGTCTGTTGAACCATTAGGAAAAGGAAGTCTAAAAGGTATTCAATATGAACAAGGTGGTGGATTAAGTATGCATACACCAAATGGAAGTTCCTTATACATACAATACCATCCAGGTGGAGGTCATCATGGAGAAATGCCTTATTTTAAGGTTTCATCTGGGCAAAATGGTATACGAAGATTTTTTATTAATGGATTGGAGGTCGGTAATTAGATGGATATTAATGAAATAATGCAAATATATGATAGATTCATCGAGATATTAGAAGAATTTTCTATGCCTCCACAAGAGCAAATAAAAAAACTTCATGGGACTGTTGTGGCTGATGAATTGGCAACAGATTTTTCTGATATTGGGTTTGCTTATGCAGAAATACTAAAGGAGAATCAGTGGATAAATCAAGAACAGTTTCATATTATGGAAGTAATAAACAATATGTTAGATGAGATGTCGGAAGATTCGAATTTATGGGATGAAAACGCTCTTATTTATTCTAAAGAGTGGAAAGATTGTAGACAGAATGGAAAAAGATTGTTAGATACTTTGATTAGTAGTTAGAGTACATTTATAAGCAGTGCTTTATGTGGCAGAACTGGATAATGCAACAAAATACATTGCTGAGTTAAGGAGAGCTTTGGGTAAATGAGTACAATTTTGTCAAAAGTATTGAAATACTATCCCATGTTAAGTGGTGGAGATAATGAATGGGAAATATTATATGAAATTACAAGGATAAGTGAAGAATTTTGGATAAATCACAAGGAGGATAAGCAAAGGATCCTTGAGCGAGTGACAAAGCTTGATTATGCCCGGGCACCAAAGGTCTTTTTCGCAGCAGATCAGTATGATATCAATAAGATCATCGAGGAGACGGAGGATCTGACGATGATCATCGGCAGCTCCAACGAGAGCGAGATCGGTATGCAAAAGGGTATCCTGACGGCCAATGTGACGTATCCCATCAAGGGAAGGTTTGTGTACAACAGGACCATCGCCGGATACCGGGGAAGCCTGACTCTGATGGAAGATCTTTATGATAATATGTAGTTCTCACTTAGAAAAAGACGGGGATGTGCTCTATGATCCATCCCATAAAGATAACCGAGCGAAAAACGGAGGTGATAAATACGATTGTTTTTGCCCGATCAGCACTTTTATTCGGAAAGAATCTATGATAAAATAACGAAGAACATGCGAAAAACGCAATAAATCCTGAAGTGGTTTGGATTCAAAACGGTTTTTGAGCAGACCGTCCAAATCCGGTAAGCGGAGGATGTTATGAGATTATCCGATGATTTTGACAGATATGATGATACAAGGACAGGACTTCCTGTTGTATATATGGCAATGGGAGGGATGACTTTTTTTGTTGTCGTGGTCAGTATAGTCCTTTCCATGAATTATAAAAAACCGGCCAATAAACCTGTGCAGCCTCAAAATGAGCAGGTGACAGTTACTGTTTCCGCTAATGATGTTACGGCACGAAAAAAGCAGGAGCAGACCTGGGGGGAACTGGGACAGACCGATTTGAAATCCGAAGATCTGGATTTTTGGGATATGTATAAGGAAGATACGCCTGATAAATCCTCTGAGAAGGATAATCTGACAAAAAGTGAGCGCTATACTGAGAATGCGAGAGAACTCTTAAAAGAAGAAGAAAAGAAGGAGAAAGAAAAAGCATTGGAAGAGGATCCTTCCGAGGGTGGCACGAAGACAAAGATCACCTTCCCGGACGGAACGGAGCAGTGGATACCGATCAATGAAAATATCCGCAAAAATAATTATGATTATACGGGACTGGTGTTGCAGGATCCTATTATGCGTTATTATACGGGCGGTAGCAAATCCTCCTATATGGGTGTGGATGTGAATGATGATAACGGAGTGGTTGATTTTGACGCCCTCAAAAGAGAGGGGGTTGACTTTGTGATGATCGAGTTGGCTTCCCGCGGGTATGAAACCGGAGTGATCAGCTATGATGATCATTATTATGACAATCTTACGAATGCGAACGCCGCAGGGCTTGATGTGGGGCTGATCTTTAATTCCCAGGCAGCCACAGCAGAAGAAGCAGAAGAAGAAGCACAGGTTATTCTGGATAATATCGGTGAGTTTACGGTCAATTATCCGATCGTCTTTAAGATGGATTATATTGACAGTGACAGAAGTCGGATCAAAAATCTGACAAAGACGCAGCTTACAGGGATTGCGATTGCTTTTTGTAAAAAAATAGCTGCTGCCGGACGCACTCCCATGATCTACGGGAATAAATACTGGCTGTTGCGCAAGATTGATCTGACACTTTTGGGAAATTATGATATCTGGCTTTCCATGTGCGAGGATATCCCGGATTATCCGTATCAGTTTTCCATGTGGCAATACAGATCCGATGGTATGATCAATGGAATATCCGGTGATGCTCATCTGGATATCTGCTTTATCGATTTCGGAAGAAGATAAAATGAAACAGAAGAAAGGCCGGAGAATGCTATTGGGCATTTCCCGGCTTTTTAAGATCATTACCATAGTTTAAAATGTTTGTGGATATCTTAACGGTGGAATAGA
The DNA here is from genome assembly GCA_015056815.1 of Lachnospiraceae bacterium. Lineage (GTDB taxonomy): Bacteria > Bacillota > Clostridia > Lachnospirales > Lachnospiraceae > SIG333. Next base: position 75,814 of record SVFN01000020.1, on the reverse strand, counting down.
TTTCCGCATAAGCAGAGGCAGCAAGCCCTTCGATATAGTTGACCGGATAGTTCTTTTTAACACCCTTTGCATGCAGGATATCTACTGCTTTATTGTAGGCGATTGCCGCTTTTTCCTCAGAGGAATAATTGCCTATGATATAGTTACCGTTAATGTGAATTATGGCCTGATATCGCGTCTTGAGACCGGTCTGATAAGCGCTGACTCCATGATAGCGGTTGATGATCTCGATATTTGAATAACGCAGATCAGTCGGATCACCGTTTAAAAAACGATAATCGCGGTCCAATACGGCATAATTTTTAATCCCGTAGCGGCTGTGGATCGTTACCTGCATGCCATAATCGGACACAAAAAGATGCCCGCCGCGTTTCATGATCTTATGCGTGGAATAATAAAAAAGATCATCGATATCAAAGGTAAGAAACTCGTATTTGGAAAGATAATAACGAAAAAAATGCTTTTGCAGATAGATTGGTGTAGCGGCATAGAGACTATGATCCCTGAAATTCAGTAAAGTGACTGCCTTTTCAAAGGATAATTTCTCAATGTGATAATGATCAATGGTTTCTGTAAGATCTGACAGCAGATGAGCTGCCTCCAGGTAAGCGGCACTGGCACTTTCGGAATCGTTAAAACTCCCCAGACTGATATGCTTGTTTTTATATGTGATGGAACTGCGATAATAAACGGTTCCGTCTTTTTTTATTGCTTTGTAAACGCCGGTTTTCTTATTCATAAAAACAGGATAGCACGAGCCCGTCCAAAATTCCAGTCCGGATGGAAAAAATCTCATGAAATCACAGAAAAAGGATATATTTTTAACATTTCTGTATAAACTAATAAATGAGATGTAACAATATTAACAGAAATGAAACAAATGTAACGGATTTGGAATGTTACGGAAAGGAAAGAGATGAATCAAAAATATTTTCGAGTCTTTCTGATCTTAAACAGCTTGATGGTCTTGTTCTTTTTTGGGGAAGTTTTCCGTGTGGGAAGCAAAAAGCCTGAGGAAGTAAAAGAATGTTCAGGGATTTATTGTGGAACGGTACAAAAAGGGGAAAGAAAGCCGGTTGCCATGGAAAACAAGCCACTTGTCCGGTCAAGCATTGAAACGGAAATCGATCTTCCGCAGATGGTGTCGCAACCGAGGGTACTCAAGGAAAACAGACTGATCAGAAATAAAGTATACGAACTGAGCGAGGCAGAATATAATTTGCTGTTAAGACTCGTGGAAGCTGAGGCGGGAGGAGAAGACAAACAGGGAAAAGAACTGGTTGCCAATGTTGTATTTAACAGAGTGGAAAGTGTTAAGTTCCCGCAGACGGTAGCGGAGGTGATCCTGCAGCAGGACGGCAGTGGGGCACAATTCTCGCCGATTAGTGACGGACGTATTGATACGGTAAATGTATCGCAGGATACGAAAGAAGCAGTAGAAGAAGTGCTGTATGGAGAAGATCTTTCAGACGGTGCATTATATTTTGTGGCGAGACGGACTGCGGATCCATATCGTCTGAAGTGGTTCGATGAAAGCCTGACACCTGTGCTTTCTCATGGAGGACATGAGTTTTTTAAATGAAGGACTTGTTTTGATATTTTCATACGATAATTCACTAAAGTTTGTTGCTTAATGAAACAATTTTTGATATAAATAGAGTATGGATAAAAATAGAAAGTTTATGAAAAATAAACGACATACTGGTGTGATCATACTGATTGCTTCTTTACTATTGGCCATTACTTTTATGGATACCTGGATGATCTTTACACAGATGAGACAACAAATCTGGGATTCCGGCATCTACCAGTTGGAAACGATCAGCAAAGAACTGGAAAGTACCGTTAATGCTGCAAAGAATCAGACAATGGAATTGGCGATCGCAGCCAGGGAATATACAGAGGATAAGGAAGCACTAAGGAACTTTATTCTAAAAAAGAAGGAAGAACTTCTTTCGGATGAGAGTGGCGCTTTCAATGTTTATATAGCAGGGAAGGACTATGTCTTTATCCCTGATTTTGTTATGCCACAGGATTATGTGGCAACAGAACGTGTCTGGTACACAGGTGCGATCAGAAGCGGTGGGAAGGCATATGTCAGCCCGCCTTATCAGGATGCGATGACGAAGGAGATCTGCTATACGGTTTCCGTAATGCTGGGAGATGGTCACAGTGTACTGGGGATTGATTATACCATGGAAAACATCCAGGAACACATTCTGCAGATGTATCAAAAAGGTTCCCATAATGCAGTGATCGTAACGGATGAAGGGATCATCGCCGGGTGTTCGGATCAGAATATGATCGGTAAGAAACTGGTACGGGAATTGCCCGACTATGCCGGGATCTGGTCTTTATCCAAGAACACAGAGGAGGTTGCGACTGCCAGAATAAGGACAGACTTTTTGTATGAGAATCTGTTTGCTGCCGGTTCCGGGAACGGCTGGTATATGATCGTCAGCGAGAATGACTGGGAGATGTTTCAAAATTCCTATATCCAGCTTGCGGTAACGGTTTTACTTTCCCTTGCGCTGTTTGCGATCATCATACTGTTGTACCTGTTGGCAGTAAACAACAGCAAAAAGGCAGAGGATGCACTGGCTTCCAAGGAAGAATTCCTGAATAATATCACAGCAGAGCTAAAACAGCCGCTGTCAAGAATACTGGAAGCGTCGTCAGAAGAAGTGACGGACAACGCAAAGGATCTGGGTGTAAAAATGATGCGCATCCATACGGCAGGAGAGAAACTTTCAGAGATGATCGGACAGATCATGTCATACTCCAGTCTGGTAAGATACGAGGAGGCGAAAAATTCTTTTTCACAAGAAGCAAAAAAGTCCGGAAGAAAACGGGAAATGAACAGGCGGATCCGGACAAGGATCGTTCTGTTTATGTTGCTTGTAATGCTTCTTATCATATTTGTGATCGTTAACGTCACCTGGAGATGGGGCGATCTTTTCATGCAGCGCAAAGCAGAATCATATGAATATCAGCTCTCGGAATGGATCAATACCCAGAAAAGTATACTGGATATGTTTGTGAGTGAGATCTCCACGAATCCGGGTATGCTGGAAGATTATGAAGAAACCGTATCCTATCTGAACAGGATCACCGGGCAATACTCTGAGATCTCTGTCACATACATGACGAATCCGACATTTGAGCATACAGTATATATGAATAATGGATGGGAGCCGGATGATGACTGGCATGTGGAAGAACGGCAGTGGTACATCGATACGCTGGCGGCAGAAGAGGGCTGGAGTGTTTCCGCACCATATTACGATGAACAGACAGGTGGATATTGCGTGACCATTTCGGAGAGGGTTTATGATGAAAGTACGGGAGCTTTTTTAGGTATTTTTGGTATTGACTTCTTTATGGATAAGCTGGTGGAAATCCTTGGAGACAGCTACTGCGATGAAGGATATGCCTTTTTGGTAGATATTGACGGGGATATCATCAACCATCCCTACGGAATGTATCAGATGTCTCTGGAAAGTAAAACGAATATCACATCTACCGCTTATGGAGAGGTAAAAGCGGATGGGAAGAGTACACAGCTTGTCAGGGATTACGATGGAAGACTCCGTATTGTGACTGCCGCAAGGCATAAGGATTCCAAATTTGTGGTTTATGCAGTTGCGGATGTTTTTGTGATCTATGGTAAAGTCCTGATCTATGGATTACTTTGTCTGTTTACATATGGATTTTGTGTTGTATTGCTCTACTATCTGCTGACGGATCAGATCCGATGGCAGGATGAGAATAACCGTAAGATGAAAGAAGCGATAGATGCTGCAGTAGCTGCAGGAAAAGCCAAAAGCCAGTTTTTGGCGCAGATGTCGCATGAGATCCGTACGCCGATCAATGCAGTGCTTGGCATGAATGAAATGATATTGCGGGAAGCAAAAGAAGGAGAGATCCTGGAATATGCCGCTGATATACAGTCTGCAGGACGCAATCTGCTATCGATCATCAACAGCATTCTTGACTTTTCAAAACTTGAGGATGGAAAAATGGAGATCATTCCGGTCAGGTATGAGCTTGCCGGTATGATACATAATCTGGAAAATTCTATTTCAGAGCGGGCAAAAGCAAAAGGACTGGAATTCGATCTGGAGATAGATGAAACGCTTCCGGCTGAACTTGTCGGGGATGATGTTAGGATCACACAAGTGATCATGAATCTTCTGACCAATGCGGTCAAATATACGGATAAAGGAAAAGTGGTTTTATCCGTACAGAAGGAAGAAACGAGGGGAAATACAGTTGTTCTTGCCATAAAGGTGTCAGATACCGGGATCGGGATCAGGCAGGAGGATATGCATAAGCTGTTCGAATCTTTTGAACGACTGGAGAAGAAACGAAACCGGCATATCGAAGGAACCGGGCTTGGGATGGCAATCGTTACCAGACTTTTGCATATGATGGACAGTGAATTACAGGTAGACAGTGTATATGGTTCAGGGTCAGTTTTTTCTTTCCGGCTGCAACAGGGAATATCCGGAGAAGAGCTGTTAGGTGATTATTCGAAACGTCCGGCCAACCAGCATGTGATCGCAAAAGGGGGCAAACATCTTTTTGCTCCTTTGGCAAAGATCTTAGTGGTGGATGATAATGAGATGAATCTCAAAGTCATCGCCCATCTTATGAAACGAAATGGATTTATACCGGATCTTGCAACTTCCGGAGAACAGGCGATCAACTGTATCAGAAATCGGTCTTATCATATTGTATTTCTGGATCACATGATGCCCGGAATGGACGGAATAGAAACTTTGAACGGAATGAGAGAGCAAAAGCTTCTTAACAGAAAAACGAAAGTGATCGCATTGACTGCGAATGCTGTTTCAGGTGCAAGAGAAATGTATCTGAATGCAGGCTTTGACGATTATCTGTCAAAGCCTGTTGAAGTGGACAAACTGGAAGAAAAGCTTGCAGATTATCTGCCTGCGGAGTATGTTAAATGGAAAGAAGACAGGGCGGAAGAGAAACCTTACGAGCAGGAGGAAAGTGTTCATTACGATAAAGAAGATGAGATTCTGGAATTCGCACCATTTGAATCCGGACAGGAAGAAACACCGGCAGATAATGATGAGACAATTCTGGAACAAATGGAAAAACAGGGGTTTGATGTCCGATCTGCACTGACTTATTGTGGAATGGACGCAGAGCTTTACATGGATATAGCGGGAGAATTTGTTACAGCTTATAAAGAAAAGCAACGAGAACTGGATGTTGCATATCTGTCAAAAGACTGGCATTCCTTTGAAGTTGCCGTACACGCTCTTAAGAGTACATCAAAGACGATCGGGGCAGGGAAGCTTTCCGATGAGGCGAAACAGTTTGAAAAAGCGGCAAAGAATCAGGACAGAGAGTGGATCGAACAAAACTATCAGGAATTTGCCAAAAGATATGAGAGGAATGTTGAAAAAATCAGTTATATCCTCTCAGGATCGAAGTGAAAAGCGGGAAAAGAAAAAGCGGGGTCATCCAAATCAGTTTATCGTTCTGCAGGGAAGCTGAGGGAACATAGAATAGGAGGACAATATGGCAGATTGGGTAATTGTGGTAGATGATGATATAACAAATCTGAAGATGGCAGGACACATTCTAAGTAAAGCCGGTCTGCGCGTGACAGCGCTTAAAAGCGGCCAGGCACTTTTGAACTTTGTAGTTGAGAAGGGAATGCCGGATCTGGTTTTGTTAGACATCAAAATGCCGGGAATGGATGGATTCGAGACACTGCAAAAACTGCGCAGACTGGAAGCCGGTAAGGAGGTGGTACCGGTAATTTTCCTGACGGCTGATGATAATGAAGAATCCGAGATGAAAGGATTGTCACTCGGAGCCAGCGATTTTATTAAAAAACCGTTTGTGCCGGATGTTTTGAATATACGTGTACGTCATATCATCGATCTGAATCATCTGCAACACAATCTTGAGCATGAGGTAGAGAAGAAAACCAAGGAGAATGAAAGCCTCTTTTTGAACGTTGTCAGTTCTCTGGCGGAGGCGATCGATGCGAAAGATACCTACACCAACGGACATTCTACCAGAGTTGCCGATTATGCGAAAGCGATTGCAAGAAGGGCAGGATACCGCGGAAAACAACTGGATGATATTTACATGATGGGACTTTTGCATGATGTGGGTAAGATCGGTATTCCGGATGCGGTAATCAATAAACCGGCAAAGCTTAGCGAGGAAGAATTTGAGATCATCAAGACACATCCGGTTCTGGGTGCGAGGATTCTTGGGAATATCAAGGAGATGCCGTCACTTGCCAATGGTGCAAGATGGCATCATGAAAGATATGACGGAAAAGGATATCCGGATGGATTGAAAGGAACGGATATTCCGGAAGAGGCAAGGATCATTGCTGTGGCGGATTCCTATGATGCGATGACCAGTTACAGAAGTTACCGGAACCCTTTGAGCCAGGAAAGAGTCCGTGAGGAGATCATAAAGGGGAAGGGAACACAGTTTGATCCGCGCTTTGCGGATATTATGATCGAGATGATCGATGAGGATACCGAATACCAAATGAGAGAACTCTGATCTGTGCGGAAAAAGGAGTAGAGAATGGAGCCAAGGGTTAGAAGACGCGATCTGTTTGAAACAGCACATCTGATGATTTTAATATGTTACACGATAATGTCCGTGATCCTGATCGGTGAAGGCATATTGCTTGGATGGGAAGGATGGGCTCTGATCCTGATCGTGATCTCTTCCGGCATAAGCTGGTTTTTGCATATTATGCAGGTGTTTTCCAAAGATGCAAGGTTATGGATCTATTCGGTTCTGATGATGGTAACAGCCTTTTTTTACGGGATACATCAGACCAGTGCCTATGATCTGGGATTGGTTATCTGTGGTGTCATGATCCTTTATACCATGACAGGAGTGCCCAGATTTATTGTTCTATGGCAGGTTACATATTTTGTCACTTTTGGCTATGATCTTATGTGCATGGCAAGACAGGGAGAGACATTTGATAAACTTGTGATTACCCGGACACTTTTTCATATGATGGTGATCCTGGTGGTGGGAAGTCTGGCTAAGAATATCATCAAGAAATGGAATCAGGTTATGGAGGAATCCAGGGAGGAGATCGCCATACTGCGGGATGCCACAGACAGGATCAATGATTTCCTGGTAAACATTTCTCATGAGATCCGCACACCAATCAATGCGGTCATCGGCCTGACAGGGGTCTGCCTTGAGAAAGAACAGGATGAGGAGATCAAAAACAATCTTTACGCAGTATCGGAAGCCGGAAAACGAGTGGGAGAACAGGTTAGTGATATTTTGGATTATTCAGAGATCGATATGGCTGATCTGGCGGTTAATACAGAGGACTATATGCTGTCTTCGCTTCTGAACGATCTGGTCACAGAGTTGGTTTTGTATAAAAATCCCGGGATTGAACTGGTGATCGATGTGGATCCTGCAATTCCTTCTGTCATGAACACCGATGTGGTAAAACTTAAAAAGATATTGAAACATCTGATCGATAATGGATTGAAATATACCAAGGAAGGCGGCGTCTATGTGCACATTACTTCAGTCCCGAGGGAATATGGGATTAATCTGTGTGTGGAAGTGACGGATACCGGGATCGGAATGAACGAAAAAGAGATGGAACTGGTTTTTGAACGGTTTTATCAGGCGGATTCCGGAAGAACAAGGGCGACAAGCGGCCTTGGACTTGGCCTTTCCATTGTCAATGGGTTTGTCAGTTCATTAAAAGGATTCCTGACGTTGGAAAGCACTCCGGATAAGGGCACGACTGTACGGGTCAGTATTCCGCAAGAAGTTGTGGACAGTCAGAAATGCATGAGTGTGAGATCACCGGAGAAGCTTGTACTGGGTGGATTCTTTCATTTTGACAAGTTTGAAAATCCACATGTACGGGTGTTTTATAACGCTATGGTCAAAAATATCGTTACCGGGTTAAATGTCAGGATGCACCGGGTGGATAATCTGTCAGGCTTAAAGAGTCTGGTAAAAGGAATGCAGTTTACACATCTGTTTATTGGCAAAGAGGAATATGAGGAAGATCCGGGATTTATAGAGGAGCTTGCACAGCATACACTGGTGGCGCTGGTAGCGGAAGAAAACTATGAATTACCGGAAGACACGCATGTCAGGTTAATGCGTAAACCGTTTTATTGTTTTCCTGTCATATCCTTCCTGGAATCAAATGTGAAGGAGATCAAACAGTCAGAGGAACGGATTTATCTGAACAATGTAAAAGCGCTTGTGGTAGATGATGAGCCTATGAACCTTATGGTTGCCAAGGGTATTTTCTCAAGATATGGCATGATCGTTTCCACAGCTGCCTCAGGGTGGGATGCGATCGAATTGTGTGGCAAAGAAGAGTTTGATATTGTATTTATGGACCATATGATGCCGGGAATGGACGGGATCGAGGCAATGAAACATCTGAGGAAAGATTTTAACAGAGCGCATAAAGATATTCCCATCGTTGCGCTTACCGCCAATGCAGTGAGTACAGCGAAAGAAATGTTTTTACGGGAAGGCTTTGACGGATTTGTCAGCAAGCCTATTGAACTGTCGGAATTGGAACATGTGTTAAAAAAAGTGCTTCCCAGAACAATGTTTGCGGAAAATACGTACACGATAAAGAAAAGAGATTCCCGTAAAGAAGAGAAAAAACGAAAGAAAGGAAAGGGAAAGAAACAGAGCTTCTTTCAGGCATTGCAGAAACTGGGAGTAGATACGGAAACAGGGTTGAAGTATTGTCAGAACGATAAAGAGTTTTATCAGTCCTTGTTGCTTCAATTTGGTAAGGATGCCGCAGGGAAGATAGAGTATGCCCGGAACTATCTGGAGAGGAATGATCATGAAAACTATGCGATCATCGTACATGCGCTAAAGAGTACATCCAGAATGATCGGAGCCATTTCACTGTCTGAAAAGGCGAAACATCTTGAGAATGCAGCAAAGGAAAGAGACACAGATGCGATAAAAAGCCTCCATGAGGATGCAATGAAAGAGTATTTCGAAATCTCAGATACAATCCTGAAATATCTTTTGGAAAAGCAGCATGTACAGGGCAGAGAAGGCGTGGAGAGTGAGCAGTTGTTTTCTGTAACAGATCAGGAAGAGATTCTTGAATTCGAACCGGAGGACATGGTGAAAAACAATGGTCATGAAAAGAAGGATGATCAGGAAATCATAGAGTTTGCTCCCTGGAATGAGAAAACAGAATCTGATCCGGGAAGCGGGCTGGAAGAAATCTTCGAATTTGAGCCGGAAGGTGGTGAAGGGGAATGAAAAAGCTGATCGCATTAGTGAAAGATGAGGAAAGAACCCTTCAGGAGCGTTCGTTTATCCTACTGGCTGTATTTGCGCTGTTTGCGCTTCTTGTGATGTTTTTTGCCGGTATCGTCACCGGTGAGAGCAGAGAGGATATCTTTGTTCTTGGCGTCGGCTTTGTGGTTTTTTTATCGATCGCGATCATTGCAGTAAAATATAACAAAATAAATGAAGTGATTCCGCTCATAAGCATCTTGATCGTTTTTGTGATCGTTCCTGTCACTTTTTTTGCAGGCGGAGGTATTTACGGCGGTTCACCTTTGTGGTTCGTATTCAGTGCACTGTTTTTGAGCATGATCGTAGAAGGAAAACAAAAGTACCTGTTTCTGACACTGGATCTGGTGGTCGCAGGTGTCAGTTATGTGATCGCTTATTTATGGCCCGATACCATAAAAGAACATGACCTGAAAGCTGCTTATGTGGATTCGTTTGTTTCGCTGTTATTTGTATGCTTTATGTTAAGCCTTATGGTGAGCTTTGAGATCTGGATCATGAAACAGGAAATGATCCGTTCCGAGAATAAAAGCCGGCAGATTGAGCGGTTAAGCAGGACACAGAATCGTTTTTTTGCAAGCATGAGTCATGAGATACGTACACCGATCAATACGATCATCGGAATGAATGAGATGATCCTGAGGGAAAATGCTTCTGACGAAATCAATGAAGATGCGGCCAATATTCAGGCTGCAAGCAAAATGCTGCTGCATCTGATCAATGATATTCTGGATATGTCTAAATTTGAATCAGGGCAGATGGTGCTGAATGAACAGCCGTATCAGACGGGAAATATGCTCTCAGAGGTAGTCGGAATGTTCTGGCTGCGTGCCAGGGAGAAAAATCTGGAATTCAGAGTTGAAATATCGCCGGATCTTCCATCCGAGCTTTTGGGAGATGAAGTACGTATCAAGCAGATCCTGATCAATGTGATCAATAATGCGATCAAGTATACAGACAAAGGATATGTAAAGCTTCAGATCCAGTGTGACAGGATCGAGAACCAGACAGCGAATGTGATCTATTCCGTTACAGATACCGGAATCGGTATCAAAAAAGAAGGAATGCCTTATCTTTTTACAGCATTTAAGCGCATTGATGAAGACAAAAACAGATACATCGAAGGGACCGGACTGGGGCTTTCTATTGTAAAGCAGTTTGTGGATCTGATGGGAGGCAGGATCACGGTTAACAGTATTTACACAAAAGGCAGTACGTTTATGATCGAAATACCGCAAAAGATCCTACGGACAGAATCGATCGGTGCATTAAAACCGGAACGGTATCGAAAAGACAGCAGACAGAATCACTATAAGGAATCATTTATGGCTCCCAATGCGAACGTCCTGGTGGTGGATGATACAAAAGCCGGCCTTTTGGTTGTGACAAAACTTCTAAGAGATACGAAAGTACAGGTGACAACTGCTTCAAGCGGGGAAGAGGCTCTGAGAAAAACATTGGAAACCGAGTTTCATGTGATTCTGATGGATCATATGATGCCAAAGATGGACGGGATCGAATGTATGCATGCGATCCGCTCACAGACAGGAGGTTTGTCCCGCAATGCCAAAATGATCGCACTTACCGCGAATGTCGGAAAAGAAATGGAGTTATTATATGAAAAAGAGGGGTTTGACGGTTATCTGATGAAACCTGTGAACGGGAACGAGCTTGAGAGTATGGTATGCAGTCTGCTGCCGAAAAATCTTGTCGTTATAACCGGGAGCAGGGAAGAACTGGAAAAAGAAAGCATGTCCTGGATCAGAGAGCACAGATCCAAAGCGCGGGTGGCTGTAACGACAGAGAGCGTTGCCGATCTGCCAAAATCTCTTTTGGAAAAGTATGAGATTGATGTAATCCCCCATATGGTTGTAACAGCTGACGGTGTTTTCAGAGATGGCATTGAAATCGATACAACAGGGATCCTTGCTTATATGAGGGACGCTGAAGCGTTTGTAGAAACCGATTCGCCCAATGTGGAAGAACACGAGACGTTCTATTCCAGGCAGCTTGACAGAGCAAACAATATCATACACATTTCTATTTCCAGCAAGGTTGCACACAGTGGATGCATCGCGGCAATGGAAGCCGCTGCCAATTTTGACAATGTATTTGTGGTCGATACCGGGCATCTTTCCAGCGGTCAGGGGCTTATGGCGATCGAAGCGGCAAGACTTGTAAAAGAAGGAAACGAACCCGAAGCGATCCTGCATAAACTGGAGAAAATGCGTTCGCATGTACATACCAGTTTTATTGTTGAGTCTTTAGAGTATCTGGCAAGAGCAAAACAGGTCAGTCACAAAGTGGCCATTTTGACCAACGCATTTATGATGCATCCGGTCTTGTCGTTAAAAGATGGGAAAATGGTCGTTTCGCAGGTGTTTTTCGGTGAGCGGGAACATGCATGGGAGAAGTATATTTCCCTCGCATTGCATACTGCAGGAAAAATCGATACCGGAATGCTGTTTATCACATATGTCGGAATGAAGACATCAGAATTAGAGCATATTAAAAAGATTGTGGAAACAAAGATGCATTTTGAGGAAATCTATTTTCAAAAAGCGTCGCCGGCGATTGCTGTCAATTCCGGACCGGGAACGTTTGGCTTATTATTTTACACAGAATATGAATGATATCAGGGTCAAAAGTCACTCATCCACTTTGAGTGCGAAGCACGGAACAATCCGGATATCAGACTTTTGATACCGACATCTTATGAATAAAGTTTGCATAATGACAGGTAGTATGATATAATTCTACCGATTATTTATTCAAGTGTTAACAGTAAAACCCGCAACAGGGGAAATGAGAGGTAAGACTATGGAAGTTTTGTACAAGAGTACCAGAAGTGACAGTGCACCGGTAAAGGCAAGTGAAGCGATCCTCAAAGGACTGGCGGACGATGGCGGATTATTTGTGCCCGATCAGATCCCGAAACTTGAGATCCCGTTCGCAAAGCTTGCTGGAATGACTTATCAGGAAACAGCCTATGAAGTTATGAAACTGTTTTTTACTGATTTTACCGAAGAAGAGTTGAAAAACTGTATCAATAAGGCTTATGATTCCAAATTTGACACCGAAAAGATCGCACCGTTGGCGGAAGTGGATGGTGCTTATTATCTTGAGTTGTACCATGGAGCAACAATTGCCTTTAAGGATATGGCATTATCGATCCTGCCTTATCTTCTCACGACATCTGCACGTAAAAATAAGGTGAAGAATGAGATCGTGATCCTGACAGCGACTTCCGGAGATACCGGAAAAGCTGCATTGGCAGGTTTTGCGGATGTGGAAGGCACAAAGATCATTGTTTTCTATCCGAAAAACGGTGTGAGCCCGATCCAGGAGAAGCAGATGGTGACACAGAAAGGTGCCAATACGCATGTGGTCGGCATCCACGGCAATTTTGATGATGCACAGACCGGCGTTAAAAAACTGTTTTCCGACAAAGAACTGGCAAAAGAAATGGATGCGAAAGGCTTTCAGTTCTCATCAGCCAATTCCATCAATATCGGACGTCTCGTTCCGCAGGTGGTTTATTATGTATATTCTTATGCGACATTGTTCGCACAGGGAAAGATTTCAGAGGGTGAGACCATCAATGTGGTAGTGCCGACAGGTAATTTCGGAAATATCCTGGCTGCATTTTATGCAAAGAATATGGGAATCCCGATCGGCAAACTCATCTGTGCTTCCAATGATAATAAAGTGTTGTTTGACTTCTTTCAGACAGGAACCTATGACAGAAACAGAGAGTTTATTCTGACTTCTTCACCTTCTATGGATATTTTGATCTCTTCTAATCTTGAGAGACTGATCTATCGTATTGCCGGAGAAAATGCAGGGAAGAACGCAGAGCTTATGAAAGCCTTAAGTCAGGAAGGCAAATATGAGATCACAGAAGAGATGAAAGCACAGCTTGCTGATTTTGTGGGTGGCTATGCGTCGGAAGAAGAATGCTTTGCACAGATAAAGAATCTGTATGAAAAATGCGGTTATGTACTGGATACGCATACAGCAGTAGCAAGTGCAGCATATACAAAGTATGTAAAAGAAACCGGGGATCAGACAAGGACAGTCATTGCGTCGACTGCCAGCCCGTATAAATTTACGAGAAGCGTTATGAAAGCGATCGATCCGAAATACGATTCCATGGGGGATTTTGAACTTGTGGATGAGCTTTCCAGAATCAGTAATACCGATGTTCCGAAAGCAATCGAGGAGATCAGGGATGCAAAAGTACTTCATGATACGATCTGCGAAAAAGATGAGATGGAGAGTGCAGTAAAGAAATTTCTTGGTATTTGAAACGGGATCGTATGAGTGAAGCCTGATGCTTCAAAAGTATGAAAAGAAAAGAGACTCTTGCTAAAGATGGCAGGGTCTCTTTTTATGTGGATAAGTCTGTTCAGCTCATATTATGACCCACAATCCGGATATCTGGTTTTGACAGGCAGCATGAGGCTTGCAGAGATGTCTATTCATTACCCGGTTGAAGGCAATCTGACAGATTTTACAATGGAAAAAAAGAGCCCTGCAAACAAATGCAGGGCTGAAATGATTCGATAGATGTTATCTTGACTCCAGATCTGAATAATCCAGATCCTTATGGATCGGTTTATAAGCAGGACGGATGATCTTGCCGTTGTTCGCAAGCTCTTCCATGCGGTGGGCACTCCAGCCGACGATACGGGCGATCGCAAAGATCGGGGTATACAATTCTTCCGGAAGACCAAGCATCTTATAAACAAATCCGGAATAAAAGTCCACATTGATGCTGACGCCTTTATAGATCTGACGTTCTTCGGCGATCACTTCCGGTGCCAGACGCTCTACGAGAGAGTAGAGTGCAAATTCTTTATGTAATCCCTTTTCTTCCGATAGTTTTTCAACATAACTCTTAAAGATCACAGCACGCGGATCTGATTTGGAATAAACCGCATGACCTACACCATAGATCAGACCGGCATGGTCAAAGGCTTCTTTATGTAAAAGCTTGCGCAGATAATCCGCTACCTCTTCTTCATCCTCCCAGTCAACAATCTCGCGCTTTAATTCCTCAAACATTCTCACGACCTTGATATTGGCACCACCATGTCTGGGGCCTTTTAAAGAACCGATCGCAGCAGCCATAACGGAATAGGTATCCGAGAGAGAAGAGGTAACAACATGAGTCGTAAAAGAGGAGTTGTTACCGCCACCGTGCTCCATGTGAAGAACCAAAGCGACATCAAGAATGCGCGCCTCCAAAGGAGTGAAACGGCTGTCCGGTCTTAAAATATGTAAAATGTTCTCCGCTGTCGAAAGAGTCGGATCAGACGGATGGATATAAAGACTCTTACCGTCATGATAGTGACTGTATGCCTGATAACCGTAAATGGAAAGAAGAGGAAACAGGCTTATAAGCTGCAGACATTGACGAAGGACGTTGGGAAGTGATACGTCATCAGCCCTGTCATCATAGGAATAAAGAGTCAGTACGCTTCGGGCCAGAGTGTTCATCATATCCTTGCTCGGAGCCTTCATGATGATGTCGCGTACAAAACTTGTAGGCAGGGAACGATAATGTACCAGCATATCGGTAAACATCTTTAATTCGTTTTTGTCCGGGAGTGCATCAAAAAGAAGAAGATAGGCCACTTCTTCAAACCCGAAACGGTCATCCTCACTGAATCCCTTGACAAGGTCACGGACATTATATCCTCTGTAATATAATTCTCCATGGATCGGAATCTGTTCTCCGTTTACGATTTTGGAAGCGCGCACATCGGAAATATTGGTAAGACCTGCCAGTACACCCTTACCGTTTAAATCGCGCAGTCCACGTTTCACCTCGTATTTCGCAAATAATTCCTGCTCTATGATACCAGCTTCCTTGGAAAGATCTGCAAGTCGGACAATATCCGGAGTAACATCAGAAAAACTGTTGTGATCCATTGAAAAAAACCCCTTTCCTTACTATCTAGATATACAGATTTGTGTAAAAACTAAAAAAAACAAATCCGTACCTACTTTAATATAACACATTGTTAAAGCGAAACGCAATAAAAATCAGACAATTCATAAATATTTAAAAATTTTGTAAAGAATGCAAAACAATTTCGGGGAAAATAGAGGTCTGGGTTGATAAATCATGGATAAAAAAACAGCCTGAGAATTGAAACTCAAGCTGCTTTCTGATTATCGGTTTTGCAAATAACATCTTACCAGAAATGCAAGTATTCTTCGCTCCGAAGGAGTAAGTTGTTCATAATCATGTATGATGTCGTCTTCATAAAAACTCATTGTTGGAGCGTTGTTTTTTACTAAAAATTCGGTGACATCACAATTCAGTAATTCTGAGATCTGACACAGAATATCAAGATTGATTTTTGTAACTCCACGCTCTAATTGACTGATATAACCGGTAGATACATCTAATTTTTCGGCTAACTGTTCCTGGGTTAGATTTAATGATTTGCGTTTCTGTTGAATACGGTTTCCTATTATTTGAAAATTAACGGCCATTGGGATTCTCCTTTTTATTTTTGGAAATCTACCAAAAAAAGAAAAGCTTGACAATCATTATTTTATAGGAAGAGATCAGAGGATAAAAAGATAGTTATAACTGCTATAATAGCCTAATATAAGCTAAGCGTATCATAATGTGTTCGAAAAATTCATGTCTCAAGACATCTTTCAGTATATCCAAATAATAATCAAATCATCAATAAAAATAATGCCATCTATTGATAAGCGATAGCTAAAATGTTAGAATAACAAACAGTGATAGCTATAGATATGACAAATATATATCTATAAATGTTATCTAAAAGCTATAATTTTTTAACTATTGAAGAAAAAAGCATTTATTCATAGATTCGGGAAGAAATTAGTATGTCAAGTAAATTTGGTAGTCCATATAAGGGTTCTGCTCAGATCACACGTGAGCAGTTTTTATTCTATGAAATGAGGATCACGGCGAAGCTGATGTGTGAAGGGATTGATGATAATGAACTGATTAAGAGGATAGTGGATGAAAATTTATTTCAGTATCCTACGGAAAAATCCATAAAACAGATGGCGAAGACCTGCATTAAAAGGCTTAGAACAATGAAAGATGAGAACCTGATCGAGGCAGTGGCTTCAGGAACTTCCGAGTCAGCAAAACAGATTTGCATGTATGCGATGATGAAGCAGTACAGACTGGTATGGGATTTTATGATCACGGTGATCGGGGAGAAGTATCGGATACAGAACTTCTCATTCGGTCAGATGGACACAAATGTATTTTTCATGCAGCTTCAGGAACAGGATGACTATGTTGCCGGGTGGAGTGAATCCACTGTTAAGAGGTTGAGACAGGTTATCATCCGTATGTTGGTGGAAAACGACTATCTGGACAGCAATAGGTCAGATCACATTAATCCGGTGTGGCTGAATCCGGTGTTAGAGAATGCTATCAGAAGCAATCATGACGACCGCGCTCTTACAGCGTTTAATTGCTTTACATAAATCATAGTATGCAGATCAACGATCTGTAGATTCGTCGTGTGCAGGAGGCAGTATGAGTAATATCAATGAAAGATTGGACAATTTGAAGTTAGAGATTCAAAAGCCGGAGTTCCTGGAAGGCAAGGGACTCAGCAATGAGGTTAATATCCGTATCTTCTGTTATGAAGCACAGAATGAGATGATCGTGCGTCAGTTCATAGAACAGCTGATCGTGGATCAGTCGCTGGATTGTCATCTGGTGGAGCGGAATCTGTATAAGGTGTTCCTGTCCATCTGCGATGATAAGAGGATCACGAACAAGGCGTCTGACATGGAGGAGAAGAAGGGCAAGGATTTCCTGTTTCAAAACCTTCAGAAGTTCGCAAACAATAAGAGCTTCGTAGATAAGATGCAATATGAACCGCATGAGTCTGGGGATGTTCTGTTACTGACCGGTGTGGGAGAGGTTTTTCCGTTTATGAGGATCCATTCTCTGCTGGAGGCCTTACAGCCTGAGTTCCCGGATATCCCGATACTGGTAATGTATCCGGGTAAGTATGATGGAAGGTTCGTGAGGTTATTCGATCAATTGGAGCCAAATCCATATTACAGAGCATTTAACATTATTGGAACCGATGGGTCCAAATAGTTAAGGATTGCAGGAGGAACCGACAAATGAAAATACAACAGATGTTCTACGATGATATTGACCGTAAGATCAATGGAGTCGTTAAGGTAGATCAGGATACAGCTGATGTCCTGAAGCAGGAAGTAAAGGAATATGTTATCACGCGGGATGTCCGTAAGCATATGATCTCTTTTTTCAATCATTACGGTGAATCTTTCCGGGAGCCGACAGCAGATGTGGGCGTTTGGATCTCCGGATTCTTTGGAAGTGGTAAATCTCACTTCTTAAAGATGCTGTCATACCTTTTGGAAAACCAAGAAGTGGACGGAAAGAAGGTAGAGGATTATTTCAGGGAGAAGTTTGACGATGAGGCGACATTTATGCCTATCGCAAGCGCTATCCGTGGGGAAACACAAACAATCCTTTTCAATATTGATATCGAGGGTTCCATTAATAAGGATAAGACGGCAGTTCTCAGGGTATTTGCCAAGATGTTCTATAACTATCTGGGCTTCTATGGTGAGAACCTGAAGTGTGCCAAGATGGAGCAGTTCATTGATAAGCAGGGCAAGACGGAAGAGTTCCGCAGAGTGTTTGAGGAAAAGAACGGATCACCGTGGGTAGAATCCCGTGATGCCTTCGCATTCTTCGAGGATGATGTGGTTGAGACCTTGATGCAGGTGCTGGGTATGTCCGAGACGGCTGCACACAACTGGTTTGACGGTACCGAGACCATCGAGACCTCCATCGCTCAGCTTGTGTCTGAGATGAAGGAATATGTGGATAAGAAGCCTGCAGATTTCCGCTTGCTGTTTATGATCGACGAGGTTGGTCAGTATGTTGGTGACAGCATAGACCTTCTTATGAATCTTCAGTCATTGGTAGAGAAGATCGGAAGTGAGTGTAACGGCAAGATCTGGGTGGTATGCACCGGACAGGAAGCCATTGATGAAATCATCAAGACCAGACAGGATCAGTTCTCACGCATCCAGGCTAGATTTAAGACCAGATTGTCTCTGACATCTTCATCCGCTGATGAAGTTATCCAAAAGCGTATCCTTCGCAAGAAAGAGGATGTAACCACTCAGTTGGAGCAGGTTTATAACGAAAATGATTCCGTGCTGAGAAACCTTTTCAGCTTTACGGATGCCATACTGGATATCAAGGGTTACAACAGTCCGGGTGAGTTCGTAAAGAACTTCCCGTTCGTGCCTTATCAGTTCATCATCATGCAGAAGGTGTTCTCCGAGATCCGTAAGCACGGCAATTCCGGAAAGCATCTGTCCGGTGGTGAGCGTTCTATGCTGTCCGGATTCCAGGAAGCAGCACAGAAGATTGAGGATAAGGACGAATTTGCACTGGCACCGTTCTACCTCTTCTACGATACGGTTCACACATTCCTTGACAGTTCTATCCGCCGTGTTATCGAGCGTTGCCAGAAGGCTGCTGATAGTAATGCCGGAATTGAGCAGCAGGATGTATCCGTGCTAAAGCTCTTATATTTGGTTCGTTACATTGATGATATCAAGGCTAATCTGGATAACATCGTCATCCTTATGGCTGATGATATCAGAATGGATAAGATCATCATGAGGGAGCAGGTGAGAGGTTCCCTTGACCGCCTTATGAGCCAGAACTATATCGGCAGAACGGGCGATACCTACAATTTCCTGACAGATGAAGAACAGGATATTCAGAGGGAAATCAGAAATACACCGGTTGATACAGCTGCCATTGTGGAGCGTATCGCGCATACGGTGTTTGGAGATATTTATACAACAAAGAAATACCGCTATGGCAAGTATGACTTCGCATTCGATCAGATGGTGGATAATACCACGGTCGGCGCTGTTACCGGCGGTATGAGATTGAAAATCCTGACTGTCGCTACAGATCAGACCGAGAAGGCTGAGCTTCGCCTGATGTCTGAATCTGCCGGACAAGCTATTGTGGTGCTTGCAGATACTCCATACTATGAATCGTTGGAAAATGCGATGAAGATCCGCAAGTACGTGAAACAGAGAAACGTGGCTCAGCTTCCTAAGAGCGTGAGAGACATCATCGGCAATTATCAGGGAGAAGCAGATAAGTATGAGCAGACCGCACAGACAGATCTTGCAAAAGCTATCTCTGAGGCGGAGTTTTATGTTGATGGTGAGAAGATCGAGGTAAAGGCAGGGGCTGTTTCGTCCAAGGAAGAGGATCCTGCAAAAAGAGAATATGAGATCCAGAAGGGCAAGGCAAAGAATGTTATCGATCAGTCCTTGGAGTATCTGGTATCCCATGTATACAGTGACCTTGCCCTGATCAGAGAGAATGCTGAATCCGATGCGGATATACTGGCATTACTGACAGGTGCCGTGAATATGATTCCGGGAACAGAGCCGAACAGAGATGCTGCCGCTAAGGTTGAAGAGTATCTGGAAATGCAGGATAGAAAGCATCTGCCTACTTCTATGGCTGATGTACAGAGCAGATATCAGGCTATTCCTTATGGATGGCGTGAGATTGATATTGCTGCCGTGGTTGCCCTGCTTGTGGTAGGACAGAAGGTTACCATCAAGTATGCCGGATCTACAGTGCAGCCGAATAATCCGAAGCTTCCGGATATGCTCAGAAAGAAGAGTGAGATCGGAAAGACACAGATTTCCAAGAGGCAGGTAGTATCTGCTTCCAGAATGAAGGCGGTGAAGGATCTGCTGAGAGATTACTTCAATCTCATGGATGTACCGGCCGATGAAGACGGTCTGATCCGGTTTATCATTGATAAGTTTGAAGGCCTGCAGAAACACTATGAGGATCTGCTGGCAAAATATGAAGGACATAAATATCCGGACAAGAGCGTAGTGACTGCTGCCGTACAGGTTGTAAAAGATGTGTTGTCACAGCAAAAGGACAATATGGCTCTGATCGAGCGTGTATTGCAGAGAGAAGATAATCTGTATGATGCGCAGGAAGCAATGCAGAATGTAGAAGCATTCTTCAAGACACAAGTGTCCGTGTTTGATGCTGCCGTGAAGTTTGAATCGGATCTGAGAAACGATCGAGACTATATCAAGAAGGATGAAGAGGCAAACACTGCGCTCAATACACTTCGTCTGATCACGATGATCCCGCAGACCGGAAAATATGATTACAAGAGAATACCGGAGCTGAATGGTCTGATGACAAAAGTAAAGACTTCCCACGATGCGATGCTGGAAGAAAAGAGAATAGAACTTTTGGAAGTGGTTCGTCAGTGTATGGCAGATATCCATATTGTCGCTGCGGATGGAAATAACCAGTCGAAGGCTATCAGTGATAAGGCAGATACCTATTACACCCAGCAGAAGGAAAAGATCGCAGAGACCACAAGCCTTGCACTCATGGAAGGCTTCCCGATTCCGATGTGGAATTACCGGGATGATGCGGTGTCAAAGATTGATTTCACAAAGCAGCCGCCGAAGCCTGTGGATCCGCCAGAGACGGATAATCCAGTAAAACCGGAAGTAAAGAAGACCTACAAGCCAATATTCCGTCAGTCGCTCCTGAAATCCGCAACGCTGGAATCAGATGCTGAAATCGATGCTTACGTTGATAAGCTCAGGGATCAGCTGAAAACATTGCTGAAGGGATCAGATGGTATCGAACTTAAGTGAAGCAGCAAATCTTTGATTTGCGTAGCTGAACTTATGCAGAGCTAAGTAAAGGAGCGTCAAGCTATGGATAAAAACGCGATTAAGAAATATGCAGTCTGGGCACGTAATGAACTGATCGCACGTGTCACACAGAAGGCTGAGCAATATGAGATAACGGAGAATAAGACTACGCCGGCAGAAGCAGATAGTATTGGTGGCAGGCTTCTCTCGGAGGCTGAGAAAAAACAGCGAGCCGCGCTGATTGAAAAGATAAATACAGACGGATTTGAACAGGTTATGGAAGAAGTTGCCTACACTTGGTTCAACCGTTTTACTGCGCTCAGATTCATGGAAGTGAACAATTATCTTCCGAGCCATACCAGAGTGTTTACAAATGAAGCCGGTGAGTTCAAGCCCCAAATCCTAACAGATGCTATCCAGCTGGATCTGGAAGGTCTGGATATGGATAAAGTCTTTGAACTGAAGGATGCCAATAAGACAGAAGAACTGTATAAGTATCTTCTGATCACTCAGTGTAATGCTCTGTCCAGTGTATTGCCGCGTATGTTCCAGAAGATCGTACATTATACGGAACTGCTTCTTCCAGATTATCTTCTCCGTGAAGGAAGCGTGATCGAGCAGATGATCGCGCTTATTCCCGAAGATGATTGGACGGATCAGGTACAGATTATCGGGTGGCTGTACCAGTATTATAACAGTGAGCCGAAGGATGCAGTATTTGCGGCATTAAAGAAGAATGTAAAGATATCAAAAGAAAACATTCCTGCAGCGACTCAGCTGTTTACACCGGACTGGATTGTCCGCTATATGGTGGAAAACAGTCTGGGGCGTTTGTGGTTGGAAGGGCATCCGAATGATTCTTTGAAATCTGAGTGGAATTATTATCTGGAAGAGACTGAGCAGGAGGCGAATGTTCAGAAACAACTTGACGAGATCCGTAAGGAATATGCGGAGTTGAAGCCGGAAGAAATACGTTGTATCGATCCGTGCATGGGTTCTGGACATATACTTTGTTATATGTTTGATGTGCTCGTAAAAATCTATGAGGATTACGGATATACGGCGCGTGAAGCAGTAGAAAATATCGTAGAGAAGAATCTCTGGGGATTGGATATTGATGATCGAGCAGCTCAACTATCCTACTTTGCGGTCATGATGAAGGCGCGTCAATATGATCGCCGGTTCTTTAGCAAAAAAGATGATAATGGCGAACTGTGTATTCCGCAGCCACATGTTTATGCTATTGAAGAAAGTAATGGTATTACGTCGGCGCCTATGCATGATATGGGAATAGGATTATCGCAAGAAGAATATGGAAAAGCTGTAAGAGAAGCAATGCGTCTTGTTGAAGAACTGCATGATTCAAAGGAATATGGAAGTATTATTAATGTGACTCCGTGTTATTGGGAACTTCTGCGTCGATTTGCTGTCCCAAGATGGATAAGTGAAGGACAGATGAGGATGGATATACATGGAGAAATTGAGGCATCAGCACGCTTACAAACGCTTATAAATATTGGTGAGGCTTTATCACAGAAATATGATGTTTGGGCTACAAATCCGCCCTACATGGGAGCAGGTGGCATGGGCGGAAGACTAAGCGAATATGTAAAGAAAAACTACTTTGATTGCAAAGCGGACCTCTTTTCTGTGTTTATAGAAAAAGGACAAAAAATGACCAGACGGCATGGATTCCAAGCTATGATTACACAACATTCATGGATGTTCTTGCCAAGCTTTGCAAAAATGAGAGATTCCATTTTGTCTAACAACAATATATCATCGTTGATTCATCTTGGAACTAGGGCTTTCGATGGCGCTGATGTTGGAACAATAGTACAGACATGTGCGTTCGTACTTGGCGGAAATAATAAAGGTCAGTATTTAAGACTTGTAGATTTTAATGACACAGAGTCAAAAGAAAATGCGGTGTTGAGGTATGTCGCAGAAGGAAAAGCACCCTATTTCTATTCTGTTAATACAGATGATTTTAATAAAATTCCGGGGCATCCAATAGCTTATTGGGTTTCTGATAGTTTTGCATCTTTATTTGAGAGGGAAAACATCGGAAGTATTGCCATATCAGATGGACAAACAAAAACGGGAAATAATGATAAGTATTTGCGTAATATCTGGGAAGTCGAGTCTTCAAAAGTTGGCGGAAAGGGATTTAAGTGGGTAAAACATGTTAAAGGGGGATCATATCGAAAATGGTATGGGAACATTGATACCGTTATAGATTGGTCAGATACTGCACGCGCGCATTATAAAAGTGACCATGTCGCAAGAATTACTCCGGAATATCTATGGTTTAGAACAGGTTTCTCATGGACATTGATTTCGGAACATTTTTCGATAAGGTTACTTCCTGATGACTGCACATTCAATTTAGCAGCGCCGTCGTTATTCTTTAATAATGAAAGAGATGTTTATCCGATAATGGGATATTTGAATTCAACGATCGCATATAAGGCAATTAAGGTGTTCAATCCAACATTTAATACAAATATTGGTGATATATGTGTTCAACCCGTTGACTATCTGAGAACTGACAAACGAGATGAGATAGAACAGATCGTACTGGAGAATATTGATATTTCAAGAGCTGATTGGGATTCGTATGAAACATCATGGGATTTCAAATGCCATCCGCTTGTTCCCCTTGCATATGAGAAGGAAGAGCAGGAAACGTCTCAATTTGCGCGTGATAGAATGGACAAATTTGGAAGAATCGCATGGCATTTTGATAATTGGCGGACAAAGTGTGAGAGGCAATTTAATCAGCTAAAGTCTAATGAAGAAAAACTAAATCGCATCTTTATTGATATGTATTGTCTTCAGGATGAATTTTCAGCAGCTGTTCCAGATGACGACATAACTATAAGAAGAGCTGATTTGCAAAGGGAAATAAGAAGCTTGATATCATATGCTGTGGGGTGCATGTTTGGACGGTATTCAATTGATTATCCTGGACTTTGCTTTGCGGGAGGCGTTTGGGATGCCTCTAAATACCGCACGTTCTTGCCCGACAAAGATGCAATTATCCCAATATGCGATGATGAATATTTTGACGATGACATCGTGGGACGTTTTGTGAGATTCATAGAGATCGTCTACGGAAAGGCGACATTAGAGGATAATTTAAGGTATATAGCAGACGTATTGGGAGGCAAAGGAACTTCAAGAGAAGTAATTCGGAATTATTTTATAAATGATTTCTATTCAGATCATTTAAAGACATATCAAAAGAGACCGATATATTGGCTTTTTGATTCCGGCAAGAAAAACGGGTTCAAGTGCCTTGTATATATGCATCGTTATCAACCAGATACTATTGCGCGCATAAGAACAGATTATGTACATGAGCAGCAGTCACGATACAGAACAGCTATAGCAGATCTGGAAAAGCGAATTGGTGAAGCTGGGACTTCTGAAAAAGTCAAACTAAATAAACAGCTTTCAACATTACAGGATCAAGCTACAGAAATAAGAGAGTATGAAGAGAAAATACATCATCTTGCTGATCAGATGATCAGCATTGACCTTGATGATGGAGTAAAAAACAACTATGAAATCTTCAAGGATGTATTGGCAAAGATAAAGTAAGGAAGGTACCGGTATGGATTCAGACAAGATCATACAGGAATTGAATCAGCGATTTACCGCGCCTCTTCCGGAGTTCTATAAACGCCGTATCGTTTTCTGGTACGACGAAGACGGAGAGTTCTGGGATAGGCTTGATGAGGTTACGCTGACGGATGCAAAGCTGGTTGCTCTTACGGGAACCAATAATTTTGCTGTGAAAAAACTATTATCAGTGGATGATACCACAAGCAATTATTTGGTATATTGTCCGCTGTCATA
Source organism: Lachnospiraceae bacterium (assembly GCA_015056815.1). GTDB lineage: Bacteria > Bacillota > Clostridia > Lachnospirales > Lachnospiraceae > SIG333. The sequence continues at coordinate 50,869 of SVFN01000020.1, read as the reverse complement.
TGAGAAGCCAGAGGATAACTGGCTTCTGGATATAGAGCTGTACAGCGAAGAGTTCCGGGCAGATCTGGTATCCATCTGGATGGACGAGCTGGGCATCCCATCAACGCCTGCTATGCGTAAGCAGGTAAAGGAATATCGGAAGTACTTCAATGCGAAGAACCGCAGGGATAAGATTGCGAGCCAGAGCAAGGCACCGACAGTTCCCGCTCAGCTTCACATGGCCGTCATGGGAGCCCTTGGTGGACTGAAGGATGTCACACCGGCGGCAATCATGAAGGAAGTGCTTAAGGCAGGGCTGGATATCAATACGAATTATCTGTACAGAGAATTCGTAAACTATGGTGCGGACAAAGCCTTTTGGAGCATGGTGAAGCAGGGAGCAGGTTTGTGTTCGGAGCAGCATGATATCGCTATGCTGGCAACACATATGCTTCTGACAGCCACTACCAGAACGATGCGTCTGGAGTATCTTGCAGGGTTGGACGGTTTTATTTCATCACCGCATCAGGCGTTCTGTTTTGATTTCGTATCTGACTGGATGCATAGCGAGGATCAGGAACAGTTGACAGAGATTGCAAAAACTGTGGAAGAAGAGCTGAAGCTTCCGACACGCTTCATGAAGTTGGAAGTCAGCGATCTGGTAGATACGGAGAGCTTCCCGTGCCTGGACGAAGTGATCCTGATTAAATTGATGACTGAGATCAGCGACCATATCATTGATGTGGATGTGATCAAGGCGACAGTTGAGAAGCGTCGTACTACGGTAGGCTATGCGCAGTTCAAAGATTATTATGAAGGAATTCTGCAGGTGGCAAATATGCAGGCCTTCTATAAAGAACATACGACAGGCTTCCATTCAGCAGAGGCTAAGAAGGTCTGGAAAGAATATACATCCGAGTATTACGTGATGGATACCTATTACAGACTCTTCCATAAGAGCTTTGGAGAGAGCCTGAAATCATATAATTCGGATCTTCATGATCTGTTCACTCATGTTATGGAGAAGGTGGAAGGTCTGTATACGAACTGGTTCCTCGGACAGCTTGGTGGGAACTGGTCTTCGGTATGTTCGGAGGAACTTCAAAAGTATGGTCGTATATTGGAGATCCCTCAGCAGACAGATTTTTATAAGAACAGGATTGCCAATGCTGACAGCAGGGTGTTTGTGGTTATCTCCGATGCATTGCGTTATGAGGTGGCGGCTTCACTTGCGGAGCAGTTGAGGCGTGAGACGCAGGCAGACGTAAAGCTTCAGGATGTTCAGGGTATATTCCCTACGATTACGAAGTTTGGTATGGCTGCATTGCTTCCGCATAAGGAACTGGAAGTGGAGCTTCACGGAGAGGTGCTGAAGGTTATGGCTGACGGTATATCGACTGATGCCTCATACCGCGACAAGGTGCTGAAGAATGCAAACGGAAACAGCGTTGCCATAAAATATAATGATCTGGTAAGCGCGAAAAGAGCGGATCGCAGTGCTATGGTTAAGGGCATGGATGTTGTTTACATCTACCACGATACCATTGATGAAGCAAGCCATACAGCAGATACGATGGTATTCCCGGCTTGTGATGATGCGATTCAGGAACTGAAGAATCTTACTAAGATCATCTGCAATGACTTCGGAGCAACACATATCCTGTTCACAGCGGATCACGGATTTCTCTATACATATAGTCCGCTGACAGAGGATGACAAGATAGATCAGTCCGGTTTCGTCAACCGCATCGTGGAATACGGCAGACGTTTTGCTATCATGATGAAGGATTCCAATCCGGATTATCTTCAGAAGGTACAATTCCTTGAAGGTAAATCGGAATACGATGCTTTTGCACCGAAAGAGAATGTCCGCATTAAGAAACTGGGCGGCGGTCTTAACTTCGTGCATGGTGGAATCAGCCTTCAGGAAATGGTGGTGCCGGTCATTGATTATCATTTCCTCAGGAACCAGAGTAAGGAATATCAGAGAAATCAGAAGAAGTATGATACAAAGCCTGTAGAGGTAAGCCTTCTTTCCGCTACACATAAGGTCAGCAACATGATCTTCTCATTGAACTTCTATCAGAAGGAGCCTGTGGGAGATAACAGAGAGGCTGCTACTTATCAGCTGTACTTTACAGACAGCAGCGGAAAGCAGATCAGTGATATTGCAAAGATCATTGCAGACAAGACAAGCGACAATGGACAGGAACGTACCTTCAGGTGCAGCTTCAATCTGAAATCGCTGAAATATGATAACAAAGAGATTTATTATCTTTTGATAGCGGATGCCGATGGACTTGTGGTATCCCGTGAAGAGTTCCAGATAGACATCGCTTTTGCGGTGGATGAATTTGATTTCTTTAGTTAAGCCGGAAGGAGAGAGTTTTTATGGAGCCATTGGCTGAAGGCGCTGAAGATAAGCGCGAGGAAATTAAGAATAAGCTACGCCAATGTTTTGACGGAAAGATCGTCCGGAAAGACCTGACGAAGAAGATCAAGGAAGGCGCGAATGTGCCGGTATATGTGCTGGAATTTCTGCTTGGACAGTATTGCAGCTCTGATGAGGATGAGGTCATAGAGCAGGGCGTGCAGAATGTAAAGAAGATTCTGGCAGAGAATTTCGTGCGTCCGGATGAGGCTCAGAAAATTTTATCAAAGCTGAGATCTAAGGGAAGCTATACTGTTATTGATAAAGTCACGGTTTCGCTTAATATCAGAAAGGATCAGCACGAAGCTGAGTTTTCTAATCTTGGCCTTGTTAGAATTCCTGTTGATGATTCGTATCCGGAAAAATATGATAGATTACTCTGCGGTGGTATCTGGTGTATTATCCAGCTTGAATATGATTCTGAGGTAAAGAAAGAAGAGGATATGATGTCAGGCATTACTGACATTGATGGAAATCCGATTCGGTCTAAAAAGAAGAAACAAGAAACATTATCACCGATTAGGATTGTGAAGCTTACTCCGATTCAGATGCCTCATGTGGACATTAATGAGTTGAAAGAAGGTCGAAAGCAGTTCTCTAAGGAAGAATGGATGGATGTCATGCTCAGATCGATCGGCATGGAACCTGATATGCTTGAGGAAAGAGAAAAGTGGCTGCTTCTTTTACGTATGGTTCCGCTCGTAGAAAACAACTTCAATTTGTGTGAGTTAGGGCCAAGATCCACAGGTAAGTCGCATCTATATAAAGAAATTTCGCCAAACAGTATCCTTGTGTCCGGCGGTCAGACTACGGTAGCGAACCTTTTCTATAATATGGCAAGGAAGACGGTCGGCCTGGTAGGTATGTGGGATTGTGTGGCTTTCGATGAGGTTGCCGGTATCAATTTCAAGGATAAAGACGGCATACAGATCATGAAGGACTATATGGCTTCCGGCTCTTTTGCAAGAGGCAAGGAAGAAAAGGCGGCATCCGCATCAATGGTTTTCGTCGGTAATATCAACCAGAGTGTGGATGTGCTCTTAAAGACTTCCAGCCTGTTTGATCCGTTCCCGCCTGAGATGGGAACTGATACGGCGTTCCTTGACCGTATACATTGCTATATTCCGGGATGGGAGCTTCCCAAATTCAGACCGGAGCATTTTACAAATGACTATGGTTTCATCACGGATTATCTGTCAGAGTTTGCCCGTGAACTGAGAAAAGAGCAGTACGGGGATGCCCTGGACGAATACTTCCGTCTTGGTAAGAACCTGAATCAGAGAGATACGATCGCGGTTCGCAAGATGGTGGGCGGTCTTGTAAAGCTCATGTATCCGGATGGCGTATATTCAAAAGAAGATTTGGAAGAGATCCTTCAGGTCGCACTGGAAATGAGGCGGCGTGTAAAGGAGCAGCTGAAAAAGCTGGGCGGTATGGAGTTTTATGATGTGAACTTCTCTTATATAGACCTTGAAGATATGTCCGAGCATTATGTTTCTGTTCCGGAGCAGGGGGGCGGCAAACTGATCCCTGAGGGAATGTGCAATCCGGGACAGGTCTATACCATATCACAGGGCAAATCCGGCATGATCGGTGTATTCCGTCTGGAAAGCCAGATGCTTCCAGGCAGCGGCAAGTTCGAAAGGACAGGACTTGGTTCCGACAGAGATGCAAGGGAAAGCTCCAATACGGCGTTCAGTTATCTGAAGGCGAACGGAAACAGGATCAGCGGATCTATCAGTACTACGGCGAAGGACTATATCATCAATTATCAGGATCTTCAGGGTATCGGCATGACCGGCAAGCTGGCTCTGCCAACGTTGATAGCATTGTGTTCGATCGCTTTGGGTAGACCGGTACAGAGTTCGACGGCTATCCTGGGTGAGATCAGTGTCAGCGGTACTCTGATCAAGGTAGAAAATTTGGCTGACACGCTGCAGGTGTGCTTGGATTCCGGTGCAAAGAAGGTGCTTTTACCACAGACATCGTTTACAGATTTTGCTACGGTGCCGCCGGAACTGATGAGCGCGTTCCAGCTGATCCCGTATCAAAGTGCGGAGGATGCTGTGTTTAAGGCGCTGGGGGTTGAGTAATGGACATTAACGGAATCCTTAATGCAGGTGAGGAAGACGATGAATGATTGCTTTAGAACCTCCTGATCAAATATTGAATTTAATCAGGATATATACTAAAATATAGTGTGTATGATCAATGATTTTTCTGCAGAAAGTGAAAGGAGTGTTCAAATGGAAAGAAGGATTCTGATGAAAAAGAATGTCATGATCGTCTTGTTTAGTATTTTACTTTTATTCTCTATAAGAATGGAAGTTAATGCGCAGGGAAGAACCGTCAATAAACAGGACGCGATTACATGGCTGAATTCGCAAAGTGGTGCATATTATGATCTTGACGGAAATTATGGGGCGCAATGTTCTGATTTTGGTACGGCATATATGAATTGGCTGGTATCCGGAGATACCAGACTGAATCATCCATATACGACTAAAAACGGTAAAGATTATGGTGCTTATGCAAGATCGGACAGTGCGAACTGGGATGTGTTTAACGGCGGATCAGGAGCACAGCCGGGTGATTTGTTCACACAGGCAGCAACTAATAACAATCCATACGGGCATGTTGGAGCCATAATTTCTGTAAATGGTAGTACTTTGACCGTAATCGACCAGAATACGGGTGGTGCAAATGGATCTGCCATAATCAGAACTATTAATGCGAGCTCTGTGTTAAATCTGATTAGATATAAACACTTTCAGGTTGAAGAACCAAGTGGAACTACGCTTCCGTCAGGTGCAGGCTATACGATACCGGAGGGCGACTATCAGATCATGTCATCTTTGGATTATGAATTGTTTCTTGATATGCCCGGAGATTCCTTTGACTCGTCTGAAAATATTAAAAACGCAAAATATCCTTCCGCAAGAGTATGGCATAATTTAAACAATCCTTATGACGTATTTACATTGAAATACGATGAGAATTCGAAATGCTACATTATATATCAAAAAGACTCGCTTCAGGATATGTGCCTTGATGTCGAGAGTTGTAATATGAAACGCGGATCTAATGTTGGCTTTTGGCCGTATGTGAAAGGCGATGGAGAATTCGCACAATACGGACAACAGCTGTGGTCGTTAAATCCTTCCGGCGAATTGGGATATTATACGATCCAATCAAAATTGAATGGATATTATCTGGATGTACAAGGTTCCCTCACAGCCAATGGGACAAATTTAATTTTATATGATGGAACAGGTAATCCGAATCAAAAATGGGCTTTTGTACCATATGTATCTTTAGAGGAAAAGACTGTTGAAGACGGAGACTACAGGATCGTGGATGCTTCGAACGAACAGAAATTTGTAGACTGCGAACTGCAAAATGTGGAAGGCGAGGATTATTATAACGCTTTTGTTAGTCTGAATGAAAAAGGTGATGGAAGAATTTTTACAATAAAGAACCTTTCAAATGGAGCAGTATGTATCTATGATTCAGAGGGCAATAGGCTTGACATACAAAAAGGTGGTAGCAGCAATAATGTAGGCGTATGGCCGACAGAAGACGGGAAAGAAGTCAATGGACGCTTTCAAGAGTGGATCATAAAACCGGCTGAAGATGCTTATTATATACAATCAAGGATGTATGGCGGTTATTTGGATCTTTCAAATGATAATCTTATTGTAAAAAAATGGCATACCGATACAGCCAAGTTTAAGTTGATCGAGGTAAAGAGTATTGATCCTCTTGATGGGAATAAACAGAATAAAGAGTCGGAAAATCCGGGATCAGGCACAGGAAATAAGAGCAATGATACTCCTGTGAATGATCAAAATCAAAAAGCTGTAATTGGATCAGAGGTCAAAGATAACGGTTTTTCTTATAAGGTTAAAGGGAATGATACGGTTGTACTGACATGTGGAACGGATGCTAATGCAAAAAAAGTGGAAATACCTGAAGTGATTACGAACAATGGGCATCAGTATCGAGTGACAGGTATTGCAGAAAATGCTTTTAAAGGCAACCGAAAAGTTCGTAATATCATTCTTAACAATAACATTGAAAGCATTGAAGGCGGAGCATTTTACGGATGCACAAATCTAAGAAACATTACAATACCGGCAAGTGTTAAGAAGATAGGGGATAAAGCTTTTTACAAATGTAAGAATTTGAAGACGATCAAGATCAGATCCAAAAAGATTAAATCATTCGGGAAGAAATCTTTCGAGAAGATCAGTAAAAAAGTGAAGGTGTACATGTTTAAGGGGAAGAAGAATGCCTATTCGAAAAAAATGAATCGAGCAGGACTTCCTAAAACAGCCCAAATGAACTACTTTGATTGATCAATCAAATTTACAAAAATTTGATATATTTTTCACATACCAAATCTTGACTTTTCACAGCGCATTTGAGATAATACTAAATGTGCTTGGCTTACCATGTTTCAATGCGGGTCCGGAGCACAGAAACAGTAACAGACCGTTCCTTATATATAAGGAAAGGCGGTAAAAAATATATAAAGAGGAGGACAATTTAAGAATGTCAACAAAAGCTTATTATCCAATTAGCGAAATTGGTGCCGGAAAAGTTGGTTTCTCTAAGACTCGTTCTATTATCGAAGCTGCTTTCTATGGCAACAATGTAGTGAAGATCAACACTTTAAGAGAGGCTTATGAGTTAGCTAAGAACTCACCGGGTACTGTTGTAACAGATATGCCGATCAAAGATGGTGAGACCTTTGGTTTACCTGCAGATGCAAAAGTATTATTATTCAACGATGGTGCCGTAACAGGCCGTTACGCAGCTGCACGTCGTATCAAAGGCGAGCCTGGCGTTGATTCTGCTAAGCTTGACAAAGTAGTTATGGATGCTATCTACAAAACACGTTGGAAAACTATGTATCATGCAGAGTGTTTCGTAGGTCTTGATCCTGAATTTATGGCAAAAGCTCATCTTCTGATTCCGGAAGGAGAGGAGAATCTTCTTTACAACTGGATGATCAACTTCCAGTATATGTCAGATGAGTACGCTAAGATGTACAAGAAATCTGCACCGATCGCAGATGGCAATGAGCCTGATATCTACATCTTCTCTGATCCTCAGTGGATTCCGGAAGAAGCTCCTGACGTAGATTACAGCTGCTTAAGCGATCCGCTTACTCTTTGCTATTTCGATACCAATGCGAACTGTGCGGCAATCCTTGGTATGAAGTACTTCGGCGAGCATAAGAAAGGTACTCTGACAATGGCTTGGGCTTTAGCAAACAGAAACGGTTATGCTTCCTGCCACGGCGGACAGAAAGAGTACACATTAGAGGATGGATCTAAGTTCGTTGCATCAGTATACGGCTTATCAGGATCCGGAAAATCTACTCTGACACACGCTAAGCATGATGGCAAATATCCTGCTATCAAGGTTCTTCATGATGATGCATTCATTATCAACACAGATACCTGTGCATCTATCGCATTAGAGCCTACATATTTTGATAAGACAGCAGATTATCCTACAGGATGTCCTGACAATGAATACTTATTATCTGCTCAGAACTGTTCTTGTACGATGGATTCAGAAGGCAAGATCCAGTTAGTAACAGAGGATATCAGAAATGGTAACGGACGTGCGATCAAGTCCAAATTATGGTCTCCGAACCGTGTGGACAAGATTGATGCTCCGGTTAATGCAATCTTCTGGATCATGAAAGATCCTACCATTCCGCCTGTAGTGAAATTAAAAGGTTCTGCTCTTGCAGCAGTTATGGGTGCGACTCTTGCTACCAAGACTTCTTCTGCAGAACGTGTTGCAGCAGGTACTGACTTGAATGCGATCCGTATCGTACCTTATGCAAATCCGTTCAGAACCTATCCTCTTGCTAACGACTATGAGAAGTTCAAAAAGTTAGTAGAAGAGAAGAACGTAGCTTGCTACATCGTTAACACCGGTGACTTCATGGGTCATAAATGTCAGAAAGAGGATACATTGGGAATTCTTGAGACGATCGTTGAAGGCAAGGCTAAATTCGAGCAGTGGGGACCTTTTGAAGATATCGAGATCATGAACGAGTGGTCCGGCAAGACCGGTGACTTCACTCCGGATCTGAAAGATGCTTCTTATGTAGAGCAGTTAAAGGCAGCTATGCAGACTCGTGTAGATGCAGTAGAAGGTTTTGCTTCCAAGAAGGAAGGCTATGACAAACTTCCGGATGAAGCACTGGATGCTCTTAAGAAATTAGTAGATGAGTTAAATACTCTGTAAAAATAGTTTATAGATCATAATTCGTGTATTGATTGGATAGAATATCGTTCCGGTATCATCAGATGCCTGCAGAATGTTTTTGTAGAAGTATGACGACACAAGACTCGCGAGGTGAAACGGTAAGGCTTGGTTAATATGTATTCCAAGTTGTTTTAACTGACCGTGAGAAAATTGTACGGCGTATACAAAGTGCAATCAAAACATATGTTTTCAGATTCCGCAGTTATGGCGTTCGGTAGCCTGACTGCGGTTTCTGCTTTTGCAGGAAAATATTTTGACGTAAATAGAGTCTGGTACATCTATATATCGTATGTTTTGCACGAATTTTTTTCGAAAAATACTAGAAAACAGTTGTAAAATCCGCCAAAATTGCGTATAATAGAATTAACCTGAAATGTTGGTTTCCTTGCTATTTTGAACCTACATTTACTTTGAACGGGATTCTTATATTGTTGCATGGCTGTCAGGCCTTCATTGCGCAGAGGAAGACAAAAGTGTAATTGCGGATGCCCACCTAGCGTTAGCTAGGAGTCAAAGTGCAGGAACTGGCATTTTGGGATACATACGGAAGAGAAACAGTCCTTCGGGGCTGTTTTTGTATGTCTGCAGTTGAAAAGAATAGAAAGGATAAGCAGGATGTCGTGAACGGAAGCCTTCGAGGGTGACATTTCTGCAGAGAATGTATGAATCGTGCTGTAAAAAAGTATGCGATAGTACTGGCAGTTATATTATTTGCTGCGACAGGATCAGTATTTTGGATCAGTTTTTTGAAAAGTCACAGGATCAGCCAGCCGCAGGGAAATTATATGGCGAGGGAAGATGCCAAATATCTGGAAACTGTTTTGGACAGGAAAAATTCTATAATAGAGAATGATCAACCTGGCAGTGATGACGGAACAGCATCTACGTTATCCCAAAATGATCAAAACAGTAGCGAAGTAACATCGAACGAATGGTATACATACGGGGAGTATCTCGAATGGATCGAAGCTAAACAGACAGAGGGAACTATTCCGGAGAATATCGCACAGGAATTATTGTCCCGTTATGAAGGCAAGTATCAACCGGCGTTTTTTATGCTGGAACAGGATTTTATCCAATCCTTTACGGAAGTGGCTGACAGGATCGACCCGGAGAATCCGATACATATAGGGACTCTTACCTGGATTGCGGGTGGAGTTAATGTATCTCATATACCGTCTGTTCCAGCCGATCAAGGATCTGAAAGAGATACGGGAAATGATTTGGACGAAAAGATAATATCTGCGGCTGATCAGAATCTTAAAGAAGATGAGATTTTGACAGAACAGGGGGGAATCTGTAAATTGTCCTTGCGGGAAAGTAAATCCGAATCCGAAATCTCGCAAGAATATTTTCGGACGATGGAAGGCCTGATGGATGATGATGCCGTTTACTATGTCAGAAAGCAGAGTAATGCCGATCTGGAGCTCAACAGTTGCTTTACAGCTAAAAATGATGGAAAACTGCTTGTGTATTGGAGTGACTACGGAATTTCTATTCCAAATGCCGTACAATATGACAGAAGAGAAGATATTGTGGATCTGAGTATTAAGGATGGTCAGCTTGCAAACGTGCGCATTTATCAGAATAAAGTACATGGGAAACTTCTGCGGCTGGGAAATGATTCGGTGGAGCTGGCAATGGAAGATGGGACAGACAGGTCTTTTGCATTTACGGATCATGTACAGGTATATCGTCTGTACGGAGATGTGGACGGACGGTCGAAAGAAAACGGAATTTTGGGGTACCATCTTTCCGATCTGAAAGTAGGATATGATTTTACTGATTTTGTGTTAAATGACGAAGATCAGGTGGTTGCGGCTCTGGCTACCAGAGAAGAAACCATGTCGAATATCAGGGTTTTGATCCGCAACAATGATTTTGCGGATATTTACCATGATTCTATTTCTTTATGCTGTGATACGGCCTGTACGTTAAAAAGCGGAGCCGGCGAGAAGAAGCTGGACGCCGGCGAGAGTATTACGATCGATCAAAAAAGCCCGTTATTCGAAAACGAACGATTGTATGTGATACCGTCGGCACTGACTTCGAGAACCGACATTACTTCACTTACTCGCGGACAGGGGACCCCTTCCTACAGAGGAAGTCTGGAGATTGTAAGGACGGATAATGGCCTTTTGTGTATCAATGAACTTTTGCTGGAGGAATATCTGTATTCTGTGGTGCCCAGCGAGATGCCGTCTTCCTATCCGCTGGAAGCGCAGAAGGCACAGGCAATCAGCGCGCGCACCTATGCATACCGCCACATGACAAAGAGCAGTCTGCAAATGTATGGTGCACATGTAGATGACAGTACCGGATTTCAGGTTTATAATAATATAGAAGAAACCGATCCATCCACACAGGCTGTACGGGAAACGAAGGGGAAGATCGTTACGATCGATGGAGAAGTGGCAGGAACTTATTTTTATTCCACGTCCTGTGGCTTTGGCACAGATACTTCCGTATGGCATGCGGGAGAAGGTGAAAACACAAATCATTTACATGCCAAGGCGATTGCGGCAAGTACGCCGCTGACACCGGAACTGCTTCAGAGTGAAGATGTTTTCGAAGAGTTTATCCGGCAAAAACAGCCTGCTTTCTTTGAATCGGAAGAAGGATGGTTTCGTTGGACTTATGAGACAAAACTTGACACAGATCTGTTGATGAAAAATCTGCGCAAACGTTTTGAAACATACCCGGAGCAGATCCTGACATTGCAAAAGGATGGAAATTATGTATCACAGCCGGTCGGCAAACTTGGCAGACTGCTGGATATAAGAGTCAACAAAAGACTGGCCGGCGGCGTGATCGACGAACTGGATCTGGTAGGAACGAAACATTCATTCCGGATCATTTCAGAAAGAAATGTAAGAGGCATTCTTGCAAATCAGTCGGATCATGTTGTGAGACAGACCGGTGATACCAGTCCGGTTACGACCATGCTTCCATCAGCTTTTGCAGTGATCGAATGTGAAAAAGAAGGGGAAGAAGTTACCGGTTACAAAGTGATCGGCGGCGGATATGGCCATGGGATCGGTCTGAGCCAGAACGGTGCGAAAGATATGGCAGAAGCCGGTTATAGCTGCGGAGAGATTATGCAGTTTTTTTATGAGGGCATAAAACTGGAGGATTTATAGAAGCTGCGTCTGCTGCGATAATTTCGTAGCAGACATGAGCAGGATATGTTACAGATACATCAGAATTTGAGAGGGAAACATGCTAAGACGTTTTTATTACGCCATAACACTATTTACAAAACAGATCAAAGAAAAACAGATTGGTATGTATGCATCCAGCAGTGCATTTTTTATCTTTTTGTCATTGATACCGGTCATGCTTTTGATGTGTGCGATTTTACCGTATACGAATCTGACAAGAGCGATGTTTGTGGAATCGCTAAATGAGATCGTTCCCAGTATGATGGAAAGCTTTCTGACAGGAATTGTGAACGAAGTCTATGAGCGCTCCATCACTATCGTATCGGTTTCTGCGATTGCGGCATTGTGGTCTGCGGGGAAAGGAATGATGGCATTAAAGACCTGCCTGAACGGGATTCAGGAGGTGGATGAGACCAGAAATTATTTTTTCCTCCGTATTTCGGCAAGCTTTTATACGGTTGTGATGCTTGTAGCAGTGATATTTTCCATCATGATCGTGGGTCTGGGACAGTATCTGGCGAATCTGATCGTTTCCTATGTCCCGCAGCTGCAGTTTTTTCTGGAATTTCTGATGAGTATACGACATGTGTTCGCAGTGTTGGTTCTTGAAGTGGCATTCGTGATCATTTACACATGGATTCCGAATAATAAGGTCAGATGGAAGGCACAGATACCGGGAGCTCTGGTTGTCGGACTTGGGTGGACCGGCTTTTCTACGGTATTTTCCATCTATGTCGGAAAATTCGGCGGCTTTTCGATCTACGGAAGCCTGGCAACGGTGATTGCGCTGCTTCTTTGGCTGTACATCTGTATGTATATTGTGTTTATCGGTGCACTTATGAACAAGAATCTGGAGCCATTCTTTGCTTACCTGGCAAGGAGAATTCGGAAAATGCGGACACAACAGAAAACTAAGTAAATCGCCTGTACTTTAAAAGTGATATCAGATCAGAGTGTCACAATAGAGAAAACGATCGAAAAACCGATTGAAAAATGAAACAGATTAGAGTAAACAGTCCACAGCTGAGGATATAGAGGGATTATGGAAGAAAAGGAAGAAAGAGAGACGCAGGAGCGGCACAAGGTAGAAGACAACAGGCAGCCGGAAGATAAAAGGATCAGTCTGTTAAGTCGTGAAAAGCCGGTAAAGGCAGTTGTAAAGCTTGGAGTTCCGCTGATTGCCGGAATGTTCATAATGGTATTGTACAATCTCGTGGATACCTACTTCATCGGCCTTATGAGGGATGATTATCAACTGGCAGCGGTAAATCTTGCTTATCCGGTAATGATGATCTTAATTGCGATATCCAATATGGTCGGGACGGGTGCATCTTCCCTGATTGCAAGAAGTCTTGGCGCAAATGATAAAGCTAAGGCGGAACATACTCTGACAGTCAGTATCTTATTGACGATTGCTAACAGTATGATCGTTATGACAGTCGGTCTCTTACTACTTGATCTGATCGTAAAGGGACTGGGCGCCGGTAGCAATACGGTTGACTATACCGGACAATATGTTTCGGTCATGTTGGCCGGAAGTCTTTTTACAATGGGTAATTATACATTCGGACAGCTGCTTCGGAGTGAAGGGAGTGTGAAGTATTCCATCGCTGGAATGATTCTTGGCACGATCACCAATATTATCCTGGATCCTATTTTTATTTTTACATTAAAAATGCAGATAAGAGGCGCTGCGATCGCAACAATACTCGGAAATGCTGTGGGAATGATGATATCCTTATGCTTTTATATAAGAGGAAGAACATTATTGAAACCGTCGAAAAGATTCCTTTGTCCTACAGCGGAGATCTTAAAAGAAATTTTCTGGGTCGGTGTTCCGGCGACTCTTGAGACGCTTTTGACATCCGCGGCTTATATTGTGAATAACAATCTGGCAGCGTCTTACGGAGAATTGACGGTTGCATCTATGGGCGTTGCGCAAAAGCTCTTATCCCTTGGTAATTATATTTATCAGGGATTTGCTTCCGGCACACAGCCGATCATGGGATTTAATTATGGTGCGAAAAATTACAAAAGGATGCTGAGTGTTCTGAAAGCAGGAATTTTGGTGGTAAGCGGTACAGAACTTGTTGTCATGGCTTTTTATGGATTTTTTGCTCCGGAATTGATCGGGATCTTTACAGATTCGGATGAGGTCATCCGCATCGGAAGCAGAGTGCTTCGTACGATCATGTTTATTCTGCCGTTTGTTGGAGCGGTATCTATGAGTCGTATGTCCTTCCAGGCGATGGGGAAGCCGAAGTATGCCTTTGGAATTACGCTTATAAGACAGCTGTTTCTTTATGTGCCGCTTCTTTTAGTCCTGAATCGATTCTTTGGCTTTGAAGGCATAATCTGGGCACAACCGGTGACCGAAGTGATCATGATGGCAGTGTCGGTTTCATTGCTTTGCCAGACGATTCTTTCTGAGGAAAAGCAAGGTATCCTGTGCGGGTATAATGAATACGGAAATGAACGGAATGCAGAAGAGACAGATCCGCGAATATGAATTGTCCGTATTCACAATCGTTCCGGCTATAGTAACTATGAATTCAGTGAAAAACTGAATTTTAGCTTGACAAGCCATAAAAAGTTGCATAGAATGATTTCTAGATATGTAAAGGCGATCATGGTGCATAGAGGATTTTATGTTCTTACAGAGAGGGAAAGTCATCGGCTGCAAGCTTTTCTAAGTTCAGATAATATCCGAATTTCACACCGTAGCTGTCCGGCTGAACAGGACTTTTATGATCAGTAGGCCGGGACGTGGCGCTCGTTACGCGCAAATGAGAGTTTTTGTTAGATACAGGTCAGATCAGATGCAGAGATGACGTGATAGATAACAGAAGAAACAGGGTGGTACCGCGGATCAGATTCGTCCCTTACAGGTTATGCTGTAAGGGATTTTTTTATGGGATCCTTTGCAGTCAGAGGATTTTTAAAAAGAAGAAAGGAAGAGTGAAATGAAAGAAAAACTGGCACAAATCAGAGAAGAAGCGATCAAGCAGATCGAAGCAGCGAAGTCATTGGATCAGCTCCAGGCAGTCAGAGTTTCCCAGCTTGGCAAAAAAGGAGCATTGACAGAATTATTAAAGGGAATGAAAAATGTAGCACCGGAAGACAGACCGAAGGTTGGACAGCTTGTAAATGAGACCAGAGGAGAGATTGAGAAAGTTCTGGAAGAAGCAAAAGTTAAGATGGAACGTCTGGTAAGAGAAGCCAAAATGAAAAGTGAAGTGATCGATGTCACACTTCCGGCTAAGAAAAATACGATGGGGCACAGACATCCCAACACGATCGCACTCGAAGAAGTGGAACGTATTTTTATCGGAATGGGTTACGAAGTGGTAGAAGGACCGGAGGTGGAAAAAGATTATTATAACTTTGAAGCGCTCAACATTCCGGCAGACCATCCGGCAAAAGATGAGCAGGATACCTTTTATATCAATTCAGATATTCTTCTGCGTACACAGACCTCGTCTACCCAGGTACATGAGATGGAAAAAGGAAATCTTCCGATCCGTATGATCGCACCGGGACGGGTGTTTCGAGCAGATGAAGTGGATGCGACACATTCTCCGTCCTTCCATCAGGTGGAAGGTCTTGTGATCGATAAAAACGTTACCTTTGCGGACTTAAAAGGGACACTTGCGCAGATGGCAAAGGAATTATTCGGTCCTGAGACAAAAGTAAAATTCAGACCTCATCATTTCCCGTTCACAGAGCCAAGTGCAGAGTGTGATGTAAGCTGCTTTAAGTGTGGTGGCAAGGGATGCCGTTTCTGTAAGGGTTCCGGCTGGATCGAGATCTTAGGATGCGGTATGGTGCATCCTCATGTGCTGGAGATGAGCGGGATCGATCCGGATGAATATACCGGATTTGCATTCGGTATTGGCCTGGAACGTATCGCTCTCTTAAAATACGAGATCGATGATATGAGACTTTTATACGAGAACGATATCCGCTTCTTAAAGCAGTTCTGAGAATAAACAGATTTTTCGGGATGTTTGAAGCAGTAAGCAGAAGCAGACGTATTTGGATACGTGATTTAAAATAGAAAGGATTATAGATTATGAATACAGCATTATCATGGGTAAAAGCGTATGTGCCGGAATTAGAATGTACGGATCAGGAATATTGTGATGCCATGACACTTTCCGGTACCAAGGTAGAGGGATATGAACGTTTGGATAAGAATCTGGAGAAGATCGTGATCGGACAGATCGAAAAGATCGAGAAACATCCGGATGCTGATAAACTTATCATCTGTCAGGTGAATGTCGGGAATGAGACGATTCAGATCGTGACAGGTGCTCCGAATGTCAAAGAAGGAGACAAGGTTCCGGTCGTTTTGGACGGAGGAAAGGTTGCCGGCGGTCATGACGGCGGTCCGCTTCCTGAGGAGGGGATCACGATCAAAGCAGGTAAACTTCGCGGGGTACCTTCTTATGGAATGATGTGCTCCATTGAAGAATTGGGTTCTTCCAGAGAGATGTACCCGGAAGCGCCGGAGAACGGTATTTATATCTTCCCTCAGGATGCGCAGGTCGGAACGGATGCGGTGGAAGCACTGGGACTTCATGATACCGTCTTTGAATATGAAATTACTTCCAACCGTGTTGACTGTTACAGTGTCATTGGTATCGCAAGAGAAGCAGCAGCTACTTTTGGCAAACCGTTTGTACCTCCGGTTGTGACTGTTAAAGAAAATGATAAAAAGGTGGAAGATTTTATCAGTGTAGAAGTGAAAGATACCGATCTGTGCAGCCGTTATTGTGCAAGAGTTGTGACAAATATCAAGATCGCACCAAGTCCCGAATGGATGCAGAGAAGACTTGCGGCAAGCGGAATACGTCCGATCAACAATCTGGTAGATATCACGAACTATGTGATGGAGGAGTATGGGCAGCCCATGCATGCGTTTGATCTGGATACCATTGCCGGGAATAAGATCGTAGTGAAAAGGGCTAAAGACGGAGACGTATTCCAGACTCTGGACGGACAGGAGAGAAAGCTTGACAGTGAAGTGCTGATGATCTGCGATGCAGAGAAAGAGATCGGAATTGCCGGTATTATGGGAGGCGAGAATTCTAAGATCACAGATGATGTAAAGACAGTACTGTTTGAAGCAGCCACCTTTAATGGCCCGAATATCCGTAAATCAGCCAAAAGGATCGGACTTCGTACAGATGCATCCGGTAAGTTTGAGAAAGGACTGGATCCAAACAATGCACTGGATGCCATCAATCGTGCCTGCCAGCTCATCGAAGAGCTTGGATGCGGTGAAGTCGTAAGCGGCGTAGTGGATATTAAGAGCGAATTAAAAGAAAAAGTACGCATTCCCTTCGATGCAGACCGGATCAACAGACTGCTGGGAACGAACGTTTCCAAAGAGGAAATGCTTGAGATCTTTAAACGTATTGAAGTAGAATATGAGGAGGCCTCCAATGAGCTCATTATACCGACCTTCCGTCAGGATCTTCTGGGGCAGGCGGATATCGCAGAAGAGGTTGCCAGATTCTATGGTTATGATAAGATCCCGATGACCCTTCCGAGTGGCGAGGCAACTGCAGGCAAACTTCCCTACAAACTTCGCATTGAAGAAAAAGCGAGAGAAATTGCGGAATTTTGCGGTTTTTCACAGGGATACTGTTATTCTTTTGAAAGTCCGAAGGTATTTGATAAGCTGTTACTGCCTGCTGACAGTGAGCTTAGAAACACTGTGACGATCTCCAACCCTCTCGGAGAGGATTTCTCTGTGATGAGAACGATCTCATTAAACGGTATGCTGACAAGCCTTGCTACAAATTATAACCGCCGGAATAAAAATGTACGCTTATATGAACTCGGTAATATTTATATTCCGCATGAAATGCCTGTTACCACACTGCCGGATGAGAGAATGCAGTTTACACTTGGTTTCTACGGAGACGGTGACTTTTTTACCATGAAGGGCGTTTTGGAAGAATTCTTTGAGTATGTGGGAATGCACAAAAAGCCGGAGTATGATCCGAAAGCAGGCAAGACTTTCCTGCATCCGGGACGTCAGGCCAATATCGTCTATGACGGTACGGTGATCGGCTATCTGGGAGAAGTGCATCCGGAGGTTTGTGATCATTATGATCTTAATACCAAAGCTTATGTGGCAGTGATCGATATGCCTACTCTTGAGCCGTTTACAACATTTGAACGTAAATATGAAGGAATCGCAAAATATCCGGCTGTCAACCGTGACATTTCCATGGTAGTACCGAAGGATATTCTGGTAGGACAGATTGAGGCAATTATTACGCAGCGCGCAGGGAAGCTGCTGGAAAGCTATTCTCTGTTTGATATCTATGAAGGATCTCAGATCAAAGAGGGCTTCAAATCCGTAGCGTATTCCATTTCCTTTAGGGATAAGAACAAGACGTTAGAGGATAATGATGTCAATGCTGCAATGAAGAAAATCCTGAACGGTCTGGAAGGATTAGGCATCGAACTTAGGCAGTAGGAGTAATGGATTGATGGAAGAACTAAAAAAATCAGATTTTTATTTTGACCTTCCGGTAGAACTGATCGCACAGGATCCGCTTACGGACAGAAGCGGATCCAGACTGCTGAAACTGGACAGAGTTACCGGGCAGATCGAACATCATACCTTTAAAGAAGTGATCGACTATCTGAACCCCGGTGACTGTCTTGTGTTAAATAACACCAGGGTGATTCCCGCAAGGCTGATGGGAGAGAGGGAAGGAACAGGTGCTGCGATCGAAGTGCTTCTTTTAAAACGTAGGGAAAAAGATGTTTGGGAAACGCTTGTGAAACCGGGCAAAAAAGCCAGGGAAGGAACGAAGATAGTATTCGGGAACGGGTTATTGACCGGAGAAGTCATCGATGTGGTGGAAGAAGGAAACCGCCTGATCCGTTTTACTTATGATGGTATCTTTGAAGAAGTATTGGATAAACTTGGAGAAATGCCACTTCCTCCCTATATCACACACAAATTACAGGACAAAAACCGCTATCAGACAGTTTATGCCAAGTATGACGGATCTGCAGCAGCCCCTACAGCAGGACTGCATTTTACAAAAGAGCTTCTGGAAAAGATTGAAGAAAAAGGCGTGAAACTTGCCTATGTGACGTTACATGTCGGTCTTGGCACTTTTCGCCCCGTAAAAGTGGATAATATTTTGGAACATCATATGCATTCCGAGTATTATGAAGTAACAAAAGAAGCCGCGGACATCATTAATCAGGCAAAAATGAACGGTCACAGAGTGATCGCGGTCGGGACCACAAGCTGCAGGACACTGGAAAGCGTTGCGGATGAAAACGGACATATGGTGCCTAAGAGCGGCAATACGGAAATTTTTATCTATCCGGGCTACCGGTTCAAAATTCTGGATGGATTGATCACGAATTTTCACTTGCCCGAGTCAACATTGATCATGCTGGTTTCCGCTTTTGCCGGAAAAGAACATGTGATGGCGGCTTATGAGGAAGCGGTCAGCGAAAAATATCGTTTTTTTTCGTTTGGAGACAGTATGATAGTTGTCTAATGTCAGATTTTCTGATATAATGCAAAGGAATGCGAATAGTGTGTCCCGTTTCGAAGTCTGTGGGGGGCTTTTACGGACAGGACACAAGAGATGATCGACCGATGATTTACGGCAATATTGTGGGGGCTTTATGGTAGATAAGAGAAGATATGCAAGAACTACGTTGAATTCCAGACTTTTGGTAAAAAGAATGGATGATACAAGACATGAAGAAGTTTTGATCGAGGTGACGGATGTTTCCAAAACAGGAGTCGGATTTAAATGCGCATTGCCTTTAGAGATTGCAGGAGTATATGAAGCATTTCTGACAATCTGGACAAAAGAAGTCCTTCATGCATTTATTGAGATCGTACGGATCGAAAAAAGAGAAGATATGTTCTTCTACGGAGGCATTTTTATCGGAATGCCTGAGCTGGATGCACAGCGGATCGAAGTATATCAGACTGTGACAGAAGACTATAAACGATGATGTGGGAGGATTGCGAGAGTGCGAAGCACGGAACAATCCGGATATCAGGTTTTGACCACGACATCAAAAAATAATATAAGAGGTGTTTGAGGAATGGAAAGTGCATTCATTCCCGGAAGAAAAAGGGCAGGTTCAGAGTGGTTTCTTTGTGCCTGTCTTATCTTTAGCTTACTGCTGTTATTCGATACGGAAACTGTCTACGCTGCAAGAAGCGGAATGAGTTATAATATCAAGCAGATGGTGAAGGGTGAAAGCTTTCAGTTGAAGATCAAAGGGATCAAAACAAAATCAGTTGAATGGAGCAGCTCCAATAAAAAGATCGTGAGTGTTAAGAATGGCCGTATCACTGCACTAAAAGCCGGAAAAGCAACGATCCGGGCTAAATGCGGCAAACGGATCTGCAATTGCAGAGTAACGGTAACGGACAAAGTGGATCTGATCATTTTTTCGGGGCAGTCCAATATGATGGGGCACGGAGATGCGAAAGGCGCTCCAAAGCTGACAGACGGTGCGGCTTATGAATACAAATCGGTTACGGATAAAAAAAGACTGAATGTGTTAAAAGAGCCCTTCGGATATAAACAGGACAGCGGGAATCTGGTAAACGGTGCATATTGTACCGGTTCTATGGTAACCTCTTTTTGTAATGCCTATTATCAAAAGACGAAGACTCCGGTTGTGGCAGTGGCGGCCAGTAAAGTAGGCGCCGGAAGTGTTGCTTTTTCCACGGTTATCTATAAAGATATAGAAAAACGCATCAGGCAGTCGGTCAAAGCGGTTCGTAAGATGGGACTTAAGATCGATCATTGCTATCTTGTCTGGATGCAGGGAGAAAATGATGTATGTGCCGGAACACTTACCGATGAGTATGTGGAACGCATTGGCGGAATGTTCCGTAAGATCGTGAAAGATACGAAAGTGGAAAAGTGCATGGTGATCAAAACAGGATCTTATGTGTACAATATGGGAGCAGAAGAACTGGCGGATCCAAAAGCGGTTTTAGAAGCACAGGAGAAAATCTGCAGACAGTACAAATGTGCAGTGCTGATCTCTGATAAAGCTCCCAAACTGGGACAGGAATATTATCAATGGGATATGATCCATCTGAATCAGGAGGCATTAAACCTGGTCGGACGGGATGCCGGAGCACACGCGGGAACTTATGCAGTTTCCCATTAATACAGGAATAGAAAACGACAAATGCCTGAAAACAGGTATTTGTCGTTTTCGGTTTATTCGGAACATGTTCCGGACAGATAATTGATAAACTGTTGAGCTGTACGGCCGGAGATACCGCCATGACTGAGTTCCCATTTATTTGCCTCGGCGCATAAGTCTTCATCTGACAGATTAATATGCTGTCTGTGAGCCAGTTCGGTGACGATATGGAAATATTCTTTCTGGCTTGGCTTGGAATAATTGATCGTAACACCAAAGCGATTCACAAGTGATAATTTTTCTTCAATCGTATCCGAACGATGGATCCCGTTATCTGTTTCCATATCACTGCGGTCATTCCAGGTCTCCTTGATCAAATGTCTCCGGTTGGAAGTAGCATAGATCAGAATATTATCCGGCTTTGTCTCCACACCGCCTTCTATGACGGCTTTGAGAAATTTGTACTCGATCTCAAACTCTTCAAAAGAGAGGTCATCCATGTAGATAATAAATCGGTAATTACGGTTTTTGATCTTGGCGATCACATTGGAAAGATCTTTAAACTGATGCTTGTAGATCTCGATCATGCGAAGTCCCTGATCGTAATACTGATTTACAATCGCTTTAATGCTGGTAGATTTGCCGGTGCCGCTGTCGCCGAATAACAGAACATTGTTGGCTTTGCGCCCTTTGACAAAGGCTTCCGTATTTTCGACCAGTTTTTTCTTTTGAAGCTCATAGCCGACCAGATCATGTAACAGTACTTTATCCATGTTATTGATCGGGACAAAAGAAATATCCCCATTCGGGAGTTCTTTGATGCGAAACGCTTTATTCAGACCAAACATCCCGACTCCGTAATCCCTGTAAAAACCGGTTATGATGGCGAAAAATTCCTCTTCATTCTGTGCACTTTCAAGTCTGCGGCTTAAGGAAATGACTTTCTCGCTGACATTTTTATTATACATGAGTTCTTTTTTGACAATCGAACGATAAGCCGAAATCTGACTGAAGCAGTCAATCCCCAGAACCTGTTCGATGGGTTTGAAATCAAAATCAAACAATGCTTTGAACGCCCTGAAGTCATTCTTGGCAAAATGATTGACACTG
Organism: Lachnospiraceae bacterium; assembly: GCA_015056815.1. GTDB lineage: Bacteria > Bacillota > Clostridia > Lachnospirales > Lachnospiraceae > SIG333. The sequence goes on along the minus strand of SVFN01000020.1, from coordinate 28,729 downwards.
CCATCATTTGCTCCGACCTTTTCACAGGTGATACTGAAAGGGTTTTCATTTGTGATCAGAAAGAATGTGAGATAATTGTGCCATAGATTCTGATCAAATCCATAATCTGTTGCTACGATAAGAAGATGTTTCAGTTGCGTATAAATGTCTTTGATCAGTTCTGCATCGGAGCTTTCCCTTTTTTCAAAACGGCGGAATATTTCTCCCATCTGATACAGGATGCAGTTCTCATCCATATCTCCATACATGATCAGTTTCGAAATTTCACGATACATAATGCCCTCCTAAAAGCTGTAATTTTTCGAATCATGTTACATTCCATGACCATTCTGCCAAAACAGATAAAGATATTGTACCATAAGCTGCTGCTTTATGATATACTAAAATAGTATCCATACGCAAAACATCGTTACTATTCACAGCCGTTTTGCCTGTGAAAGTAACGGATTTTGCCATTTAAAATCGCTTCGCGATGGGCAAAATCCAATAACAGAGATAGTTTATCGAGCCGTAAATGCGCAGTAAATGCGCATTTCGGCTGTGAATAGTAACAAAACATCTTCAAAATAGGACAGTTCGTACTGTTTGGAATCATAAAAACAAAAAAGGAGGTGCCTTGAACATGTTCTTTGACAGAAACAGGAAGAAAAAAGCTCCGCTGGAGCAGAAGCTAAAGGCCTTACAAATGCATTTTGAGAATAATTATAAAGATAATGCCCATCAGGCGTATAAAGAATCTCTTGAGATCTTTGATCAACTGAAAGCAGAGGGTATTCTGTCAGCGAAAGAAGAAGCTGCCTATCAGAAAAGAATGGATGAATTTGCCGAGAAATTAAAAGGATATACACATTATGACCATATCGGATGGTAAAAATAAAAATTAATTTGGAAATCAGAAAAATATACTTGCATTTCTGTCAAAGATTGGGTATAATACATTTTGTCGGCTGAAATAGCTCAGTTGGTAGAGCACTTCACTCGTAATGAAGGGGTCGAGGGTTCGAGTCCCTTTTTCAGCTTACCGAGAACACAGATCATTTTGATCTGTGTTTTTTTTTGTAAAAATGTATCAAAGGAAACAGTTGCCTAGTCGCACTAAATGTGATAAAATTGTTACTATTCATAGTGTCATAATAATTCAGTGGGAAGAATGAGATGACGTGTTTCCTGCTTCCATGCAAATGGATTTTTAATGAAAGATTTTACGTAATTACTTATATTTATTCATTATCGTTTTTATTCATTATCGGGCACATGAAAATCAGGAAAAGTTACTATAGCACAGGAGGAAAACGGTATGGCTCAATTGTGGGGCGGACGTTTTACGAAGGATACCGACCAGCTTGTTTATAATTTTAATGCTTCGATCTCCTTTGATCAGAAATTTTTCAAACAGGATATTGAGGGCAGTATAGCCCATGTGATCATGCTGCAGAAGCAGGGGATTCTTACCGGAGAGGAAAAAGATGCGATCGTAAAAGGTCTGACACAGATACGTGAAGAAGTAGAAAGCGGCAGTCTTCAGATTACTTCGGAGTATGAGGATATCCACAGCTTTGTGGAGGCGAATCTTATCGACAGGATCGGGGATGCCGGTAAAAAGCTTCATACCGGTCGCAGCCGTAATGATCAGGTTGCACTGGATATGAGACTTTATACAAGGCTTGAAGTACTGCAGACAGACTGGCTCTTAAGAGAGCTTTTGACGGAACTTCTTAAGATCATGGAAGATAATATACATACATATATGCCGGGCTTTACACATTTGCAGAAAGCACAGCCGGTCACACTTGCCCATCATGTGGGTGCCTATTTTGAAATGTTCAAAAGAGACAGACTGCGTCTGAAAGACATTTATAAGCGAATGAACTACTGTCCGCTTGGAGCGGGAGCACTGGCCGGAACGACCTATCCGCTGGATCGTGCGTATACCGCTTCGCTTCTTGGATTTGAAGGACCAACATTAAACAGTATGGATTCTGTTTCGGACAGAGACTATATCATAGAGTTTCTGTCGGCGGCAGCGACGATCATGATGCATCTTAGCCGCTTCTGTGAAGAGATCATCATCTGGAATTCCAATGAATACCGTTTTGTGGAGATCGATGATGCCTATTCTACCGGAAGCAGCATTATGCCGCAGAAGAAGAATCCTGATATCGCAGAACTGGTAAGAGGCAAGACGGGACGTGTATACGGGGCACTTATCTCGATCCTTACTACGATGAAAGGGATACCGCTTGCTTATAATAAGGATATGCAGGAAGATAAAGAGCTTACGTTTGATGCGATCGACACCGTAAAAGGATGTCTTGCTCTGTTTACCGGCATGGTTAAGACGATGCAGTTTCGCAAAGATATCATGGCGCAAAGTGCAATGCGCGGTTTTACAAATGCAACAGACGCTGCAGACTATCTTGTCAAAAAAGGCGTTCCTTTCCGGGATGCCCACAGCATTATCGGGAAGCTTGTGCTGACCTGTATTGATAAGAACAAATCGATCGATGAGATGAGTATTGAAGAATTAAAAGAGATCTGCGATGTGTTTGAACCTGATGTTTATGATGCGATCTCACTGGAGACTTGTGTGAATAAACGGCTTACTCTGGGGGCACCCGGACCGGAGGCTATGAAGGATGTTATCAGGATCTGCAAAGACTATCTGGAAGACGAGTGGCAGAATAAGGATGAAGAGTATTTACAATAACTGAAACTGATGTGTTATTCCGTGCAAGCGGGATCCATAATAAAAAAGAGGAGTGAGATTATGAGTGAAAAATTGAAAGTAGGTATTTTAGGCGGAACAGGTATGGTAGGACAGAGATTTATCTCTCTGCTTGAGAACCATCCATGGTTTGAGGTAACAACCATCGCGGCAAGCCCTCGTTCAGCCGGCAAGACCTATGAGGAAGCAGTAGGTGGCAGATGGAAAATGACAACTCCTATGCCGGAAGCAGTCAAGAACATCGTAGTCATGAATGTCAACGAAGTTGAGAAAGTCGCAAGTGAAGTAGACTTTGTATTTTCCGCAGTAGACATGACCAAAGAAGAGATCCGTGCGATCGAAGATGCATATGCCAAAACAGAGACTCCGGTTGTTTCCAACAATTCTGCTCACAGATGGACGCCTGATGTACCGATGATCATTCCCGAGATCAATCCGGAGCATATAGAAGTCATCGAAGCACAGAAGAAGAGACTGGGCACTTCCAGGGGCTTTGTGGCAGTAAAACCAAACTGCTCCATTCAGAGTTATGCTCCCGTTTTATATGCATGGAGAGAATTTGAGCCTTACGAAGTAGTGGCTACAACTTATCAGGCAATCTCAGGTGCCGGTAAGACTTTTAAAGACTGGCCGGAGATGGTGGAGAATATCATTCCTTATATTGGCGGTGAGGAAGAAAAGAGTGAGCAGGAGCCGTTACGTATTTATGGTAAAGTGGAGAATGGTGAGATCGTAAAAGCGCAGGAGCCGAAGATCACATGTCAGTGCATCCGCGTTCCGGTATTAAACGGACACACAGCAGCTGTATTTGTAAAATTCAGAAAACAGCCTACCAAAGAACAGCTGATCGAGAAACTGGTTTCTTTCAGCGGACTTCCGCAGGAGCTTGAACTTCCAAGTGCTCCAAAGCAGTTTATCCGTTATATGGAAGAAGATAATCGCCCGCAGGTAACATTGGATGTGGATTACGAAAAGGGTATGGGTATCTCCATCGGGCGTCTTCGCGAAGACAGCATTTATGACTGGAAGTTTGTAGGTTTATCTCATAATACAGTCAGAGGTGCAGCAGGTGGAGCTGTACTTTGCGCCGAGTTATTAAAGGCAAAAGGACTGATCAACAAGAAATAAGATCGGAACAGAGCGATTGTTAAAGGAAGGTATCAGGAATGGACAACTTGCATTATCAGGTAGATTTATTATCCGCTATGAATGAAAAGCTTCGTAGTACCGGAGAGATGTACCGGCTTATATGCGATACGTCCTCTGATGCCTTTTTGTTTTGCCAGCTTAAGGAACATACTTTTGAAATGGCAGGACGTTTTTTAGAGTTTTTTCCCTTTGCGGTAAGACAGGAATCGGATCTGAATCAGATCATAGAAGAAGTGGCACTCGATAAAAGAGCAGAGCTTCGGGAGCTTTTGGATCGAAGTGATGGTTCCCGGGAAGGAGAGATCCTGGAGTGTCCTTCCATAAACGGCAAAAGATGGTATGAGTTTACACAGGCTTTCTCAAAAAACGAAATGGGCGAGATCACAGCAAAAGTGATCCGTATCAAGGATATCACCAGATATCGTAAACAACATGAAGATCTAAAATACATGGCGTATTATGATCTTCTGACGGGTCTGTACAACCGTAATTATTTTATCCGGATATTAAGAGACTGGGTTTTTAGAGCCAAGGAAAAACTTCATGTGATCTCTATCATGTGTATCAACATCAACGATTTTAAGCATTATAATGATGGATTCGGGATTCTGGTCGGAGATGAGATCTTACAGGAATTTGGTCTCCTTCTGAAAAAATATCAAAAAGACAATGTGATTGTATCACATTCGGCATCCGATTTTTTCTATATTGCGATTTATGATCCATATGGAACGGACAGTGCGGATTATATTTATGAGGATATCAAAAAGAATCTGAAAAATCCGTTAATCACTACGACTTCCAGTGTCAAAGCACAGATTACGATCAGTGCCGGTGTCACACAGTTTCCACAGTCGGGCAGTGATGTTCTGGAATTGTTAAATGATGCCGAAGTGATCATGTTGCATGCAAGAGAAAAAGGCAAAAATACGATCGGATATTATGAAACACCGATCCTGGACGACTTTCTGGAACAGTTTACCATGGAAGATAAGCTCAGGAAAGCCATCGACAAGAATGAATTCTTTCTTTGTTTTCAGCCACAGTATGACGCCAACACGAAGATCTTAAGAGGTGTGGAGGCGCTGATCCGCTGGCGGACCGAAGAAGGAATGACCATCAATCCGGGGATGTTTATACCGGTAGCGGAGCAAAACGGAATGATCCTGGAAATCGGTGACTGGGTGTTAGATGAAGCGTTTCGAATTTTCAGCAGCTGGAAACAGCGGTTTGATACCCCATTGATTCTGTCCGTCAATATTTCCGCCCTGCAGTATCGGCAGAAAAACTTCATACCGAAGCTTTTGCGACTGATCGAGAAGCATCATGTTCCGGCGACCGATATCGAACTGGAGATCACAGAGAGCATAATGATCGATGATTTTCAGGATGTTCTGAATAAGATGAAGATCTTAAAAGAATATGGGATCAAGATTTCACTGGATGATTTCGGCACAGGTTATTCATCCCTGTCTTATCTGAAGGGACTTCCCATAGATACTCTTAAAATCGATAAGACGTTTATCGATACGGTTCTGGTGGACAAAAGCTCCAGGATCATCATTGAATCGATCATTACTATGGTCAAACAGCTTGGTTTTGAAACTGTTGCAGAAGGTGTAGAAACGCTGGAACAGTATGAATATCTTAAGGATGTTTCGTGTGATAATATTCAGGGATATCTTCTGGGCAAACCCATGACGGTTGAAGGTATGGAAGAGATCCTGACGAAGCAGGAAATCCGGATAAAGGAAGAAAGACGCAAGAACATCATGACCGGTGAAAACGATCCAAAGTAGCGATTCCGTGAATCGTCGATCCCGATCTGCTGTAAGATATCCGGTTGGAGGATCGTATCATAGAAGAAGGAAAAAAGCTGCGGGGATCATCATCCCATTCATAATAGTCGGACTTTATGAATAGGATGATGATCCGCCGGGGCTTTTGTGTTGTAAGAAAGGAAGTAGCAGGCGTTGGCAAAATCGTTGATCATAACGGAGAAACCGAGTGTGGCAAGGGAATTCGCCGGGGTATTGGGAGTATCCGGAAGACAGGATGGATATATAGAAAATGATGATTACGTCATTACCTGGTGTGTTGGTCATCTTGTGGAAATGGTATATCCGGAAAGCTATGATATCAAATATAAAAAATGGAGACTGGAGGATCTGCCTTTTTTACCAAAGGACTATAAATATGATGTGATACCGGCGGTAAGTAAACAGTATGATACCGTACATAAATTATTGTACCGTGAAGATATCGATAAAGTATACTGGGCAGGTGATGCCGGAAAAGAAGGACAGACCATCGAAGAGAACATCCGTAATTTCGGCGGTGTGCGGGAAGGAATGGAAGAACTGAGGGTCTGGATCGATTCCCAGACAGAGGAGGAGATACGCCGTGGTATCCGGGAAGCAAAACCGATGTCTGAATATGCCAATCTGGGCAAGAGCGGAATCATGCGTACGATCGAAGACTATGCCATGGGAATCAACTTTTCCCGCGTGATGAGTGTAAAATACGGAAATCTGTTAAATGAAGCCGCAGGAACCAGGAGCTATACAGCCATTGCAGTAGGACGTGTTATGACCTGCGTGTTGGGAATGGTCGTGATCAGGGAGCGGGAGATACGAAATTTTAAAGAAACACCGTTTTATCGTGTGATCGGACAGTTTTTTGATGGAGGCATAGAAGGAGAATGGAAGGCAGTTGAGGACTCTCCTTATTTCGGCTCATCGCTTTTGTATAAAGAAAACGGCTTTCGAAAAGAGGATGACGCAAAGCAACTCATTGACAGTCTTGTTGGGAAAGAAGCAATTGCCAGAGTTGTTGATATCGCCGCTTCCAAAAAGAGGGCGCCTCTTTTATTCAATCTGGCAGAGCTTCAGGCGGAATGCTCCAGGCGTTTCAAGATCAGTCCGGATGAAACTTTACAGGCCGCACAGGAACTGTATGAAAAAAAACTGACGACTTATCCGCGAACAGATGCCAGGGTGCTTTCGAGTGCAGTCGCAAAAGAAATATACAAGAATATCAGCCGGCTGAAAAACTATACGCCGACGTCTTCCTTTGTGGAGCAGATCTTAAAAACCAGATCCTATTTGGGAATTGCAAAAACCGCCTATACAGATGATTCCAAGATAACGGATCACTATGCGATCATTCCTACTGGACAGTTGACAGAGTTTTCCGGTCTGACAGAGCTTCAAAAAAAGATCTTTGATCTGATTGTCAGACGTTTTCTGAGTATCTTTTATCCTCCGGCAGAATATCAGACGCTGAAAATGGTCACACAGATGGGAGAAGAACGCTTTTTTACCTCTGCGAAGCTATTGAAGGTAAAAGGATTTTTGGAGATTGCAGGACGCATTGACCGAGAGGAATCAGATACGGAGGGGAAGGAACGCAGTGCAGAAGAAAAAGAAGAGGAGAACAGGCGTCTGCTCGAACTGGCTGCTTCTATCAAACCGGGAGATAAGCTGACTGTAAACGGTCTTGTAATACGGGAAGGAAAGACAGCGCCTCCAAAACGATATACTTCAGGATCTATGGTACTTGCCATGGAAAATGCCGGTCAGCTCATCGAGGACGAAGAACTTCGCGCACAGATCAAGGGAAGCGGGATCGGTACCAGTGCCACGAGGGCTGAGATCATAAAAAAACTGGTGAGGATCGGTTATCTGAACTTAAACCGGAAAACCCAGATCCTGACACCGGAAAATCTCGGTGAAATGGTATTTGAAGTGGTCAGTCTCACTGTGCCGGCACTTTTGAATCCGAAGATGACAGCTTCCTGGGAAAAGGGGCTGGACGGGATCACAAGAGGAGAAGTGGATTTTGGGGAGTACCGGCAAAAACTGGAACATTTTATCCGGCACGAAACAGAATCCATGATAGCAACGCAGCTAAAGGAGCAGATCGCAGCAAGGATCCACCCGCTTGCCGGTAAGGAAAGCCGCGGTATCAAGGCAAAGATCAATCTGGGCGTAAAATGTCCTGTCTGTGATGGCACCATAGAGACCACTCCTTTTGGATACGGCTGCTCCAATTATAAAAAAGATGGATCGGGCTGTCGGTTCAATATTGGGACAATTGCAGGCAGATCACTTTCCATAGACGAAGTGAAAACACTTCTGACAGAAGGAAAAACGGACGTTTTGGATGGTTTTACGGACAAGAATAAGCGAAAATTTTCGGCAGCATTGGTGCTGAGTGAGGAAGAAGAAGGCAGGAAACATATTACGTTTGATTTTTCGAGAAACCAGCCGGTAATCCTGGAAGGTGCTGTCTGTCCTGATTGCGGCAGTCCGCTGGAAATGCGTGGTACAAACTGCGGCTGCAGTGCTTATGATCCTTCCGATCCCGCTTCATGCCGCTTTTATATCGGAGCCATAGCCGGTAAAAATCTGACCAGAGCTCAGTTGCTACAGCTGATAAATGAAAAGAAAACCGAAACCATATCGGGCTTTAAGTCCAAAAACGGGAAAAAATTTGATGCCTGTCTGGTGTTGAATAAGAAAGAAGATGGTAAATCTGCAGTTAATTTTGATTTTGAGCATGTGGAAGCCAAAAAGATCAAAGATGTGAAGTGTCCGCTTTGCGGCGGAGAAATCGTGCAGACATCATTTGGATACGGCTGTGCCAACTATAGTAAGGATGAAGAAAACAGTTGTCGGTTTTCGATTGGCAAAATGGCGGAAAAAAGTCTGACAGAAGCCCAGATCAAAGAGCTGTTGACAAATGGAAGGACAGCAACGATCCGGGGATTCAAATCCAAAAGCGGGAAAAAATTTGATGCCAGGATTGTGTTAAAAAAAGAAGAAGACGGAAAAGTAAGTGGTCTTGCCTTTGATTTTACGGATCTGGAACCTTTAAAGATTAAAGATGTTGTCTGCCCTCTTTGCGGCGGTGATATCGTGCAGACACCATTCGGATACGGCTGTGCCAATTACAGAAAAGAAGGCGAAAACAGCTGTCGGTTTTCTATCGGCAAGATGGCGGAGAAGAGTCTGACAGAAGCCCAGATCAGGGAACTGCTTACAAATGGCAGAACCGGAACGATCCGGGGATTTAAATCCAAAAGCGGGAAAAAATTCGATGCCAGGGTTACGTTAAAAAAGGAAGAAGACGGAAAAGTAAGCGGTCTTGCCTTTGATTTTACGGATCTGGAGCCGGTAAAGATCAAAGATGTTTCCTGTCCGCTGTGCGGGGGAGATATCGTGCAGACACCATTTGGATACGGCTGTGCCAATTATAGGAAAGATGACGAGCAAAGCTGCAGGTTTTCCATCGGAAAGATCGCCAGTGTGAAGCTGAAAGAATCCCAGATCCGGCAGTTATTGCAGGAGAAGCATACGGATGTGATCTCCGGATTTGTAGCAAAGACCGGCATGAAATTTGATGCGCCCCTCAAACTTCTGGATGACGGATCGATCACCTTTGATTTCCCGGAGAAACCGGAGCCGGTGAAGATCGGGATTCCCTGTCCGAATTGCCGCAGTAATCTGATGAAAAGCCAGTGGTATTATGAATGCGAATGCGGATTTAAGGTGGGACATACCGTTGCACAGGTGCCGTTGACCGAAGAAGTCATGCAGGAACTTCTGGAAAAAGGGGAAACAAAAGAAAAAATAACAGGTTTTCAATCCAAGGCCGGCAATTCCTTTGAAGCGCGTTTGAAATTTGCGGACGGACAGATTACTTTTTTGTTTGAAACCTGATAAAAATATGGTATAATCAATCCATGTATGAGATTGAGCCAATACAGTGGCAGTGATCTGTTTTACATTGTACATTCGGGCAGTGTATCCGACTGACACTGTTTTGACGTAAAAGAAGGAGAGGAATGAGAGTATGGGTCTGATTGATATTCAGGATTATCTCGATCTGGACAGAACGATTGCGAAGTATCTGTTCGACAATATTAAGTATCCCTGGGATGTACTTCCTAAATTAGGAGTTTTTATTGAACAGTTGGGACCATATCTGCCGCCGGATATCTATGAAAAGTGCGGAGAGAATATTTACATTGCCAAGAGTGCCACGGTTGCATCTACAGCAAGTATCACAGCACCTTGTATTATTGATGAGGGAGCGCAGGTCAGACACTGTGCGTTTATCCGCGGAAGCGTGATCGTTGGAAAAAAGGCTGTTGTAGGCAATTCCACTGAGTTAAAGAATGCATTGCTCTTTGACGGAGTACAGGTTCCTCATTACAATTATGTAGGAGACAGTGTTATGGGATATAAGGCGCATTTTGGTGCTGGTGCCATTACCTCCAATGTCAAAAATGACAACACCAATGTGGTTGTAAAAGTGCCGCTTCAGAGTATCGATACCGGTCTTCGCAAGTTCGGTGCGATCGTAGGAGATCATGTTCAGGTAGGCTGTAACAGTGTGCTTAATCCCGGCACGATGATTGGCAGAAATACAAGTATTTATCCGTTATCCTGCGTCAGAGGTATCATCCGCGCAGACATGATCGTTAAGAACGATGGTAAGATCATGCAGCGGTTAAAATAAAAAGACATAAATTTTTACAAAGTTCTACTGGATTTTTTCTGTAAAATATGCGACAATGGTATCAATGCTTCGTGATAATCTTTATCATGAATGGCAAGTAATTAAAATCTGAAAGGAGATTTCACATGATTTATTCAAAAGAAGTTGAAGAAATGTGTACGGTTGCACAGGGCGTTCATCATGGCTGTGCTCCCATCCCAGAAGAAGCAAAATGGGTTCAGGCAAAAGAAGTTAAAGATATTTCCGGTCTGACACACGGTGTTGGCTGGTGTGCTCCTCAGCAGGGTGCATGTAAGCTGACTCTGAACGTTAAGGAGGGTATCATCCAGGAAGCACTTGTCGAGACGATCGGCTGCTCAGGTATGACTCATTCCGCAGCTATGGCGTCAGAGATCTTACCGGGACTTACTGTTATGGAAGCATTAAATACAGACCTTGTATGTGATGCGATCAATACAGCTATGAGAGAATTATTCTTACAGATCGTTTACGGACGTTCTCAGTCTGCATTCTCCGAGGACGGACTTCCGGTAGGAGCAGGTCTGGAAGATTTGGGAAAAGGTTTAAGAAGCCAGGTTGGTACGATGTATGGTACCCTTAAGAAAGGTCCTCGTTATCTTGAAATGGCAGAGGGTTATGTTACAGGTATCGCTTTGGATGCCAATGACGAGATCATCGGTTATAAGTTTGTAAACTTTGGTAAGATGACAGACTTCATGAAAAAAGGTGATGACGTACAGACAGCTTATGAGAAATCTTGCGGACAGTATGGACGTGTAGATGATGCTGTTAAGATCATTGACCCGAGAAAAGAATAATAGGAGGAGCTTGAGATGGCATTATTTGAATCATATGAAAGAAGAATTGATAAAATTAATTCTGTATTGAATAGTTACGGCATTTCTTCTATTGAAGAAGCTGAGAAAATCACGAAAGATGCCGGACTGGATGTATATGAGCAGGTAAAGAAGATCCAGCCGATCTGTTTTGAGAACGCTTGCTGGGCTTACACAGTAGGTGCAGCGATCGCAATTAAGAAAGACTGCAGAAAAGCTGCAGATGCTGCTGCTGCGATCGGAGAAGGCTTACAGGCTTTCTGTATTCCGGGTTCCGTTGCCGATACACGTAAGGTTGGTCTGGGACATGGTAATCTTGGCAAGATGTTACTGGAAGAGGATACAGAGTGTTTCGCTTTCCTTGCCGGACATGAGTCATTTGCCGCTGCTGAAGGTGCGATCGGTATCGCTGAGAAGGCTAACAAGGTTCGTCAGAAACCTTTAAGAGTTATCTTAAACGGTCTTGGTAAAGACGCAGCTAAGATCATCAGCCGTATCAATGGATTTACCTTTGTTGAGACAGAGTACGATCCTTATACCAATGAAGTAAAAGAAATCGAGAGAATTCCTTATTCAGAAGGTCTTCGTGCAAAGGTTAACTGCTACGGTGCCAATTCCGTTCCGGAAGGTGTTGCCATCATGTGGAAAGAGAACGTAGACGTATCCATCACAGGTAACTCTACGAACCCGACCAGATTCCAGCATCCGGTTGCAGGTACATACAAAAAAGAAAGAACAGAAGCAGGTAAGAAATACTTCTCCGTAGCTTCCGGCGGTGGTACAGGTCGTACACTTCATCCGGATAACATGGCTGCAGGTCCTGCTTCCTACGGATTTACCGATACGTTAGGACGTATGCATTCAAGCGCTCAGTTCGCAGGTTCTTCTTCCGTTCCGGCTCACGTTGAGATGATGGGTCTGATCGGTATGGGTAACAACCCGATGGTTGGTGCTACTGTTGCAGTAGCTGTTTCAGTAGAAGAAGCTGCTAAGGCAGGTAAGTTCTAAGGTATTTCTCCACTTGGATTGTTTCCTGACATATATCATGTTAAGAAATGACCTTATACTGAAAATGAATTTGATCCCGGGAGTATTTCTCCCGGGATTTCTTTCTTTGCAGAACAGAGAGCAGGACAGAAATATACTGCTTTCACAGTCGTTCTGACTTTGATACAAACGAGGTTTGTTATTTAAATTCGCGTGCGTCGGCAAAACCATGAAAATCATGGTTTATCTGGGTGTACATGCGCAGTATATGCGAATTTCGGCTGCGAACAATAAACAGAAATAGCAGTATTAAGAAAATTAGGACTTGTAACGCTTCGGAAGTTTTTGGTATAATCACAGAGTCGTTATGGATAAAGAATAACTGCGCATATTGTATAACGATATGCGAAATTCTGAAGCCTACAAGCAAATTAGCGTTTAAGAGAGTGGGGACAGGAATGTATAGTGAGAATGATTTGGTCAGAATCGCCAAGAGAGATGGTAATAAAAAAAGAAATTATCTGGTAGTGGATCCGTTACAGGGAAAACATGTACCGGTTTCTCCGACAAAAGCACTGGGACTGTTTGATGCCCTGGCCGAGAAGGTAAAAACAGCCTATCCGGAAGAGCGCCTTCTGGTCATTGGATTTGCAGAAACTGCGACAGCGATCGGTGCAGAGGTGGCCGTTTATCTTGGAGCAGATTATATCCAGACTACGCGGGAACAGATAGCAGGAGTGCATTATCTCTTCTTTTCGGAAGAACACAGTCATGCCACCGAACAGAAACTGATCAGAGAGGATATGGATGAAGCTCTGGAAAAGACCGAAAGGATTGTATTTGTGGAAGATGAAGTGACAACCGGCAAAACAATCCTGAATATTATAAACATACTGGAAAAACAGTATCCCGGCAAATGTGTATTTTCGGTAGCATCGCTGTTGAACGGGATGACAAAGGAGCATTTGGAGGAATATCAAAACAGAAATATTAATCTTCACTGGCTGGTAAAAACAGATCACAGCCAATTTGCCAAAATCGCCGATACCTATCAGGGAAAAGGCGTTTATCATTCCTGTGATCTTCGAGAAACCGAACTGCCTGAAGAAATACAAATAAAGGGACTGATGAATACCAGAAGACTTTGCAATGCTATTGCGTATAAAAAAGCCTGTGAAGAGCTGTGGAAAAATATAAGCGCGCGGATCAAAACAGAAGATCAGAAACATATACTGGTGATCGGAACGGAAGAATGCATGTATCCGGCTTTATTTGTCGGAAGAAAGCTGGAGGAAGAAGGATGTCTGGTGAAAAGCCATTCCACGACACGAAGCCCGATCTGTGTGGGAAATGAGGAAGATTATCCGCTGCAGGAACGTTTTGAACTTCGAAGTATCTATGATGGAAACAGAGTTACCTATCTGTATGATATACAGGCATATAACATGGTATTGATCGTGACGGATGCGGAGTGTGAGAAAGAAGAGAAACGGCCGGGTATGACTTCTTTGGTCAATGCCTTAAAGATACAAAACAAAAATATAGAAGTGATCAGGTGGTGTTAAAGTGAGAAGTTCCTATTTAGAAAAAGATGTCGTTCTTCTTTTGAAGGATATTACCGGGCTGATCGAGCCACAACCTACGGAAGAGAGAGAACGACTGATCCAGTCAGGGAAGCATTACAGTGAGATGCTTCCGATCGAATATGTGCCAACCGATAAATATATGCAGGTTTATAAAGAAGCATTAAATAATTATGCGAAGCCGGTTGCAGATGCGACAGGCATTCTGGCTGACAAGATCATAAAAAGCAGGGGGAAAGATGTGGTACTGGTTTCACTGGCAAGAGCCGGCATTCCCATAGGAATACTGATCAAACGGTATATCAGACTTTTTTTTCAGATCGATGTACCGCATTTTTCGATTTCCATCATCAGAGGAAGAGGCATTGATGACAATGCCATGCATTATCTTTTGGACAGATATCGTCCGCAACAGCTGTTGTTTGTGGATGGCTGGATCGGCAAGGGTGCGATCTTAAATGAATTAAAAAAAGATATTTCTGCTTATGAAGGAGTGAGTGACGAGATCGCCGTGATCGCTGATCCGGCAAATGTGACCGAGCTTTGTGGTACACATGATGACATACTGATCCCGAGTTCCTGTTTAAACAGTACGGTTTCAGGACTCATCAGTCGTACAGTGCTTCGGGATGACCTGATCGGTACAAACGATTTTCACGGAGCTGTTTATTATGAAAATCTGAAAGAGGCAGATCTTTCCTATGAGTTTATTGAACAGATAGAGAAGGAATTTGTGCCGGTTGAGCAGATCGCTGTTGTAAACAATCCGCAAGCCGAAAGTACCGGAATGGAAGAAGTGCAAAAAATAGCCGGACAATTTGATATCGATGATATCAATCTGGTAAAGCCCGGAATCGGTGAGGCAACCCGGGTACTTTTGAGAAGAATTCCCTGGAAGGTACTGGTGGATGAACGATATCTGGAAAGTCCGGATCTGCAGCATCTGCTCCGGCTTGCAAAAGAGAAACATGTCCCGGTAGAGACTTATCCGATGGAACACTATAAATGCTGTGGCCTGATCAAAAAAATGGCTGATACCTGAAAGACAAAAAATAAATAAATGAGAGGATTCTAAACAAAAAGCCCCCGGTCAACCTGATCGGGGGTGTTATGTTACAACGGGATCTCTCAGACAGAAACGGCTATTTCCGTATACCGTATACATCGCTCAGATACATGATCTTTTCTGCCCAGTTTGTATGGGTTTTATATTCATTCATACGTTCTTTGCTGTTGCTTCCCGAAACAAATTCCGCAGCGCTCTTGTTCCAGTGCAGGATTGCCTTTGCGTCATGGAAATCAGCTTCCGATACCTGATAAGCATGATTTACGACAGAAATCTGGTTTGGATGAATGACTGTTTTGCCGATGAATCCGCAAAGCTTATCATCCGCGATCTCTTTTGTCATGCCTTTTTCCCAGTTTGCACCGGCATAGTATTCCCAGACAGGACCGGATACGACATAATCGGTACCATATACGGTTATGATATCCGAAAAGATATTGGCAACCGGTCGTATTTTGTGTATAGATTCATTTGCGTGGCGTCTGAAACCGAATAAATGACACAGATCATTTCCCCCCACCCGGATATTCAGTACCAGTTCTTCTAAAGGCGCCAGTTTCTCTTTTAAAAGATACAACTGATCATAACGCGTCCGAAGATCGATCATGGCCGAGCTTTCATAGATCGGCATCATATAATGCTTATGCGAGGAAATCTGATTGATCTTAGCGATACTTTCAAGATAAACATCTGCATTTAAACTGTTAAACTTTGGAATGATAAATCCGGTAATGATCTCAAGACTCTGTCCGAAAGCATACGATAGCCTGATGATCTGTTCGGGATTGCGTACCCTGATAAAGATCTTGGGAAGATAAAAAGAGTCTGTCTGGCGAAGATTATAAATACGAACGATCGAATCGATCAGTGTATATTCTGCCTCTGTGACGAAGTTATCATTGATCGTATCCTCCAGACAAAGTGCCAGAGAATACTTATCCCCGAATCTGCCGCTTGCAATGGAATCCGCAATGGATTTTTTATTGGCAGGGCAGTATAACAAAGCCCCGACACTGTAATAGATCACATTATTTTTCATAATTCCCCCCGGTTATATGGATTGCGTTACAGGATTGGAACGATGCATCTGAATGAAAAACACACTGCAAACGCCCTAAATTGCAACACATTAAAAGATATTATAGCACAGCATATCAGGAAAAGATAGTCAAAAAATAAAGGGTATGTTAAAATGTTCCTGTAGTGATTTTCTTAAATAAATGCTAACGCAAAAGAAAGCGATAGCGGGTAACATAACTGCAGTGAATACCGGCGATCAACAGACAATATACACAAAAGGAAGAAATAAGCATGACAGAATATGGTAAGATTAACAATATTGCGGATTTTTTTGAGATACAAAACTGCCCTGACAAAACAAAAGAGAAAAAATGTTTCTACAGAGCTCTCGGAGAAACGGCAGATTATGCCTCACAGATTGTGAGACTGGAGGGGGCAAAAGTCCCTGATTTCAAAAACTGCAATGGAGCCTATCTCAGGCTTCGTGAGCTTCCGATGCCTGTAAAGGCAGAAGAAATATCCTATTATACGGAAATGTATCACTCGTTCGAAAAAGGAATGTACCCTGCTTTTCGGAATTTCTTACCGTCAGAGAAGATGTCCAATGCGATCAGCGAAAGCTTTAGCCGTGTTTGCAGGCTGTTTCGTGAGAATAAAGCCCAAGTTACGGATTCCATGCTCTCTAATTTTGCGGTAAAGATCTTGTTCTGGACGGACTATGTTTTTTCCCGGAACATGTTAAATGGTTCTGAGAGAGCATTCATTAAGATCACAGCTGAAAATGTGCAAAAAGAACAGGAATACCTGTTTTACGGTTTTCTTGCACTGACAGGCTGTGAGGTGCTTCTTTTACAAAACAGAAAAGATGTTTCGGTGCGGGATGCTTTTTTGCAGCTTTCCGATTCGTTTATACTCGGTTCCTTCGGAAACACAGTGCTTCCGGAATATATTCCGGTGATGAAGGAAGAACCATGCGTCAAAGCAGAGAGCAATGCAGCCGTTGGAAATGGCTCCCTGACAGATCCGCGAGGCAAAAAAGAAAACAGACCAAATATAAAAGTATCCATACCGGCAAGAGAGCGACATCGTAAAAGCAATGCAACGGGAACCGTTGCCGGGAAACAGGTAGGAACCGGGCAGGAACAAACTGTTGTAAACAAAACAGTGATCATACCTACCGGAAACAGAAGGGAGGAAAAAAGCTTTGAAGAACTGGCGAGACTTGCATCATCGGTTGTGATGATCGCGGTACACGATCGGGAGCAAAACGTGATCGGCACCGGATCCGGCATCATGATCGGAACAGACGGTTATATTCTGACTAATTTTCACGTGGCAGAAAGAGGACGGGTATACTCCGTGAGGATTGAAAATGACGATCAGATCTATCAGACGGATGAGCTGATCAAATATCATCCCGATTTTGACCTTGCGCTGATACGGATCGATAAACGCTTGAACCCGCTGCACGTATATTCCGGGGCAAGTGAACTGGTCAGAGGGCAGAAAGTCGTGGCGATCGGAAGTCCGCTCGGAATGTTTAATTCCGTATCGGACGGCATCATATCCGGTTTTCGTAAATTTGACGATCTTGATATGATTCAGTTTACGGCACCGATCTCGCATGGGAGTTCCGGTGGAGCGGTTCTGAATATGTATGGGGAAGTGATCGGGATCAGTACAGCAGGACTTGATGACGGACAGAATCTGAATCTGGCAGTCGGGTATCAGAATATCCGCAGGTTTGCCGGTAATTTCATGAAATAGCATTCTGTGAGAATGATCGGAAAACGACAGAATGAATGGATAAAGAATTCTTTCAAATTATTAATAATTGCTAAATTTCTATCAATAAACTGGTATATTCCGTCAGAATATGGTAAAATACCTTTAATTGTTTTTGAAACAGAATGAATTTTACAGTCTGTAGCAGACAGGGAACGTACTATGGGCTGGATCGAGGGGGAAGACATTTTGGTTTTTGAGCATAAACAGATACAAAGCCTCGAAGACTTTTTCCTTCAACTTCATAGTAGAGCCGAAAAAGGTGTCTTTTTTTACCGTATAAATGGTTATTCCGAACCGGTCAGACAATTTATCAGCCGGTATTATGATATGGCATTGAAGAAGGGAGTCGTGATCGAAGGGAAGCTTCCCAATCCGACGGAACAGAATCTGTCCTATTACCGTGAGATCATGGGGATGGATTTTAAACTCAACATAGGATTTATCACGGCAGCACTCAAAAAGTGGCTTCCGCGTATGAATGACAGCCAGCGTGCCAATGTGGCAGCCGCTATCCTGGATACACTTACACAGCTTGGACAAAAAGGCAAAACGGAGAGCATGCTCCAAAATGCCTATATCAAATTTATGTGCTGGCTTTATTATAAGTTTGAACGGATCGTAAATCAACTGGGAGAGGATGACGTACCCAAAATTCTTTATGAAGGAGCGGTCACTAACTATGAACTTCTGCTTTTTTGCGTTCTTTCAAAAGCCGGCTGTGATATCGTGCTGCTTCAATACCAGGGCGATGAAAACTATCAAAAACTGGACGCAGCATCCTTTTACTCGGATGCTTTACATACAGAAGGATTACAGCCATTTCCAACGGATTTTTCCTTAAAGAAGATTCGCGAAGAAGCAAGACGCAGTATGGAAAGAGAGCGCCTTTACGGACCGGGGTCCGTCTGGAACGGTTGCATCAACACATGGATGGATGGGAATGTTCTGGAAGAGATCAGGAAAGAACCTTCCTCAAGAGGCAGTGAGGCGGGCGTATATTACAATGCCCTGATCCGCATGGACGGTGCGCAGGACAAACTGACCTATGCGGATGAATTGTATCGATTCGGTCAGGATTTAAAAGCTGCCAAACGACATACCGTGATCGTTGATCATGCTTTGAAGAAACCCGATACAACAGAGATCTTGGGGATCAGAAGAGGCAATTACGCCGATGCGGTACAGATGATCACAGGGCTTTCTTCCAACATCAGTTTTCCGGCAGATCCCGAATTACAGAAATTAATGCACAGAGCATTTGTGGATATTTTTTTGGAGAAAGCGTCCGGACAGACGAATCTGAACCGTCTCATCTCGCAGGCAGTTACTCTTTTGTGCTGGTTAAAGCGCTATGAGAGCAGTCTGTTTACAGGACTTCATTTACCTCAGATCAGCTGCTTTATCCTTTACGGCGGATGCCATGATGAGAGCGAAGCATTGTTTTTGCGCTTCCTTGCACGTCTTCCGGTAGATGTATTGATACTGACTCCAAAGCCCGATGAAACGGATTGTCTGAAGGATAATAATCTGTGTGAAATACACTTTTCGGAGACGGTGTCTTTAGAGCATTTCCCACAGGAAAGCTCACAGGTTAAGATCGGCACAGTAGCCTATCATGCAGAAAGAGAACTCGACAGCCTGATGTATCAGGATACCGGTCTATACCGACAGCAGCAATACAGTAAGGCGAATATCATCCAGTTGCAGACCATATATGAAGAGATACGTCTTTTGTGGGATGAAGAGCTCAAGTATCGCCAAAGCTTTAGCGTGACGGATGGTACGGTGAATCTTCCGGTGATCTTTGCAAGAGTATCCGGGATCAAAGACAGAGATCTAAACAGCTATTGGGGTTCTGTAAAAGAACTTCTCACAGAAGATACGTTGTTTTTGTCGAAGTTTCCTTATATCGACCGGACGATACCGAATCCGGTGAAGCAGCATGCTGTTGAATTCTATAAAAACGGCAGACTGTTGAAAGACAAGATCAGGAATCATACATGCTATCCATATGGGATACTAAGAGAAGAGACGCAGGAGTTGATACTGGATAAGCTTCAGCTGTTATTGCAGCAGAAACTGATCAAAGGGATCGGAGAAAACGGTACCGAGTATACCGTGATCGCCACTGTATTAAACCTGCCGAAAGAGATTGTACGTTTGATACAGAAATTTGACCTTACAAAGAAAAATCCGAAGCTGGTATGGGTTAATACGACAGAAGATATCATGGATTTAGAGGACACGATCATGGTCATGTTTCTTCATCTTCTGGGATTTGATATTCTGTTTTTTATACCGACAGGGTATCGCAATATAGAGAAATATATGGAGCACAGCAGCATGGAGGATCATCAGATCGGTGAGTATATGTATGATCTGCAGATGCCGGATCTAAACCGGCTTGTGGTAAAGACGAAGAAGAAAAGTCTCGGTGAAAGGCTTTTTGGAAGGAGATAATGACATGGGACTTGAGTTTGGCAGTCCACAGGCACCGTCTGTAGAACTGACTTTACAGCCGGCATCTGTACCGGATGAAGAGGTATTACCGTATGATATCGAAGCTGATAGGGCACAGATGAATACCACACTCACCGGTTCTGAGGAAGTGGATCGTCTCGTGAGTACGATCGTACTCGATGATATGTCTACGATCGTAAATTTCGGAGCCGGCGCAGCCAGAGAAATCTCCAGATCCTCCGACAGCATACTGCAAAGTGTCAGCATGTCGCAGATGGATGACAGTGAAGAACTGTTTGATGCGCTTACGAAGATCATGAGTAAATTTGATATGGACGAGATCAAAGAAAGCAACCGCTTTTTTGACAGGATCTTCGGGACAATGAAGAAACGCATGGATAAGATTGTGGAGAAATATCATACTATGGGAGACGAAGTAGATAAAGTCTATGTAAGTCTCAGAAGATATGAAGAAGAGATCAAACGGTCCAACCGCAAGCTGGAGCAACTGTTTGATGCCAATGTAAAATACTATCATGATCTGGTAAAATATATTCTGGCCGGAGAACAGGCCTGTCGTGAAATAGATGCTTATATCGCCCAAAAAGAGGCAGATTTAGAGCTTACGAAGGATCAGTCCATACAGTTTGAACTGACAACCTTAAAGCATGCGAAAAATCTGATGGAGCAAAGGACTCAGGATCTGAAACTCGCAGAGGTTGTTGCCATGCAGTCCATTCCGATGATACGGATGATGGAATACAATAATTATAACCTGATGCGAAAGATCGATTCTGCGTTTATCGTTACACTTCCGGTATTTAAGCAGGCGCTTGCACAGGCGATTCTCTTAAAGAGACAACGGCTACAGGCACAGTCTCTTGCGGAGCTTGATAAAAAAACAAATGAAATGCTGCACAAAAATGCTAAGACTGCTGCCGAGAATGCCAGACTTGCGGAGAGACTTACAAACGGCGGTTCTGTACAGATCGAGACCCTGGAAGATACCTGGAAGACGATCGTAAACGGCATTGATGAGACAAAACGTATACGAAGTGATGCTGATAAGAAAAGAAATCACGACCGGGCAAAACTGGAATCCATTAAACAGGATTTCGATGCGAGATATCATATGCCCGGCAGATATTGATAAAAGTTTTGTACGGGGGGCTTTTTGAGCCTTACTATATATTAAAAGGAGGGTATTTATTATGCCAATCAGTTTATCAAAAGGACAGAAAGTAGATTTAACAAAGGGGAATCCGGGGCTTAAGAACATCATGGTAGGTCTTGGCTGGGATGTGAATGCATTTGATTCCGGAGTGGATTTTGACCTCGACGCAGCAGCGTTTATGCTGGGTGCTGACGGCAAATGTCCGTCAGACAAAGAGTTCATCTTCTACGGCAATCTGAAACATGCAAGTGAAGCGGTGGAGCATCTGGGAGATAATCTTACCGGATCAGGAGACGGAGATGATGAGCAGATCATGATCGATCTGAGCAAAATTCCTGCCAATATTGAAAAAATTGCTTTTACCGTTACCATTTATGAAGCAGATCAGAGAAATCAGAACTTTGGTCAGGTTTCCAATTCCTTTATCCGTATCGTTGACAGTTCGAACAATACAGAACTGATCCGTTATGATCTGGGCGAGGACTTCTCTATTGAGACAGCTGTTGTAGTCGGTGAATTGTATAAACATAACGGCGAGTGGAAGTTTAATGCCATCGGAAGCGGATTCCAGGGCGGACTTGCTGCACTTTGCGGTCATTTTGGAATCGATGTAGCATAAAATAAGAATCAGTTAATACCTGTTCAGAACGGCTTTCATTCTGAACAGGTATGTTTAGGAGGATAACATGTCAATAAGTTTGCAAAAAGGACAGAAAGTAAGTCTTTCAAAAGACAATGCCGGACTGGCAAAGATCGTTGTCGGACTTGGATGGGATGAAGTAGAGCAGAAAAAAGCAGGATTCTTTGCACCCAAGCCGCAGCCGATCGATTGTGATGCTTCTGCGATCCTGTTGAAAAACGGGAAACTGATCGATCCCAAGGTGGATCTGGTCTATTTCGGTAATCTGACACACAGATCCGGTACCGTACAGCATATGGGTGATAATCTGACAGGTGCGGGAGAGGGCGATGATGAGCAGATCATGATCGATCTGTCTGCGGTTCCTCAGGAATATGACCGCATCGTGATCGTTGTCAATATTTATGGCTGTGTACAGAGAAAACAGCATTTTGGTATGATCCGCAACGCGTTCATCCGTCTGGTAGATGCCAGAAATAACAATGAGATGTGCAAATACAACTTGTCTGAGGATTACTCCGGCATGACAGCCATGATCTTCGGAGAAGTATACAGACATAATGGAGAATGGAAATTCAATGCAGTCGGTCAGGGAACGAATGATCCCGGTCTTGGCGAACTCTGCAGAAGATTTCAGTAATTGTTGACTCACTGTTGCCGGAAAGGGTAATAAGGAGTTTCAGATCAATTTTGTGTCTGAAAATATATCTGCTATCCTGAGTGCGTGGCACACGATGCTGCGCACTCTTATCATGGTGTGTGGTTAGTAAAACAGAGGAGGTCGTTTGCGTGAACGATATGAAAAAGAAAGAGCTGATGAAGGGACTTTCAGAGGCTCAGGCAAATGAAAGTAAACAGAAATACGGTACAAATGAACTGGCAAAAAAAGAACCGGAATCCTTATGGTCCATGTTTCTCGGTGCATTTGACGATATCTGGATCAAAGTGCTTTGTGCAGCGTTAGTGTTGAAAATCGTGCTTGCGGTTCTGGGCGTTATTTTCCCGGCAATGGGTGGTGGTAATGATGTGATCGAGATCATCAGTATTATCCTGGCTATTGCACTTGCGACAGGCTTTTCCACCCTGTCCGAATACCGGAACAGTTCCAGAAGCGAGGCTTTACAGGAAGAATATAATAAAACTTTTGCGAAAGTAATGCGAAATGGCAAGCTGGTCAACATCCTTACCAGTGAGATCGTAAAGGGTGATACCGTTTTGATCCAGGCCGGAGATAAAGTTCCGGTTGATGGCCTGCTTTTTGATGGAAATGTAAAGGTTTCTCAGGCTGCTTTAAACGGTGAGTCAAGAGACGAATCCAAAACGGCGGCGGATACGATGGAAGAAGCAGAGAGTACAGATTATGCTTCTCAATACAAAGTGTTTATGGGTTCTGTCGTTACCAGCGGAGAAGCATATATGGTTGCGACTGTGATCGGTGATGAATCCGAGCTCGGTAAGATCAATAAGGCTTTGACGGATGATGAGGAGGAGGAACGTCAGGATACTTCCAGCCTCAAACTGGAAGCGGTTGCGGCCGGCATCGGTAAATTGGGCGTTTCGGCGGCTGCGATTGCAGGTGTTTTACAGGTGATCCTTACGATCGTCCGGACAGATCAGGCAGTTACACCTGTATTTGTATTGCTTTTGATCGCAGAAGCGGTCATGCTGATGGCATCTATCGTTATTATGGCAGTGCCGGAAGGACTTCCCATGATGAACAGCCTGGTACAGTCCATGAATACGGAATCTATGTATAAGAAAAATATTCTGGTCAGCCACAAAGCGGCTTTCTCGGATTCCGCATATATGAACGTATTGTTCAGTGACAAGACAGGTACCATTACAGAGGGAAATCTTTCTTTGGTAGAGTTTATTACGGGTGATGGCAAGATCACAAAGGATATCAACAATCAGGACTTTATCGAGGCGATCACGTTAAACAATCTTTCCAAGATCTCTTCAGAGGGAAAGCCGATCGGAAGCAACAATATGGATCGTGCTCTTTTGGCTTATGCCATTGGGACAGGCTATACCGGGAATGATGGATTCCATGATAAAGTAGCCGAGATAAACGGATTTGATTCCGAGAAAAAATGTGCGACTGTTTCTTTAAAAGACGGTACCGTTTACTGGAAGGGTGCGACCGAAAACATTTTAGGGCAGGTTACCCACTATATGCTTCCGGATGGTACCATAAAAGAATTCTTCAGCATGGATAAAGAAGAAGTGGAAAAGCAGATGCATGAGCAGGCTAAGAGAACCATGAAGCTTCTCTCAGTAGCCAAAATACAGAATGATCAGACGATACTCATGGCTGTTTTATGTTTGCGTGACAATGTCCGTACCGATGCGATCGAGACAGTAGAGATCTTAAACCGTGCCGGTATTCAGGTGGTCATGGTGACCGGAGATGCCGAGGAGACCGCTACAGCGATCGCAAAAGAAGCCGGCATTTTAACGGATGAAAGCAAAGACATTGTTCTGACACATGAACAGCTGGAAGCATTATCGGATGAAGAACTCAAAAAAGAACTCCCGGATCTTCGTGTGGTAAGCAGGGCGAAGCCTTTGGACAAGAAGCGCCTGGTTTCCATTTCGCAGCAGCTTGACAATGTCTGCGGTATGACGGGTGATGGTGTCAACGATGCTCCGGCATTAAAACAGGCAGATATCGGTTTTGCGATGGGTGATGGTACTGCTGTAGCACAGGAGGCCGGTGATGTCGTGATCTTGAACAACTCTCTGACGTCTATTAAGGACTGTGTATTGAACAGTCGTACCATGGCGAAGTCAGTCGGTAAGTTTTTGATCTTCCAGCTTACTGTAAATATAAGTACGTTGCTTATGAATATCATTGCTCCGGTACTCGGATGGACAGAGCCGTTCTCGATCGTACAGATCCTTTGGATCAATCTGATCATGGATACGCTGGCTGCGATGGCATTCGGTGGTGAACCGATCTTAGACCGTTATATGAA
This sequence comes from Lachnospiraceae bacterium, assembly GCA_015056815.1. Taxonomy (GTDB): domain Bacteria; phylum Bacillota; class Clostridia; order Lachnospirales; family Lachnospiraceae; genus SIG333. Next base: position 3,798 of record SVFN01000020.1, on the reverse strand, counting down.
TGATATGCCGGCTAAGAGAACAGACAATATCCTGACGGCCTATATCAAGTCGGCGATCGGGACAAGCTCCGTATTTATCACGCTGGGATCTATTCTGATCCTGGAAAACATTGCCGGTATCACCGACATGGTCACACCGGACGGCGTGGATGCAGAGCTCTATAAGAAGACCTTTATGTTTGCGTTCTTTATCTATTCAATCATTTTCAATAGCCTGAATACCCGTTCAGAACGTTTCAATCTGTTTGAGCATATCGGAGAGAACAAGAACTTTATCAGAGTCATGGGATCGATCTTCATTCTACAGACTGTGATCATTGAGATCGGAGGCAAAGTATTTGGAACTACGACCTTAAATATCCCTGCTTTACTGGTTTCCATGGCGCTCGCACTTTTGATCATTCCGGTCGATCTGATCCGGAAGGCGATCGTTTCCAAATAAAAGCGTTCTAGATATTATTGTATATACAGTCGGAATCACAGCTGTGGCGATTATCAGTATGCGAATCAAATTATAGAATACGAAGGGCTGTTCCGTATGGAACGGCTCTTTTTTTATTGCGATCTGAGTGGTATCCTGATGGAATCGTCCGGTTAAAGCGATAGGATTGTTCTATGGAAACTGAAACGTTTTCGGAGAATGATTTATATCTAAAACGCCAAAATGTATGAATAAATAAGTGAAAACCGGAAACTTAAAAATATTTTTGGTTGACGGATGTATCACAGTATGCTAGATTTATGAATGGGAAATGCGAAAAATTTCGTGTTTTAAATCTGACATCATTAAATGGAAAGATCGAGAGGAATTTATGCAAAAAAGGATTTTGGGTATAATACTGTCTGTGAGTCTAAGTCTGACTGCCTTTTCGCAAGCCGCGCTCGCTACTACAATATCGACATCAAACGCTTTATCAATCAGGATATTTTGACCGGAAGCATAGACAGTAGCAAGAGTCTGAACCGGATGCGTATGTGGAAGGGAATCCAATCAGTTATTTGGATCCTTTTGGGTTACAACCTGAGGATACCAGCAAGATTCATAAGTGGATGAACACTATTCATGATTGGGTTCCACTAATTTCATTAACGATACAAGGTCTTTCGGTGTTGTTTTTATGTACAGGTAATATTGGATTAGCTAAAATTGCTGATAAATTGTCAGATGCAGCGAAGATACTGAGTATTGCAAATGTGATATTGGATATAGTAGATATAATTGGAACAAAAGATGATAAAGAAGCTCTTAAAAAAAACTCTCGATAGATTTGGGAACATTATTAGCAAGTATAGTATTTGGCAAATTAGGACAGTATGAAGCTTATACAGGTAATTTGCATCTTATAAATGGGCAATATGAGACAGTTTCTGCAAAGACAATGAAAGAGATTATGAAGTTTGTGGATTATTTAGTATCTTGTTTTGCGTCATATCTTTTTTTGGGAGGGCTATAAAATGAGCTTTTTTAAAGAACTGATAAAAATATTTTGGACAGCAATCTTAATAGTTATTGTAATAAGCTTTACAGTAAGTATGATATACAGAGCAGAGTGTCTTTTGTTTTTAACATCTCCGGCTAAATGGAATGTTATTAGTGCCCAAAAAGAAGAAATTGTACCTATTTTAAAGATAAGACCACGTGGTGCAAAAGAACCGGTTAATTGCTTATATGCTATGAGGGTAGTATATTTTCAGAATAATCAGGAATATGGTGGACTTGTCCCTTTTTCTGAGGAAGAAAAAGAATATAAAGAAATAAAAATTGCTGTTAATAAAAGAAATCCGTTTATTATTGTTAGGAATGAATGGCTGCCTTTTAGCGAAGGGGAAAAAATAGAAGCTCTGATTCGGTTATTTGTGATTGTTTTTTCTTTTATATTTTTTTTTATTAAAAAACAAAAAGATGATAGTTATTCATTTTTGCCGGATGCTTTGAAAACAACGATAGCTCAAAACGATGATAAGCGTAAAGAAGAAATTATGAATCGAACAATAGACGGTTATGATAAAATATTCAATAAAAAAATACAGCCAATATATAGAATTTTATGGATTATCAATGCTATAGGAGGAATGAGCGTTTTATTAATGATTATCTGTGCGAAAATCGAGCTGATAAATATAATTTTTGTGTTTATAGGTATTGTTATCGCTTTGCCTTGTTTCTTTTTCGATAAAATAATAAAAGAAGAACAATCCGAATCTAAATTATATATTTATAAGAAACGAAGGAAATCAATTAATAAATATAGATATATGGAAAGTAATCATAACGATATTCTTAAGCGGGAAATAATAATCTTTTTGATTGCTTGTATCATGCTAATAATTCTAAGTCCTTTCATTATAAAATTTTTTGAGACATAAGACATGACAATAGGTTCATCAGCTGTTATTGGTATACAGTATTTAAATGGAGTCAGTAAAAACTTAAACGGGTCTGTACACTGGGCACATTGGCAATGCCATTAAGCTAAGTGTGACAAAGCCGGAAGGGTGACGAAACAGACAGACGAAGCCGGGATAATCACCTATACTTATGATGCGAACGGAAATGTGCTGACAGTCAGCGAAGTACCGAAAGCTTCAGAAAAAGAGCAAAGCACAGAGGATGGAGAGGACAGCGAGAACAGTCAAAGCAGCGTATCCGCCAACACGATCACCAGAACCTATGACGCACTGAACCGTGTTAAGACTTATACGGACGCGAAGGGTAATACCATCGGCTATGCGTATGATGAGTTTGGCAATTTAACGAAGCTGACCTATCCGAATGGCAAAACAGTCACTTACACATTTCCTGGTATCACTTCATTGTTTGAAGAAACAGTAGATATTGACTTTGAACATGATGGAGAAAGTAATAAAGTAGCTAAGTTTGTTTATGATGTGGTTTGGGATTTACTTTAGTTTGAATACACAATTAAGATTAATAAGGTGATGAAAGATGAAAAAAAAATTGTGGATGAGCATTACAATGAGCATTATATTAATAATAGTTGTGTCAATAAACTGCTACATAAGGTTTTGTAATGATAATTGTAAAGCATATTATCTGAGTCAACATAATTGGAGTCATGGTCCTATTTGCTTTGAAAACGCAATATATTTTGAAGATAGCATGGTGTCACTATATCAGCCAAACGATTGTGAGGTTTACGGATATATACAATTTTGGAATATGCACCCGAAAGTAAAAAAGAACCATCATTCATTTCTATTGTTAGATTATTTCTTATTAAATAAAATTGGCGGTAAAGATGAAAGGAAAGAACATATCCAAACGATGGGGGCAGTTTATAATGGTTATACAAGGGCAGATTTGTTGGAAAATGAAGATAGAATGAAAGAAATACTGGAAAGAAATGATGATTTTGTTTTAATTGATGATTATAATGTATATCCATGCTCAAAGGAATTAGTTATTGGCATGGAAAAGAAATATGGAGTTTGTTCCTATGATTTAAATGATTTCATTAATATGAAGCCGTATTATCTAAAAGTTGATATTTCCAAAAACAATGATATTTATAATGATCAAATGAGTTCAATATATGTAGCTACGATTTTTGAAGAGGGAGGTAACTATTATTATTGTAATAGCCATAATTTGATAAGTGGAAGGCTTTTAAATGAATTGAAAAAAGTTATAGAAATGCCTTCTTTTAATTAAAAGTACAAATACATGATAAGAAACGGCAGAGATGAAAGCCTGCTGCGATGAACCGCTCCCCGTCAAGTAGACAATTAAAAAAACAAAAACTTTCTGCCATCGGATCCTTCTGATGGCAGATTTTT
>SVFN01000019.1 GCA_015056815.1 Lachnospiraceae bacterium | reverse complement strand
AATGACAATAATAGAAACCCGGAAGCCCAAATATGGCTTCCGGGATATTGAAATCTTGAGTAATCTCATAAATAGAATGATTATCTCTTTGAGAACTGCGGAGCACGTCTCGCTGCCTTGAGACCGTATTTCTTACGCTCTTTCATACGAGGATCACGTGTTAAGTATCCTTCTTTCTTAAGAGCAGGTCTATAATCAGCATCTACCTGAAGCAGTGCTCTGGAAATACCATGTCTGATAGCGCCTGCCTGTCCTGTATATCCGCCACCCTTTACATTAACAAGTACATCAAACTTATCAACTGCATCTACTAATACCAACGGCTGACGAACGATTACCTTTAAAGTCTCAAGACCAAAGTAATCATCGATATCTCTCTTATTGATCGTGATCTTACCGGTACCCGGTGTGATGTATACTCTGGCGATTGATTTTTTTCTTCTTCCTGTTCCATGAGATTTTGCTGCCTGTTTAGCCATTTTATTTACTCCTTTCGGTTCATTCCATTAAAATGTTAATACTTCCGGCTTCTGAGCTGCCTGATTATGCTCTGCACCAGCATATACATGAAGCTTTGTGTACATCTGTCTTCCTAAAGGTCCCTTGGGAAGCATTCCCTTTACCGCAAGCTCAACCACACGCTCAGGCTTCTTAGCCATCATTTCTCTTAATGTAGTCTCTTTCATACCGCCTACATAATCGGAATGATGATAGTAAATCTTCTGGTCTAATTTTCTACCTGTTACTTTTACCTTTGCTGCGTTGATTATGATCACATAATCGCCTGTATCAATGTGAGGTGTAAAGATCGGTTTATTCTTACCTCTTAATACTTTAGCTACTTCTGAAGCTAAACGTCCCAATGTCATATCTGTAGCATCCACTACATACCATTTTCTATCAATCGTAGCCGGACTAGCCATAAATGTTTTCATCGTGTTACCTCCAACTCACTGCAACTTATCCTAAGTTGTCTGCTTATTTTACTGTTTCAGTGTTTCTCTTCTCCGGGGCTAATCGGAATCAAAGAGAATAAAAGGCTTCGTGCCGGATTACCGGGGCTTTGGCTTACCTGCACAAATCGCCACTGAGAGTTATTATATTATACGGCACCTGGTGTGTCAATAACTTTTGCCAAATTTTCATTTTTTCGTTTTTCTCTATCTACGCTGTTTGATCCTTTTTTTCCTATTTTTAATTGTATGATGTCATGGTCTAAACCTGATATCCGGGTTGTTTGGCGCTTTGCACTCACTGTTTGTTGTAAAACTCTGATGTAGAAAGTTGCAAAGACGTTTTGTAGGTAATTGCCACATTCCTCATTTTCGCGACGCATTCGCACCACTTCGCGCTCCATCTGAGGCTGATCATAAAGTCTGAACCCACTTTTGAACAAGCGTAAAGCGGATTCGGACTTTCGAACCTGCTCTCATTTTATCACAGATTCTATCAAAAGTTTCTGTACTTTTCAACAATCGAGTTCAACCTGCATAAAACGAACACTGCGAATGAGGTGCCGGATAACAGACTCGATTACGGACGCGAAGTCCAAGTAGGCGGTAGTCATTCCGATTGCACCTTCATTCTATCAGTTAAGCAATAAGTTGGATAATAACCTGACTGGCTGCCAGATATATAACCCATAAACTTATTGTAGTAGTAGGAGGGAAATTTGTATAAATTTCCCGACCTCTCACACCACCGTGCGTACCGTTCGGTACACGTCGTTTCAATCAACTTAACAAGTAACACACCTTTCGGTGTAGTAATCTAACAAAGAGACTAATCCAAATGAGGTTAGTCTCTTTGTGCTTATAGCTTTCTATACCCAGCCATTGTGTGCAAGTCTTGCATATCTGTCGCCATTGTAAGCTACTACAACGGTGATAGTTATTAGACTTCGTTGCTTTTGGCCAACTTATCTCTCGTAGCCTAGCCTTATATGTGATTTCTGTCCGTCGGACCAGAGATTTGCTTGCAGCTTCCTTCATGGATATTCCGGACAGGTAGTGCACCCTTTTCGGAAAATGAGAGCACCTATTTTCGCTTTTTTAGAGCAGGTGTTTCCGACACATAGTGCAGGTGATTTGGCTTAATTGTAATCCCTTCTGACCGCTACCAGATTGTCAAGGGCTTGCCGTTACGGTGCTTGCACCCTTGACAATCTGGTAGCGGTTAGAAAAATCGCATAGACAAATCAACTGCACTCACCTCCGGAAAGGGTACTCTGAAATTCCGAAAAAGATGCACTATTGTATCGGAATACTCACTTCAGATTCCACCTCGCGGCGGACACCCTTGCCTTCGGCTATATCCTTTCCACTACCGGGCGGATTCGGGACTTTCACCCGTTAGAATCGTGCGCCGCTAGGCGCACAACCAAAGAGGGATGTGCGTTAACGCACATCCCTCTGAACCAATCATTCATTTCAGGATCTTTCATCCCATTCAAACTGATTATTTAATCTTAACTGTCGCTGCCTGTCCTTTGTTCTCCAGTAATTTCTTGTAGGCTTTTTTCTTCTTCTTCGGCACTTTGATCTTCGCATTTTTCTTGATGCCTTTGAATGCTTTCTTACCAACCTTCTTCAGAACGGTAGACTGGATTGTGATAGTCTTTAAGTTCTTAGCACCACTGAATGCACCTACACCGATCTCTGTTACATTCGCAGGGATTGTGATAGATTTCAGCTTCTTACATCCTGCAAAGGAATTTCTGCCGATCACTGTAACGCTATTCGGTATCGTTACAGAAGTAAGATTAGCACATCCTTTGAAAGCATCATCAGCAATCGCTGTTACTTTATAAACGATATTGCCGATCTTGATCGCCTCAGGAATGACTACCGTCGTTGCGCCTGCATTCAATACAGCAGAAAATGCGCATTCAGGTGCAGCTGCATTATCGCTGCTGATCACAAATTTTGCTGTTGTTGTTTTTGCAGTTGTGCCGGAAGGATATACCTTGTTGACTGCATCATCTGCCGCTTTCTTGTCAGCAACTGCTTTATTGTAAGCTGCCTCTGCCGCTTTCAGAGCATTCTTAACCTCTGCGGGAACTAATGCCTTCTGCTCATCAGAAAGAGCCTCGTATGCTGCCTTTGCTGCGTCGATCGCATCTTTGCTGTTTAATGTAACATCACCGATCTTGGAGATCTGATCTGCCACTTCGTCAGCAACTGCCTTGTTTGCTTCGATCGTCTTGAGTTCTTTCTCTGCTGCTGTAAGCTTATCATAGTTCGTTACCAGTTTCTTCTGAGCTGCTGTCAGTTTTTTGTAAGCTGCTCTTGCAGTATCGATTGCGTTTTTGCTGTCTGCGGTAACCGTACCGATCGCATCGATCAGTCCGATAACACCGTCAGCTGCTGCTTTGTTCTTCTTAGCTTCTTCTTCTGCTGCGATTCTCTCGTCGTCTGCTTTCTTCAGAACATCATATGCTTTCTGTGCATCTGTCAATGTGCTGTAGTTTGTTACTAATTCTTTCTGAGCATCGGATAATGCATCATAAGCAGCCTTTGCTGCATCGATCGCATCTTTGCTCTCTAATGTGATCGTGCCAAGTGCATCGATCTTATTCTCAACATCTGCGATCGCATCTTTCTGCTCTTTGGTAAGACTAAGCTCTTTGAATGCTTTTTCGATCGCACCTGTTGCTACTACTGCACTGTTGATCTGATCAACCGTCATTTCCTCTTCTGTTTCCGGAAGTGTATCTGCTACTGCCTGTGCGTTTCTGATTGCTGTATTAAACGCATCTTTGGCATCTGCTTCCGGATTTGCTACCTGTCCGCCTTTTACGGAATAGTAATCAACAAAGCTCTGTACATATGCCTTATCGATCACTGCACGATAAACTTCAAACTCTGCGATGTTACAGCAGTACAAATTATCATCGCCGGAAGGAGTCTCATATTTTACATATCTGAATACTGTCTGTGCTGTTTCAAATTCAGACGCCTTAACAGTTGTCAGTTCATTGGCTTTCGGCTGGTTACCGGTAGCTTTATCATTATCGCCGGGCATTGTGTAAAGCTTTGTCCAGTTCTCATTATCATTCGAACCGTAAACGCTTGCGTTCGGCATTCTGTACTCATAACCTGCTCTGGGTGCTACTGCAAATCCCGTGATCTTGTATGCTCTGCCCAGATCCACCGTAACATTACCATTTTCAAGACCATCGAAGAACGTGCCGAAATTGCCATCCAGTGCCTTGGTATAATCATCGGTATTACCACTGTCTGCGTTCCAGTTCTTAGTTCCGCTGGCTGCAACCACGTCTGCTTTTTTCTCCACGATATCGAGAGTTACAAGACCCTTAATGGCATCCAATGCATTATTCAGCTTCGTTACCTTATCGCCGTTCACTTTTTCTTTCTGCTCTTCTGTCAGGCTATCATATGCTCTCTTTGCCTCATTGACAGAAGCGGCATCTTCTTTTGTAAGTTCACCATCGCTGATCGCATCGATCAAGGCTTCCACGAGGTCTGCCTTTACCTGATCCACATCACCGACAAATACCTTAAAGCTGGTCTTCTTAGACTGTTCACCTGCAGATGCTTTTACTTCAACTGTTGTAAAGCCCTGAGTAACGCCTTCTACCACAATCGCACCACCGGTGCTTACAGAAGCAACTGCAACATTTTCATCTACAGCCTTCGCCTCAAGTGTAACCTTAACATTTCCCGCATCCGTAAGAGTTACCGGTACTTCCACAGTTTCTCCCACTGCAACCTCTGCTTCTTTTGCGGTTGAAACAGTTGCATCCGCAAAAATCTGCTCATCAGAGAGAAGCTCCGTCAGAGTCAGTGTTACCTTGTCAAAGCAAACCCAGTTATTTGCATCAACAGCTTTAACTCCTAACGTTAAAGTTCCGTCCTTTACGATCGCTTCTACCGCTTCACTCTTATATCCGCCCAGTCCGAAAGCATCTGCGGCTTCTCCCTGACTGTTCGGAACGTAACCGGTAATCACGTTGTTATTCGCTTCTGTACCTCTTGTTACCAGCGAGTTCCAACCGGTCTCTGCTGCTTCTTTCGCCTCATCCCAAATAGATTTTATTGCTTTTTCATTACCGTTTGCATAAAGGACTGCCGCCTGTGAATCCTGTGTTTCAGACTCATCACGATAATATCCCTGTACTGTCACTTCATACTTACCGTTCGGAAGATCCGTGATCACCTGTTGTGCATCAAAAACAGCTTTATACTTCTCCACATTATCATCCGAATGATTCTTATCTCCGTTACCTTCTTTCCGAAGTCCGCCGGACCAGTTGGCAAAATACTGATTGTTGCGTCCAAAGTCAGGATCTCCCACTAATGAAGTCAGATCTACGCTCTGTCCGCTCGCCACAAGAGCTACTGCCTCTTTGATCAGCGCATCGCGTGAGATCACTTCCCATTCGGATGCTTCCGTCTTGGCAGAACTCCATACACATACCGTACCTTCTGCCGGTGCGGATAAATATTTCTGTGTACCGACAGAAATTGTATAATGACCATTCTCTAATTTATCAATGACTAAATTTTCTGCAACGCCATCCAGATATCCATCCCCGTCTGCCTCTCCGGAATGTACGAAATGCTTCGCTCCTCCATTGCTGATATGGGAATCGATCGTATACAGAGTATCATCTTCCGTATCCGCCTTGATCGTCATAAGCTGACCGTTTACAGTAAGGCTTTCCTGCGTTCCCCAGTTGTTACCTCCATTGAGGTAAGTACCTGTGGATACATTACGAAGGAAATAATCGCCATCAGCGATGTACGGCTTCTCGCTTTTTTCCCAGCCGGCATAAAGAACCGTATTCGCCGTAATGGTTGTACCGCTTACTGCTGCTACCGTACAGTCTTCATCCGTAAACCAGCCGGTAAATACATGACCGTACTTCGTCGGAACCGGTAACTCCTCCGCTGCCGGGATCGCTTTTACGCCTGCTGTAGCTGCAACTGCTTTTCCACCCTTTGTATCATATGTGATATCAAAGGTGTCATTTGCTGCTACGTTAATCGTTGTGGTCGCAGTCTTTGTCTTCGTGCCAACGGTTGCAGTTGTTGTAACAGTTGTCTGACCTACTGCAACAGCAGTTACTACACCATTCTCATCAACGGTTGCGATTGTTTCATCATCACTTGCATATGTAAGCCTGCAAAGATCGGAAACACCGGATGCATTTACGGTTGCCGCGACACTCTTGCCTTCTCCATTGACTTTCACATCGAGAGTGGCTTCTGCCGATACAACACCGGCATCGTCAAATACCTTCTCCGCAAACGCTGAAGGAACACCATCATAAATGGTGAAGTTATCCATCGTTACATTGCCGTACTCTCCGCCGCCCCATGTAGCCTGACCTAAGTGCAGGATAGAGTTTGCTGTCAGGATCTTGCTAAAGTCACGGCTATCCGGTTTAAACTGTGCGAACGCTCCATTGATATATGCCCATGAGCCTGCATCTGTGAAAATGAAATCCACATGATTCCAGCCATCCGCATATGTCAAACCTGTAAGGTTATGTGCACTGTTATCCCTGCCGTCAATGTATCTCTCAATTACAGCTCCTCCCTGGAATGCTCCGATATAGGTTTCACTATGGCCAGTCGTCGGTCCGTTACCATCACAGTTAATAAAGAAATTCCAGTTCCCTGCACCTTTCACAAAATCATAGGAAACAGTGATTGCTTTTTTGCCCGCCAGTAAAGCGCCTGCGCCCACTACATTCAGATACTGCTTAGCATTAGCATCGAGCTTTAACGCTTTTCCATTGCCTTCTTTGCTGTCCACCAGCTCACAGCCCTTCACGACAGTTGCAACAGCATTGGTACCTGTGATCGTGGCACCATCTGTCGTCTCGCCTTCGTCGAAATCAAAGCTAAGAAGTGCATCCGGCTCAGCCCCTTTGACCCATTTAGCATATAAAATGGTATCTTCTGCAATCTCAGCACCAGCTACTGCCGGAATCGTGCAATCTGCATCTGTAAACCAACCACCGAACTCTCTGTTTGTTCTGGTAGGTGTCGGTAATTCGTCCGGCAATTTTCTAACGTCAGTCAAAGCAATCGCATCTTCACTGCTTCCACCGTTCAGTTCATAGGTCACATCGTATGTAGGGAGCTTTACGATCGTAAAATTATCAAAACAAACCCAGTAATTTGGCGCTTCCGCTTTTACGCCTACCCTAAGCTTGCCATCTGTAACAGCCACTTCAACAGGCTCAGTAGAATATCCTCCAGCCGCAAAGCACCTTGCAGCAGCAGTCATACCATTCGGAATAAACTTGCCGGATCTGTTTGTATCCCAGCCACCTGTAGAAGCATCTTTAGCTTCATCGAAAACGTTTTTCAATTCCTTCTTTGATTCGTTTGCATAAAGTACCGGCTTCTTTGTTTCATCTGCATCACCCTCATTACGCCAATATCCCTGCGCACTTACCTGGTAGATACCATTTGGAACATTAATTTCCTGATAGAAATCAATTGCTTTTTTATAACCTAATTCTACAACATAGTTGGAGTCATTTCCATCACGGAAACCACCACGACCATACTCGCCGCTCCATTTTCCCATATACTCTACATCAGAATAGCTAAAATCTGACGCATAGAGTAAAGAGGTCACATCATACTCCTTATTGTTTTCCGTCGCAGCTACTGCCTCTTCTTCGAGCTGAGTTTTCGTCAGAAAACGCCACTCGGAAGCATCGCTTTTTGTTTCTGCAAACTGGATATCATAGTTGCCTTCCGCAGGCGCTGTCAGATATTTACTTTCACTTGATACAATTGTATAAGTCCCATCCCCAGCACTTTCAATGGTCATATAATCAACGGCGGAATCCACATACCCATTAGCTGCAAGATAATGATTCCCACTATTTTTGTTGTCATTATTATAAAAGTGAGTATTCACTGCATATTGGCTGCTCCCCTCTTCTTTTGCAGTAATTGTCACCAATTGTCCGGCATTACTGGCCTTCGCATGAGTTCCCCACCAGAGACCTGTGTTCAGGAATTCTCCCGTGACCGCATTCACAATATAATAATCGCCATTTGCGAGAGCTGATGCTCCCGGATCTGCCAAGACCGTCATCGGTGCAACATTGACAGATGTAAACACCATCGCCGTTGAGAGCAGTCCGGCCATAAACCTTTTGTGAGATTTGTTCTTTAACATTCTCATTCTCCTTCCTTTTTTCAGCATTTCCCTGTGTTGTCACTAAGCCCTATGCCTTAACATCCCTATCCCCATTTTAGCCATCGGCCGTGCAGCTCTTTCATCCTTCCGTCTCTGCCTTGCTGTTCCAAGCCTTCCTAGCTTCGGCACGCAGGGCGGTTTCTCAACCTGCCCGGCACGTTCCCGTGTCTAAAGCGAATTGCTTGACCGGATCAGAAACTGTGTCACGCAAACGGCATAAAAATAAGCATACAAATATCATATGCATATAAACACAAGTTATATATTTTATACCACATTTCCTATTTTTTTACAAGTACTCTGCGTTTTCCATTCTGTCTTTTGTATATATCGCACAATAACATGCTTTCATTTTTGTATATCTGAAATAATAGCTTTTCTCTGTTTTTTCCATTGACGGAGGATATTTCCTATGCCGGTTCCCACTTCGCACAATGCAAATAAAACAAAACAGCGGAGTGTAGACATGTTCATCCCTCTTTTACTGCGGATTCAATGCCGGAAAAACGATTCTTTTTTCATGATTTCAAACAATTACCGGCCGGCTCATAGAATAATCTGCGGGGGGCAAGTATATCCAAAAGTCTCGCGCATTGAGAATCGCCCGAATCATACCTGCAGAGGCAGCTGTTACGCTTTTCCGATCAATTCATATTTCTCCAGCATCAATCCGCAAGCCGGCGCAGTAGGACCCGCTGCGCCTCTGTCTTTTGCTGCGAGGATATCCGGTATGCACTGCGGATCCAGTTTCCCCCGTCCCACCTCCAGCAGTGTTCCGGTAATGATGCGTACCATATTATAAAGGAATCCGTTCCCCGTTACGCGCAATTCGATCATCCTGCCATCGGCACAGGGAAATTCTGTCAATGCAACAGCATAAAGCGTCCGTACTGTGGACTCCACTTTGGTCCCGGCAGAACAAAAACTTTTAAAATCATGTTCCCCGACCAGATGATCTGCTGCCTTTTTCATAGCTGTAACATCGAGCTTCGTATAAGTAAAATGAGAATACTGTCTCATGATCGGATTTGGAAAAACAGCCTCATAAATCCGATAAACATAGGTCTTTTTCGTCGCACATTTGCGCGGATGAAAATCCGTTGCCACTTCCTCTGACTTTTGGATCCGGATATCCTCCGGCAGTCTCTGATTTAATGCATAACTGATCTTCTCTGCCGGCATACGTGCGCTCGTATCAAAGACCGCCAGATTGCACAGAGCATGTACACCGGTATCGGTACGGCTTGCACCGCTTACCATTATCTTCTCTCCCAATAGCTGCGTCAGAGCTTTATTCAATTCTCCCTCGACCGTATTGCCGTTTGACTGTATCTGCCAGCCACAGTAGGCAGTACCTTCATAAGCTACGGTAAGCATGACACGTTTCATAGCAAACTCCCATTTCTTTTTTAATATTAAAATGATGTCTTTTTTTATGACATAAGATCTTACTGTCAGGACCCCGCATATTTATATAAAATTTGGTGTGCCATGCTCGCATGGAAACAGCATATTTCATAAATATATGCAATGGATGAATCCGGAACAACAGGGCATGTCCTGCCTTTCGAGCCTGTTCTGAATAGTGACCCTACTGTAAAGTGAAAGTCTTTGAAAGGTGAATATCATATGTCAGGGCTGCCCCCTGTTTTGCGCAAAAGTCTTCTATATAATGACATGTATCGGAAAGCATTTTCCGATAACAATCACTAAGGTCAGGTATCCTGCAAGCATAAAATATGCCTTAATGTCTCTTCCCGCATATTTTAGCGGCTTCATTTTTGTCCGCCCTTCTCCGCCGCGATAACATCTGGCCTCCATCGCCATGGCAAGATCATTTGCACGGCGAAACGCAGAGACAAACAGCGGTATCAGAATCGGAACCAGTGCTTTTATTTTGCGTACGAAGTTCCCGCTTTCAAAGTCCGCCCCTCTTGCCAGCTGAGCTTTCATGATCTTATCGGTTTCCTCCATCAGGATCGGGATGAAGCGTAACGCGATCGAGATCATCATGGCTATCTCATGCACGGGCACCTTCACGGTTTCTAAGGGTTTTAAGGATTTCTCCAGCCCGTCCGTCAGGCGGTTCGGGGTCGTTGTCAGGGTAAGTAAAGACGAGCCAAAGATCAGCAGGATCAGTCTCAAAACCGTATAAAAAGCATTGCTTACTCCTTCTTTACTGATCGTGATCGTCCATAATTGAAGCCATTTCTCTCCCGGTGTCAGAAACAAGTTAAATCCTGCCGTGATCAACAGTAATATGATCACAGGTCTTAATCCTCTGGCTATGAAGCGAAACGGTATCTTAGCCAAACGGATCATACACCCTAAAAACAGGATCGCTACAATATATACCGTTATATTTTTAAACAAAAACAAGGAGATCAGATATACAAAAGTTCCTGCCAGTTTTACCCTCGGATCCAGCCGATGCAGGATACTGTCTGTCTGATAGTATTGTCCCAGTGTGATATCTCTTAACATTTTGACACCTGTTTTTCATTCCGTATCCGGCCAATCCACGCAAAGTGGCAGAGAACATTCTCTCTTAATGTGCATTCGCGTCTTCCTGGTTTATAGTACTCTGACGCTGATTTTAGGATACTGTTTTTTATTGTTTCCTGCACTCCGGTCTGATCTTTGGATACCATTTTCTTTTTCCTTTATCTTAATACATTGCAAAGATTTTCAAGTGCTCCGGCCAGCGTGACCACCTCGGTATCGACATCGAAGCCTTCTTTTTTCAAACGATGCATGATCTGTGTGACCTGCGGTACCTGAAGCCCTGCTTCCTGCAATCCTGCTTCCTGACGAAATACTTCTTTCGGTGTCCCGTCCAAAAAGACAGTTCCTGCGTTCATCACGATAATGCGGTCTACATACTCTGCCACGTCATCCATGCTGTGCGATACTAACAGGATCGTCATACCGCCTTGCACCTGAAGCTTTTTGATCAGAGAAAGGATCTCTTTTCTTCCTTGCGGATCCAGACCGGCAGTCGGCTCGTCCAGAATCAATACTTCCGGCTTCATGGCCAGGACACCGGCTATGGCCACTCTCCGCTTTTCCCCACCTGAAAGGTCAAAAGGCGACTGATAAAAATGATCGTCTTTCACCCCCGCCAGCTTCAGGGCTTCATACGCACGTAATTCTGTTTCTTTGTTAGTCAGTCCCAGATTGGAAGGTCCGAAACAGACATCTTTAAAGACCGTTGCCTCAAAAAGCTGATGTTCCGGATATTGAAATACCAGCCCTACTTTTGACCGCAGAGTCTTTTTGTCATAATCCTCATCAAAAATATCTTCCCCATTATAATAAACTGTCCCAGAACTCGGGCATATCAATCCGTTCAGATGTTGAATCAGTGTAGATTTGCCTGAACCTGTATGCCCGATCACTCCCACGAACTGCCCATCCGGAATCGTGAGACAGATATCTTTTAATGCCGCCGTTTCCATTGCAGTACCGGACTCATATATATAGTTTAGATGGTCTATGATGATCGGCATATCCTGAATTTCCTTTCCAATCCTCTTATTGCTTTTTTGCTGCGAAGGATCCTGAAGCTTACGGCGGGCCCTCTTCCTGCCAACTGCGTTTTTATTTTCTATGGGATGTCTTTTTGATCTCCTCCACCAATTCTTCCACGCTCAGGATTCCATCCGGAAGAGGGATTCCCTTTTTCTGAAGCTCATGAGCCAGAAGTGTAACCTGTGGTACATCCAGGCGAAGGCTCTGAAGCGTCTTTACCTGTGAAAATATTTCTTTCGGTGTCCCCTGCATCCTGACCTTGCCTTGCTCCATCACGATCACACGATCCGCGTGGATTACCTCTTCCATATAGTGCGTGATCAGAAGGACCGTGATGTTTTCCACCTCATTCAACGCACGCACTGCCCGTATCACTTCTTTTCTCCCGTTTGGATCCAGCATAGCTGTCGGTTCATCCAGTACAATGCACTTGGGATGCATAGCAAGAACTCCTGCGATTGAAATCCTCTGTTTCTGACCTCCTGACAAACGGTTCGGAGATTTTTTGCGCAATTCGTACATACCAACCGCTTTCAGACTTTCTTCGACTCTCTGCCAGATTTCCTCCGTCGGTACTCCTATATTCTCCGGTCCGAATCCCACATCCTCTTCCACAATCTGGCCGATGATCTGGTTGTCCGGATTTTGGAATACCATCCCTGCCTCTTTGCGGATATCCCAAAGATATTCTGCCTCTGCAGTATCCATTCCATCTACCAGGACCGTCCCCTCGGACGGATAGAGGATTGCATTGATCTGTTTGGCAAGCGTGGACTTCCCGGAGCCGTTATGTCCCAGAATCGCGATAAACTGTCCCTTTTGAATATCAAGATCCACACCGTCAACAGCCCTCTTGATACTCTCCACATTTCCTTCTTCATCGCGTCTGATATATTCAAATACAACTTTCTCTGCTTTTATGATTCCCATATCTTTTACTCTGATCTATGCTCTAAAATACTTTGTCTTCCGCATTGTCAATCTTTTTGAATCCTTCGGTTTACAATATCATTGCTTTATTGTACGTGATTTTTATGATCATTGCAAGTTTTTCTCAAAATGCTGGTAGTCTTTTACACTTTTCCAGTGTCCTCCCCATTCAAACCCGTGTTTTGTAAACAGTTGATAGCATAAATCTTCTTCATGGATCATATGGGGAAGTTTCACGCTTCTTTCGGCATACGCTTCACTCCCTTTTGGCGAAATATGTACCTGTCCGTCCGGATATGTGATATACGGATTCTGAAAAGGGTTGATATCGATTGCCAGACCCCTTGCATGATTGGACAATTTCGTCTTGCCCGGAACAGTCCTGTAGTTAAAACAGGAGGTATTATTGTCTGCACAGGAACGATCATCATCTGCATCGTATTCATCCACCAGTCGGATCTTATCGATCTGATATTGATTCTGATACAATTCGTAAAATATTTCTATCAGATCCTGCGCGATCATTTTGTTGCATACGATCTCGCCGATCTGTTCTGTATTATCAAAGTCGTAGAATTTTACAGCTACATAGCGCAGCTCCTCGTACGGCACAGTGCAGTCCGCTTTATAAGATAAGCCGTTGATACGCTCTTTTAACGCATCGGTAAGTGACTCATAATAAAAGCCTTCCTGATAAACGACTCTATCCTGTGCCGGTATATGCGTGAGGGCAAAGTGTTCTTCCCGGTTCGCTTCAGACCGATTATCCTGTACTTCCTGCGATTGTTCACTGACTATATTCTCATTTTCCCTGATACCTGTATTTGAATTTAGGTCAGACTGGTTTGCAGATACCGATATCTGTTTCTGTTCTTCTGCACTTCCATCGTTTTCGTCTGTCTCATCCTGACCATAACCTGTTTCTTTCTTCGTTTCGCTGTTCTGTTCTTCCCCCTTTACTGTTTCCATGGGATGTTTTTCTGTTTCGTAAGGCGTACCGACTGTTTGTAGCAGAGCACAGATCAAAACGATTCCTATAAGACACAGCAGCAGGATGAATCGATGAATTGGTATTCTTTTTTTCATTTTTCCCTCGCCCACTGACACCTTCCTTCCGGGGAAGGCTTTGAAAAAAGCCTACGGCATAAACCGTAGGCTTGATTATTTTTATACTAACTCTAACAGCACCTCTAAAGCACCATCACCTTTACGCTGGCCGATCTTAACGATTCTTGTGTAACCACCGTTGCGGTCAACATACTTCGGAGCGATCTCATCGAATAATTTTGCTACCAGATCAACTTCCTTGGTATTTCTCTTCTTACCTTTGTTCTCTTTCGGAACTTCGGTAACAGGATATAATACTTTGAGCATCTGATGTCTTGCATGAAGTCTGCTCGGAAGATCTTTCTTGATCTCTTTCTCAACTTCATCATAAACAGTTTTCTTCTTGCCGTCTACGACTTCTTTTACTCTCTTGCCGTCTGCATCTTTACGGGCAACCTTAGCGGTGATCGTAACTGTCTCAAAGTTATCTTTTTCCTTAACAGCTAAAGCGATCAGACCTTCTGCGATCTTCTTTACTTCTTTCGCTTTTGCCTCAGTTGTAACGATCTTGCCGTGATATAACAGATTCGTTACCTGATTTCTAAGTAATGCTTTTCTCTGTGATGATGTTCTGCCAAGTTTTCTGTACTTTGCCATTTTAAAATCCTCCATTCATGGTACCATCCGGCTTCGCTCTTTGGACTTACATACCGAATGTGATTATTGTTTGCCACTTTGGAATCCACAGGCAAATGCTCTTTGGTCTTATTCTGCCTGCCACCCATATATTACAGTTCACACCATGTGTGAATCATAATCTGATTATTCCTCGCTGGGATTCAACTCCAGACCGAGTTCTTTTAATTTCTGCAGCACTTCCTCTAATGATTTACGTCCAAGATTACGGACTTTCATCATATCTTCGGAAGTTCTGTTAGTTAATTCTTCAACCGTATTAATACCTGCACGCTTCAGACAGTTGTAAGAACGAACAGAAAGCTCCAATTCATCAATGCTCATCTCAAGCACTTTTTCTTTACCGCTCTCTTCTTTATCGATCATAACCTCTGCGTTCTTAGCATTTTCAGACAGATCCACAAACAGTCCCAAATGCTCGCTCAGAACTTTTGCTGCGAGGCTGACACCCTCATCGGGAGCTAATGTTCCGTTTGTATAAACATCTAATGTAAGCTTATCGTAATCGGTAACCTGGCCTACACGGGTATTTTCTACAGTAAGGTTCACTCTCTCTATCGGTGTATAAATGGAATCTACGGAAATCACGCCAATCGGTAAATCATCCGATTTGTTCTTGTCGGCGCTTACATATCCTCTGCCCTTTGTAATGGTCAGTTCCATAAACAATTTGCTGTCTTTGCCGCCGCTTAAGGTAGCGATGACCTGATCCTTATTGATGATCTCAATATCCTGATCCACCTGGATATCCGATGCTCTTACCACACCTTCGCCTTCAAATTCAATATATGCAGTTTTAGGCTCATTTGTCGTGCTGCTATTGCGGATCGCAAGACTCTTTAAATTCATAACGATCTCAGTCACATCTTCCTTTACTCCCGCGATCGAACTGAACTCGTGAAGCACACCTTCAATCTTAACCTGGCTAACAGCAGCTCCCGGAAGGGATGAAAGCATGATTCTTCTTAATGAATTGCCAAGTGTGATGCCATACCCTCTCTCCAACGGCTCTACAACAAATCTACCATATTTCTTGTCTTCGGAGATTTCAACAACTTCAATGTTAGGTCTTTCAAAATCAAACACTGTAATACCCTCCTTACAATTATCATTACAGCCATCCGACGCTTTGTCGGATGACTGTTTGCCGTTTCTATGTTACCCGTCCTGATTATTTAGAATATAACTCGACGATAAGCATCTCATCTACCGGAACATCGATGACATCTCTTGTAGGAAGCTCTTTTACAGTTCCTTTTAAATTCTCTAAATCCTGATCCAGCCATTCCGGAACCAGTCTTCCTCCGGTCACCTCAACGATATCTTTGTATCTCTGAAGGCTCTTGGATTTCTCTCTGATCTCGATCACGTCACCTGCTTTGATCAGATAGGAAGGAATGTTTACGCACTTGCCGTTTACAAGTACATGCTTATGATCCACAACCTGTCTTGCTTCTCTTCTGGTTCTTGCGAAGCCAAGACGGAAGATCACATTGTCTAATCTTCTCTCGAGAAGGATCATCAGGTTGGAACCTGTCATACCTTTCATACGATCTGCCTTCTCATAGTAGTTTCTGAAAGGTTTCTCCAATACGCCATAGATGAATTTTGCTTTCTGTTTCTCTCTTAACTGAAGACCATACTCACTCATCTTTCTGCTGGCTCTGTTTAAGGTACGGTTAGATTTCTTGTCATAACCTAAGTAACTCGGCTCTAAGCCAAGGGATCTGCATCTTTTTAAAACAGGAACTCTGTTTACTGCCATTCTAATTTCCTCCTAATTTTGTTGTTTACAGCAATTTCCTTTGCTTTCTTCCAACGATTGTTTTTAACACTCTATTTTCTCTCAGGAAAACAACGATTACACACGACGACGTTTCGGCGGGCGGCATCCGTTATGAGGTACCGGTGTTACGTCCCTGATGCTGGTTACTTCCAGTCCGCATGCCTGAAGCGCACGAATTGCTGCCTCACGTCCTGAGCCCGGTCCTTTTACAAATACATCTACTGTCTTTAATCCATGAATCAATGCTGCCTTTGTCGCTGTTTCAGCTGCCATCTGTGCTGCATATGGAGTAGATTTCTTTGAACCTCTAAAGCCAAGACCACCTGCACTAGCCCAGCTAAGTGCATTTCCTTCCGTATCTGTCAATGTAACGATCGTATTATTGAAAGATGACTGAATATGTGCCTGTCCCCGTTCAACGTTTTTCTTTACACGCTTTTTTGTAACTTTTTTAGCTGCTACTTTCTTAGCCATAATTAAACTAACCTACTTTCTTTAATATGCGCCGGAACTGCAAGAATTTTCTTAACACTTCCTTAGTTTACCTGTACTTATTTCTTCTTATTAGCTACTGTTCTCTTCGGACCTTTACGCGTTCTTGCGTTTGTCTTGGTCTTCTGACCACGAACCGGAAGTCCTTTTCTGTGACGGATACCTCTGTAGCATCCAATCTCCTGTAATCTCTTAATGTTCAGTGCGATCTCACGACGAAGGTCACCTTCTACAACCTGTGTCTCATCGATCACTTCACTGATTCTCTTAACCTCTTCATCAGTTAAGTCACGACAACGTGTATCCGGATTTACCTTAGCATCTGCCAGAATACGGTTAGAGCTTGCTCTGCCGATTCCGTAGATATAAGTAAGACCGATCTCCACACGTTTGTCTCTAGGTAAGTCAACACCTGCAATACGAGCCATTTTTAATTCCTCCGTTTTCTGTGGTCTGCCAGGAACTCATTCCCTGAACAGATCCATTTTTTGCTCCGTAGAGCTGTTACTAATTGATTGGGGCGCAAACACAAAAGCACCCGACCGGCTAAGAAACCGGTTTTTCCGATACTCGAATAGCAATACTTCTCGGTATCAATAAGTAATTCCGCGTAGGCTCACTACGTAAAATTATCTTAATCAGCATATGCCTGACGGAGACATATCCTGTCAGCCGCTTAAGTTCGGTTATTCTGTGGTCGTTAAGTAGAATTAACCCTGAACCTGTTTGTGTTTTGGATTCTCACAGATTACTCTGATCTTTCCTTTTCTCTTGATGATTTTGCACTTTTCGCAAATTGGTTTTACGGATGATCTAACTTTCATCTCAAACCCTCCTTTCAAAAAAGACCGTTTCAAATTATAGCACAAGAGGGGCGCAAATGCAACCCCTCTCCAAAAAAAATCTTTTCAAGTCTTTATTTGTCTCTCCAGATGATCCTGCCTTTCGACAGATCATACGGCGAAAGTTCTAATGTCACTCTGTCTCCCGGAAGGATGCGGATAAAATTCTGACGAAGCTTGCCACTGATATGAGCCAATACTTTATGACCGTTTTCCAGTTCAACCTGAAACATCGTATTCGGAAGCTTCTCTACAACGGTTCCTTCAATTTCAATCACATCTGCTTTTGACATATAATCCTCCTGTTATGAGTCTCTGTTTTTCTATTTCATCGTTTCTTTTACTAATGATAATTTGATGATACGCTTGATCTCCTCGTTTGTCACGCTTTCTTTACGGCATAACCTTTCAGCCAGATCCTTTGTATCATATTTATAGATCGGCTGAATATGTTTTTTCCGTTTTTTCTTAGGACATTCCAGAGTACGCGTCTTGCCGTCGGCCAGATAAACGAAATCATCCGTTTCTTCTATTATAATATAACGCTTATCTTTATCATGCCCTGCCTTGGAGCTTACCAGATTTCCTATCATAAATTCCTCTCTTATACAAACCGATTCAGGAAAACGCTGATCAGATCATGTTTTCTCAATATCCTTCATATAAAGTCAGCAGTTCCGGTTCACCGTCTGTGATCAGTACTGTATTCTCATAATGTGCTGATAATGACCCGTCTTCCGTAACAACCGTCCAGTCATCATCCAGCCACTCCACATCACTGCGCCCCATGTTGATCATGGGTTCAATGGCCAAAGTCATACCGGCGCACAGTTTCAGTCCTCGTTTTTTTTGTGCAAAGTTCGGAATCTGCGGATCCTCATGAAGTTTTGTACCGATACCATGCCCAACAAGATCGATCACGATCCCATATCCAAATTGTTTGATGTAATGATCGATACCATTGGAAATATCATATAAATGATTGCCAGCCTTTGCATATCTGATCCCTTCAAAGAAGCTCTGTCTGGTACGCTCGATCAGCAATTTTGCGTCCTCTGATATTTCTCCGACTCCAAAGGTTCTTGCCATATCCGAGTGATATCCTTTATAGATCAGTCCGGCGTCCAGACTTACAATATCACCTTCCTGCAGAATATGATCCTTACGCGGTATTCCATGTACGACTTCATCATTCACGGAAACGCAAATAGACGCCGGAAAGCCATTGTAGTTTAAAAAATTCGGGATACATCCATGCTTGCGGATCAGTTTATCGCCTACTTCATTGATCTCATAAGTGGAAATTCCGGGCTTCACAGCCTGTTCCATGTGATAGAAAACATCTGCAAGAAGTTTACAGGACTCTCTCATCAGTTCTATTTCTCTGGCAGATTTAATTGATACAGCCATAGTCTTACTCTCCCAAGATTCCGACAATGGCACTGAATACATCTTTCATATCAACGGTTCCATCCACTGTCTTTAAAATGCCTTTATTTGTATAGAAATCGATCAGAGGTTGTGTCTGTTCATGATAAACATTCAAACGGTTTTTAACCGTTTCCGGTTTATCATCATCTCTTAAGATCAACTCGCTGCCGCATCTGTCACAAATGCCTTCTTTTTTCGGCGGCACATGT
The DNA here is from genome assembly GCA_015056815.1 of Lachnospiraceae bacterium. Lineage (GTDB taxonomy): Bacteria > Bacillota > Clostridia > Lachnospirales > Lachnospiraceae > SIG333. The sequence continues at coordinate 68,650 of SVFN01000019.1, read as the reverse complement.
TCGATATGATAGGTAGCTCCGCAGGAAACGCATGCACGTCTTCCGCCCATTCTCTTGACAATATTCTCATCCGGAACATCCACGTTGATCGCATAATCGATCTTATCGCCAAGTTCATTCAGTGCATTGTCAAGCACTTCTGCCTGCGGGATGGTACGAGGGAAGCCATCTAATACATAACCGTTCTTGCAGTCATCCTGTGCGACTCTGTCCAACAGGATCTTAACCGTCAGTTCATCCGGTACGAGCTGACCTGCATCCATATATTTCTTTGCTTCCATACCAAGTTCCGTTCCGTTCTTGATGTTCGCACGGAAAATATCGCCGGTGGAAACATGGGGTACGCTGTATTTATCAGCGATCATTTTTGCCTGTGTGCCCTTTCCTGCTCCGGGTGCACCTAACATGATAATCTTCATTGCATTGTCCTCCATTATCACACTTAACTATCGTTCTCATAGATGTGTTTTGTGCTTTGTTAATATTATAAAACGTAACCTTTTCATGTAATACAACATGGGACAAAACGTCTAGTCGTCTGTCCCATGATTGTCATCTATACATCATCTTTAGCTTAAAAAGCCCTTGTAATTACGAACTAACATCAAAGACTCAACCTGCTTGATTGTCTCTAAGATAACACTGACAATAATGATTAAGCTCGTACCACCGAATGAAACGTTGGCATTAAATACACCGTTAAAGAAGAACGGAAGTACTGCCACCAGGATCAGTCCGCAGGCACCGATGAAAATGATATAACGCAGAATACCCTGTAAGTAGTCTGTCGTAGGTTTTCCGGGTCTGATTCCCGGAATAAATCCGCCCTGCTGCTTAATGTTATTGGATACTTCCATAGGATTAAAGGTAATGGAAGTATAGAAGTATGCAAAGAATACTACCAATACAATGTAAACAACAAGACCGATCGTATATTTCAAACGCTGGGGATTACACCAGTAGTTTGAATTCATATAGTTCAGGATCTCTCCCCAGACCCCTGTTGACTGAACGCCAAACAGCTGACTGATAACGATCGGGAACTGTAACAGCGAGGATGCGAAGATGATCGGGATAACACCTGCTGTATTGATCTTTAACGGGATCACAGAGCTCTGTCCGCCGATTGTTCTTCTTCCCTGAAGTTTTTTCGCATACTGAACCGGAATTTTTCTTGTACCATCATTCAGTACGATAACCAAAACGATCATGCCAAGGATAATTGCAATGATCACGATCGCTGCCAGAATTCCGTAAGCTGTACTCTTTGCATTCTGAACAAACTGCTCATAGAGATTAGCCAGATCCTGAGGTACGCGGGAAATAATATTGATGGTAAGTACGATAGAGATACCGTTTCCGATTCCCTTATCCGTAATCCTCTCACCGATCCACATCAGAACCGCACTACCCGCAGTCAGTGCAGTAATGATCATGATATAATCTAATACCTTATTATCAAGCTGTAGCAAACCGCTTCTTCCAAAACCGATCGCCATTGCAGATGCTTCAATCAATGCAAGAGCAACTGTCACGTAGCGGGTAATGGAAGCGATTTTCTTTCTTCCGTCCTCGCCGTCACGCTGCATTTCTTCCAGTTTCGGGATTGCAATCGTTAAAAGCTGCATAATAATGGAAGATGTAATATAAGGAGTGATATTTAACGCAAAAATGGACATATTGAGGAATGACCCACCGGTAAATGCATTAAAGAAGTTAAACGCATCACCTGTTTGTGCTGCATACCACTCAGTAAAGCTCTCTCTGTTTACGCCCGGCACAGGCAGCTGACATCCTAAACGGATGACAACTAACATAGCCAGTGTAAAAAGGATCCTGTTGCGGATATCCTTCGATTTAAAAGCATTTTTTAAGGTCGTTAACATTAGATCACCTCTGCTGTTCCACCAAGAGCCTCGATCTTTTCTTTTGCAGATGCACTGAACGCATTTACCTTCACATCGAGTTTCTTAGTTAATTCTCCGTTTCCAAGAATCTTTACGCCGTCGCGCGGATTTTTGATAACGCCTGACTCTAATAACTTCTCAACGTCTACGGTTGTTCCGTCCTCAAATCTTTCTAAAGCAGATAAATTAATTGCAACGATCTCTAAAGAATTGCGATTTTTAAAGCCTCTCTTCGGGATACGTCTGTATAAAGGCATCTGACCACCTTCGAAACCGATTCTGGGTGCTCCTGAACGTGCCTTCTGACCTTTATGTCCCTTACCGGCTGTCTTACCATTACCTGAACCGTGTCCACGACCTCTTCTAAAATTCCCACTATGCTTTGAACCTTCAGCGGGTCTTAAATTCGATAATTCCATTGTGACACCTCCTTCATTCAAATATTATGCTTCTTCAACTTTAACTAAGTGTCTTACCTGCTGTACCATACCTCTTGTAGAAGCATTGTCCGGTAATTCCACTGTCTTGTTTAACTTTCTAAGTCCAAGTGCCTCTACGGTCTTTTTGTGCTTCGGAATCGCACCGATCGTAGATTTCACTAATGTTACTTTGATCATCTTGTCTGCCATTTCATTTTCCTCCTTAAGCCATGATCTCGTCTACTGACTTACCACGCTTCTTAGCAACCTCTTCAGGAGTCTTTAACTGGCTTAAGCCCTCGATCGCTGCAAGAACGACGTTCTGCTTATTGTTAGAACCCAAAGATTTTGTACGGATATTCTTGATGCCGGCCAGCTCGCATACGATACGTGCAGGACCACCGGCGATGATACCAGTACCCTGTGAAGCCTTCTTAAGAAGTACGGATGCACTTCCGAATTTACCAATATTATCATGTGTGATACTGTTGTTCTCATCCAGTGCTACGGAAACCAAGTTCTTGATAGCGTCTTCTTTTCCTTTGCGGATTGCTTCTGGAATTTCAGTTGCTTTTCCGAGACCAGCACCTACATGACCATTGCCGTCACCTACTACGACTAAAGCTGTAAAACGCATGTTACGTCCACCTTTTACAACCTTGGTTACACGTTTAATGGATACAACTTTTTCATTCAGTTCCATGTTAGTTGTGTCAATGATTGCACGCTTCATGTTGTCTATTCTCCCTTCCTAAAATTCCAAGCCAGCTTCTCTGGCTGCGTCTGCTAATGCTGCAATCTTGCCCTGGTATATAAAGCCGCCTCTATCAAAGACTACTGTATTGATACCTTTCTCTAATGCCTTCTTAGCAATAACAGTTCCTAAATATGCTGCTGCTTCAACGTCATTGGTTTTCTTCAGTTCAGCTTTCACGTCTTTCTCAAGAGTAGAAGCTGCAACTAATGTATTTCCAACTGTATCGTCAATAATTTGAGCATACATATGATTATTACTTCTGAACACAGCCAAACGCGGTCTTTCAGCAGTACCACTGATACGGTTACGAATTCTACTGTGTTTCTTTACACGAACTTTCTGTCTTGATTCTTTCTTAACCATGATCATACTCTCCTTATCTATTATTTCTTACCAGTCTTACCAACTTTACGTCTGATCGTCTCATCAGCATACTTAATACCTTTACCTTTGTAAGGCTCCGGTCTTCTCTTATCTCTGATCTCAGCTGCGAATTGGCCAACTTTCTCTTTATCAATACCCTTAACGATGATGACATTCTGACCTTCCACTACAGTCTCGATGCCTTCCGGATCTTCCATCTCTACCGGATGAGAATATCCTAAGGATAATACAATCTTCTTACCCTGCTTCTGTACACGGTAACCTACACCGTTTACTTCCAGCTTCTTCTCATAGCCGTTTGTAACACCTACAACCATGTTGTTGATCAGTGTTCTGGTCAGACCATGTAAAGATTTCATTCTCTTTAAGTCATTCGGTCTTGATACTACTACTGTCTCTCCGTCCTTTTTGATCTCCATCTCAGACGGTAATACTCTCTCAAGAGTACCCTTGGGACCTTTTACAGTCACTTTGTTATTTTCTGCAATATCCACAGTTACACCTGCCGGAATCGCGATTGGCATTCTTCCTATACGTGACATGCCCGTACCTCCTAATTATAAATATATGTGGATCGATTCAGAATGTATTCACATTCCGAATCGTACCATTTATGATTACCATACGAAAGCTAATACTTCGCCGCCTACTTCAAGCTCTCTTGCTTTCTTATCTGTTACAACACCCTTGTTGGTAGAGATGATCGCGATACCAAGACCGCCAAGAACCTTCGGAAGTTCTTCCTTGTTTGCATACACACGAAGACCCGGTTTAGAGATTCTTTTAAGACCTGTGATGATCTTATCGTTCTTATCCACACCGTATTTTAAGGTGATGCGGATCGTTTTGAAGTTACCGTCTTCTACCAAATCATATTTTGCAATATATCCTTCATCTACCAGAATATCAGCAATAGCAATTTTCATCTTAGATGCAGGTACATCCACTGTATCATGTTTTGCAGTATTTGCATTACGGATTCTTGTAAGCATATCTGCAATGGGATCGCTCATTGTCATTTAAACTGCCTCCTTCCAAATCTTACCAGCTGGCTTTCTTAACGCCCGGTATCTGTCCTTTATAAGCTAACTCACGGAAGCAAATTCTGCAAATTCCGTATTTTCTCAAATATGCGTGTGGACGACCACAAATTCTGCAGCGTGTGTACTCTCTTGTGGAGAACTTAGCAGGACGCTGCTGTTTAATTTTCATTGCTGTCTTAGCCATGAATTTACCTCCTTATTTTGTGAACGGCATGTTGAATAATGTTAATAACTCACGAGCTTCCTCATCAGTCTTGGCTGTTGTTACAACAATCACATCCATACCTCTGACTTTATCAATCTTATCGTACTCAATCTCCGGGAAGATGATCTGCTCTTTGATACCAAGAGCATAATTTCCTCTGCCATCAAATGCGTTAGGATTTACACCTCTGAAGTCACGTACACGAGGGAGTGCAAGGTTTACAAGTCTGTCTAAAAACTCGTACATCTTCTCTCCACGAAGCGTAACCTTACATCCGATGGACTGTCCTTCTCTGATCTTGAAGTTCGCAACGGAATTCTTTGCCTTTGTGATAACTGCTTTCTGACCTGTGATCTTCTCCATGTCAGCAACAGCCGCCTCCAAAACTTTGGCATTCTCTTTTGCTTCACCAACACCCATGTTGACTACAATTTTGTCAAGTTTTGGTACTTCCATGATATTTTTATAACCAAACTTCTTCGTCATGGCATCTACGATTTCGTTCTTATACATATCTTTAAGTCTACTCACGGATTTAGACCTCCTCTCTTAAAATTAATCAATTACGTCGCCTGTTGATTTCGCAAAACGTACTTTTTTATCATTCTCTACCTTGAAACCGATTCTGGTCGTTTTTCCCTTATGAACATACATAACATTAGAAATATCGATTGCAGCTTCCTTCTGGATGATGCCGCCATTCGGGTTTGCAGCAGAAGGTTTTGTATGCTTGGTAACCATGTTAACACCTTCAACGGTCACTTTTGCGTTCTTAGCGTCAACTGAGATTACTTTGCCTTCTTTTCCTTTATCTTTACCGGTAATAACTTTTACGCTATCGCCTTTTTTAATCTTACAAGTTGCCATGGGAACACCTCCTATAATACTTCGGGAGCTAAGGAAACAATCTTCATAAACTGTTTATCACGAAGCTCTCTTGCCACTGGTCCAAAGATACGTGTTCCTCTCGGAGTCTTATCCTCTTTGATAATAACAGCAGCATTCTCATCAAATCTAATATACGAACCGTCTTTACGACGAGTGCCTTTTACTGTACGTACAACTACGGCTTTTACGACATCGCCTTTTTTTACAACTCCACCGGGTGTTGCATCTTTGACCGTAGCAACGATGATATCGCCGATACTTGCATATCTTCTTGTAGATCCACCCATAACGCGGATGCAGAGTAATTCTTTTGCACCTGTATTATCAGCAACCTTAAGTCTGGTCTCCTGTTGTACCATGCTAATTCTCCTTTCAAATAATCAGATAACATGATTATCTTTTATTTATTCATTATCTAGCCTTCTCAATGATCTCTACAAGTCTCCATCTCTTATCTTTTGAAAGAGGTCTTGTCTCCATAACTTTTACCGTATCACCGATGTTGCAGATATTCTCTTCGTCGTGAGCTTTCAACTTGTAAGTTCTCTTAACGATCTTGTTGTACAAAGGATGCTTTACATTATCCTGAACTGCCACAACGATGGTCTTCTGCATTTTATTGCTGACTACCTTACCGGTACGGGTTTTTCTTAAATTTCTTTCTTCCACGTTCTATTCTCCTTCCTGTGCGAGAATTATTCTGCAACTCTTGCTTTTTCAGTGATAACTGTCTGGATTCTGGCAATGTTCTTTCTTACTTCCTTGATCCTGCTTGTGTTATCTAACTGATTGGTTGCATTTTGGAATCTCAAATTGAAAAGTTCTTTCTTGGCAGCTACTAACTCTTCTGCTAACTCTGTAGCAGATTTTGCCTTTAAATCTTCTACATACTTATTCGTTTTCATTTGATACACCGCCTTCCAAATCTGCTTTAGAAACAATCTTACATTTGCAGGGAAGCTTGTGGGATGCAAGACGTAATGCTTCTCTTGCGACTTCCTCCTGTACGCCGGCGATCTCAAACATAACACGGCCCGGCTTAACAACAGCTACCCAATACTCAAGAGCACCTTTTCCGGAACCCATTCGTGTCTCTGCCGGTTTATTGGTGACCGGCTTATCCGGGAAGATCTTGATCCAAACTTTACCACCACGTTTGATATGACGAGTCATAGCAACACGGGCTGCTTCGATCTGATTAGACTTAATCCAGCATGGCTCCATAGCCACGATACCATATTCGCCGTAAGCAATTGTGTTTCCTCTGGATGCTTTTCCTCTCATCGTTCCGCGGAACTGTTTACGACGTTTTACTCTTTTCGGCATTAACATTATTTATCGCTCCCTTCCTGATTTCCTTTAGTAGGAAGTACCTCGCCTTTGTAGACCCAAACCTTTACGCCAACTTTGCCATATGTTGTGTCTGCCTCAGCGAAACCATAGTCAATATCTGCTCTAAGTGTCTGAAGCGGGATCGTACCCTCGCTGTAGAACTCTGTACGTGCCATATCTGCACCACCGAGACGTCCTGATACAGAAGCCTTGATTCCTTCTGCACCTGCCTTCATGGTTCTGCCCATGCAGGACTTCATAGCACGTCTGAAAGATACACGGTTCTCAAGCTGCTGTGCAATGTTCTCTGCAACAAGCTGTGCATCCTTATCCGGTCTCTTGATTTCTTTGATGTCAACCAAAACTTTCTTGTCTGTCAACTTGGAAAGTTCTTTCTTGGTTACTTCGATCTCAGCGCCGCCCTTACCGATTACCACACCGGGTTTTGCTGTATAGATGATAACTTTCACACGGTCAGATGCTCTCTCGATCTCGATCTTAGCAACGCCCGCGCTGTATAATTTCTTCTTTAAGAAAGTTCTGATGTTATAATCTTCTACCAAAAAGTCCGCGAACTCATCTTCTGCGTACCATCTGGAATCCCAGTCCTTGATGATACCGACTCTCAGTCCATGAGGATTCACTTTCTGTCCCATATTCTTCCTCCTATCTCTCGTCAAGCACGATTGTAATGTGGCTCATTCTCTTTTCGATTCTGTAAGCCCTGCCCTGTGCTCTTGGTTTCACTCTTTTCATTGTCGGTCCCTTATTTGCATAACACTCTGCAATGTAAAGGTTATCTGCATTCATGCCATTGTTGTTCTCAGCATTTGCGATCGCTGACTGCAACAACTTCTTAACCAGGCTTGAAGCGTATCTCGGATTGTACTCTAAGATTCCTAATGCTGTTGTAACATCTTTGCCTCTGATGGCATCTAATACGAAACATGCTTTCTGAACGGATACTCTTGCGTAAGATAATTTTGCGCTGGGTCTTGTATCCTTATTTGCATTTCTTTCTCTCTTGATTTGGGATCTATGTCCTTTCGCCATGGATAAAACCTCCTTTCAAAATTATCTCACTCTGGATTTCTTCTCGTCTTTTCCATGTCCTCTATAAGTTCTGGTTGCAACAAACTCACCGAGCTTATGTCCAACCATGTCTTCTGTCACATATACCGGTACATGTTTTCTGCCATCATGTACGGCGATTGTATGCCCCACAAAAGAAGGGAAAATTGTGGAACGACGGGACCATGTCTTGATGACCTGTTTCTGTCCTGATGCATTCATGGCATCCACTTTTTTCAGTAAACTTGCATCTGCAAATGGTCCTTTTTTCAATGATCTAGCCATCTGTTATTCCTCCTTAATCAATATCCTATTTGATTGCTCTACCGTCTCTGCGTCTTACGATCAGCTTGTTAGAAGCTTTTTTCTTCTTACGTGTCTTAAGACCAAGAGCAGGTTTGCCCCACGGTGTACAAGGACCCGGACGTCCGATCGGAGCCCTTCCTTCACCACCACCGTGCGGATGGTCATTCGGGTTCATAACAGAACCGCGGACAGTAGGACGAATACCCATGTGACGTTTACGTCCTGCTTTACCGATATTAATCAGGTTGTGATCGCCATTTCCGATAACACCGATCGTTGCACGACAGATGATCGGAACCATTCTCATCTCGCCGGAAGGAAGACGTAAGGTTGCGTACTTTCCTTCTTTTGCCATAAGCTGTGCGCTGTTGCCTGCAGAACGAACCAGCTGTCCGCCCTTACCCGGATAAAGCTCGATGTTGTGAAGCTGTGTACCAACCGGGATATTTGCAAGCGGTAAGCAGTTGCCGACTTTCACTTCGGCGTCTGCACCGTTCATAACAGTCATGCCATCTTTTAATCCTGCCGGAGCAAGGATGTAAGCCTTCTCGCCGTCCGCATAGCAGATCAGTGCGATATTTGCTGTTCTGTTCGGGTCGTACTCGATACCGATCACAGTAGCCGGAATACCGTCTTTATATCTCTTGAAATCGATCTGTCTGTATTTTCTTCTGTTACCGCCGCCATGATGTCTTACGGTAATCTTACCCTGATTGTTACGACCGGCATTTTTCTTAAGGGAAGTACAAAGTGACTTCTCTGGAGTCGTCTTGGTGATTTCTGAGAAATCGGATCCGGTCATATTTCTTCTGGAGGGTGTATATGGGTTATATGTCTTAATTCCCATTGTTGTATCTCCTTTCATTTACCATTCCAAATAGTTTTGAATCATCTTGGAACTCTTTTACAGTCCTGCAAAAATCTCGATATCCTTGCTGTCTTCCGTCAGCCATACGATCGCTTTCTTCGTCTTTGCAGTCTTACCAACTACCATTCCGCGTCTTTTCTTCTTGCCTTCGCAGTTCATGGTATTTACTTTTTTCACCTTTGCGCCGTCGAACATTTTCTCGACTGCCTCTTTGATCATGCTCTTGTTTGCTTCCGGATGAACAAGAAATGTGTATTTCTTGTCAGACATGCCAGCCATACTCTTTTCCGTTACAACCGGTTTGAGGATGACATCATAATACTGGATTGCTGCCATTATGCGTACACCTCCTCAATCTTCGCAACAGCGTCCTTTGTCAGAACGACTGTCTTAGCCTTCATAATGTCATATACATTGATCTGATTCGTAAGAGTCGTATCGATCTCTGCAAGATTTCTTGCTGACATTACTACGTTTTCATCGTTATCTGCAAGAATCACAAGACCCTTCTCAACTTTTAAGTTGTTCATAACGTTCTTGAAATTCTTTGTCTTGATCTCATCGAATTTCAGCTCATCCACAACAACAAGTTTGTTGTCCTGAACTTTGCTTGTCAGTGCAGACTTAAGAGCTGCTCTCTTTTCTTTTTTGTTTAATTTGAAAGAGTAATCTCTCGGTACGGGTGCGAATACAACACCGCCTCCTGTCCACTGCGGAGCTCTGGTCGAACCCTGTCTTGCATGACCGGTTCCTTTCTGTCTCCAAGGTTTCTTACCACCGCCGGATACTTCAGAACGTGTTTTTGCCTTCTGCGTTCCCTGACGATTGTTTGCAAGCTGCTGTACAACTGCCATGTGTACCAGATGTTCGTTTACTTCAACACCGAATACCGCATCGTTTAAGTCAATCGTACCAACTTCGTTGCCTTCCATATTATAAACAGATACGTTTGCCATCTGTGTGGTCCTCCTTTCCTGTCTTAAGCTTCAACCTTCGTTGTCTCTTTGATGGTTACTAAAGCTTTCTTGGGTCCCGGAACAGCACCTTTTACTAAAAGTAAGTTCTTCTCAGCATCTACTCTTACCACTTCAAGGTTCTGTACTGTAACCTTCTTGCATCCCATATGTCCGGGCATTCCTTTTCCTTTAAATACTCTGGACGGTGAAGAACATGCACCGTTGGAACCCTGGTGACGATGGAATTTGGAACCGTGCTTCATAGGTCCTCTGTGCTGGCCAAGTCTCTTGATCGCACCCTGGAAGCCTTTTCCCTTTGAGATAGCGGAAGCATCGATCTTGTCACCTTCTGCAAAGATATCAGCTTTGATCTCCTGTGCAAGTGTGTACTCTTCTGCATTCTCAAACTTGAACTCTCTGACATATCTCTTAGCGGAAACGCCAGCCTTATCAAAGTGTCCCTTTAAAGGTTTGTTCACACCGTGTCTGTGTGCAACCTTCTTGCTTCCACCAGCATCTTTGCTGATGACCTTTTCTTTCTTGTCAACAAAACCTACCTGAACTGCGCTGTAACCATCATTTTCAACGGTCTTAACCTGAGTTACAACACAAGGTCCTGCCTGAAGTACGGTAACAGGAATCAATGTTCCGTCTTCGTTGAAGATTTGAGTCATTCCGACTTTTGTTGCTAAAATAGCTTTCTTCATTGTTTTACCTCCTTGTTTCTACAGCGGAACGGGTCATCGGTCGCCCTCGCCGTTCATACTAGATCCGGGCAAATATAAGTGGAACCGGGTTAAGTTACTTCTATATCAACCTCATCATAAGGATCTAATCTGTGATTTTGTACTTAGTTGTTTTTCATTTTGATGCCGATGTAAACACCTGCAGGCATCTCAAGTCTCTGTAATGCATCAACAGTCTTGGCTGTCGGCGCAAGTACATCGATCAGTCTCTTATGCGTTCTCTGCTCGAACTGTTCTCTGGAATCTTTGTACTTGTGAGTCGCTCTTAAGATCGTAACAACTTCCTTCTTGGTCGGAAGCGGTACAGGACCACTCACCTGAGAACCGTTCTTCTTCACTGTTTCAATGATTTTTTTTGCAGATGCATCAACCAACTGATGATCGTAGGCTTTCAATGTAATTCTCATTACCTGCTGATTAGCCATAAAAAAAGTCGCCTCCTTTTCGCACTTTTGTTTGTAAGTACGACAAGCGGTGACTGTACACTCTCCCGTGTGTGTCCTTGACTTTCACACGTTGTTTCTGCCTCCCGGCAGACGTTTTAATTGGTACAGTGACTTGTCGTCAGTTTCCTAACTTGACATTCGCTCCACGGAAAACCTGTGTTACCACAGCAACCTCACGCTTCATCGCTATCATGCCACAGCAATTAACATTATACAGAAGGTGTCGGGATTTTGCAAGAGAAATCTGCAAGAAAATATTTCACAAAGATTTTTGGAAATGTCCGGAATTGTTGTAACTATTTACTTGTTTCCATTTTTGATAGATTCTGCTTTTCATCAGCCAACGGTTATCAAATATGCAGTATGCTTATGATATCCGGATATCGGGTTTTAACCCCGACATCATGCTTATCGGTATAACACACCACATATTTGATCCGTAATTATTTGCGTCTTTTTCTGCCGTTTAAGACAAGCCGTCCGTCATCACTTTGACGCGTTCAAACTCTTCCACGATCTCCCGGTCCGGTTCCCCGGTCAGAAGACTTACGACCAGGATGCACAACGCGGATACGATAAATGCCGGGAGCAGTTCATAAATATTCCATATACCACCAACAGGACGAACAAGAAACTTCCATATAAATATCATCACGCCGCCGCTTACCATTCCGGCAACGATCCCGGGAAGATTGGTTCTTTTCCAAAAGAGCGAGAATAACATTGCCGGTCCGAACGCCGCGCCAAATCCTGCCCATGCAAAGGATACGATGGAGAACACGGAACTGTCCGGATTTTTAGCAATAAACACACCGATCAGGGAAATCACAAGAACCGTCACACGCGCCACGACGATCCCCGCCGTATCGGACATATCTTTCCAGAAAACATTTTTCAGGATATCCTGCGAGGCACTTGAGGAAGCAGCCAGAAGCTGGGAATCCGCTGTAGACATTGTCGCAGCCAGAATTCCCGCCAGGATCACTCCTGCCACAAGTGCTGCCGCCACACCGTGGGATGCAATGAGCTGTGCTATATAAATAAGGATCTTTTCCGGATCCTCCACAGCAGGGATTACTCCTTTTTTTGTCATGGCATTGCCGACAATACCGATCGCAATCGCCACTCCCATGGATATCACCACCCAGACGCTGGCAATCCTTCTGGAGAGCGTCAGCTGCTTGGAATCTTTCGAAGCCATAAACCGCAGTAAAATATGCGGCATACCAAAATAACCCAGCCCCCATGCAAGTGTGGATATGATCGTCAAAAATCCATAAGGTGCCGCTTCATTCGTTTCCGCCACATGCGTTGCGCTCATCGTAAAATATCCCGCCAAAGACTGTGCATTATCGATCACGCTTTCCGGACCTCCGGCCTTGATCGTACCATACCCGACCACGATGATTATGGCAAAGGTCATAACAATACTCTGAATAAAGTCCGAAGTACTGGCCGCCAGAAATCCTCCCATCGTTGTATATGTTACGATCACTACGGCGCTGATGATCATCGCCGTAAAATAATCCACTCCAAACAAAGTCGAAAATAATTTCCCGCAGGCCGCAAATCCGGATGCCGTATAAGGAACAAAGAAAATAATGATCACAAGCGCTGCTATGATGCCGGTAATCTTCTTCCGGTCACGATAACGGTTTACAAAAAATGCCGGTACCGTCACAGCATTCCCGGCCTCCACACTGTAGCGTCTCAGTTTCTTGGCTACCAGCAGCCAGTTTAAATAGGTCCCTGCCGCAAGTCCGATCGCTGTCCAGGTCACATCGGCCAGTCCCGTGGCATATGCAAGCCCCGGCAGCCCCATCAGAAGATAGCTGCTCATATCGGAAGCCTCTGCACTCATGGCAGTCACAAACGGTCCAAGCTTTCTTCCTCCCAGATAAAAATCATCGGCCGTTTCATTCTTCTTCATAAAGGCGACACCGATGCCCAGCACCAGTATCAGATACGCGATTATGGAGATCAGGATACAAATGTTTGTTGCAGTCATGGTTTCCCTCCTTTAATATGGGTAGTATCACGATTATTAACACTTTCGCCCTTTACTTTAACACAGTGTTAAAGTTTTCGCAAGCCAAAAAATTTTTGGCGTTCTTTGCGGATTCATGCTATACTATTTGTATTCTTTTATCATCGAATGTCATTATTCATGATTATTACTGAAACAATAAAAAATGAGGTACAGGAGAATTTCTATGTGGATCGCAGATAACTGGAAAGATTATGAAGTGATAGACACATCCGGCGGAGAAAAGCTGGAAAGATGGGGCGATTATCTTTTGGTGCGCCCGGATCCGCAGGTGATCTGGGACACCCCCAAAAAACACAAGGGCTGGGAAAATAGGAACGGGCATTATCACCGCAGCAGTAAAGGCGGCGGTGAGTGGGAGTTTTTTGATCTCCCGGAAGAATGGAGCATTCATTACCGCGACCTGACGTTTCATCTGAAACCGTTCAGTTTCAAGCACACCGGATTGTTCCCGGAGCAGGCTGTGAACTGGGACTGGTGTGCCCAAAAGATTCAGTCAGCCGGACGCCCGGTAAAAATACTGAATCTGTTCGCCTACACGGGAGGTGCCACCATCTCCGCCGCCAAAGCAGGTGCTGCAGTCACACATGTGGACGCTTCCAAGGGGATGGTAAACTGGGCAAAGGAAAACGCCGTCGCCAGCGGTTTAAAAGATGCCCCGATCCGATGGCTGGTCGATGACTGTGTAAAATTCGTAGAGCGCGAGATAAGACGCGGGAATCATTATGACGGGATCATCATGGATCCTCCCTCTTACGGAAGAGGCCCCAAGGGCGAGATCTGGAAAATGGAAGAGTCCATTTATCCTTTTATCCGGCTGACCGCGCAGTTACTTTCGGAGGATTCCATTTTCTTTTTGATCAACTCCTACACCACCGGTTTGCAGCCGGCTGTTCTTTCTTATATGATCCATTCCGCTATCGCATCGCGGTTTCAGGGACATGTGGAGGCAGAGGAGATCGGATTACCCGTTTCCTCAAACGGTCTGGTGTTGCCTTGCGGCGCAAGCGGTAGATGGTGCAGCAAATAAAGGAAAGACCGTAACACCCGATTGTCGTCTCGTCATCAGATACAGGTCTATACAGGGATAACCTGCGCCCGGCTGGCTTGTAACGCAAATCAGGCCTTCCCCGTTATCCGGAGAAGGCTTGATAAGACTGCCGTAATATTCGTTATGCAGGTTAAAGCGCCACAGCGCCACAGGAGTATTTCTGTCTGGCCTCGTCGATCTTGCGCCCGTCAGCCTGCGGCGTCGGGTAAAATCCTTTTGCATGCATGATATCAAAGACGTCTCTCTGAATCGTGTGCTCCTCATCTAAGATCTTTAACATCACTTTGCGGATATCATCATGCGCACACTCATTCGCAAAATTATTATAGACTCCGGTGGATGTCTTCTCCGCCGTGAGTGCATCGCCCAATACTTCCTTGTCCGAATAGATCTGATTCATTTTCCCATCTCCTTAACATTCTGTTTTACAGCATTTCTGTTTTTTTCTGCCCGGTATTCCCTTAACCGGAGCTTCTTTTATTATCCTTCTGTACATTCAATAAAGCTGTCGCATCATCCAAGCTGTTTGTACAGCATATCAAAATGTTTCTGATGTTTTCCGGATATCTCCTCGAATTTGGAACGGATCTCTCCATCCTGTGTGTGGGATGCAAGCATTTTAAATTTCTTTACCAATAACTGTTCTTCGTTCAGCAAGTCATTGACTGCCGATAATTCTTTTTCTGACAATTCTGACATATGATCACCGCCTTCTCTTTTTTGGGCATCCTGATTCTGTACTCACTGTTAAGTTTACACCGGATCAATGATACCTGTTTTTTATTATTTCTGATTCTTTCATTTTTATACGCATTCTATTATAGAACGCTCCGGTTTTCATACCATCCCGCGTACTGTGCGTCATTTGCATTTTATCCCGTAAAATGCATAAAAAATGCGGATCACTTATGTCTTCGACAATTCGGTTTTGTCCGAAACAAAACAGCCGGGAAATGAGTTTAACACTCATTTCCCGGCTGTTTCTATTTTCCGTTCACTTGAAACGGTTCCATTATTTAATCTTAACGGTAGAAGCCTGACCTTTTTTCTTCAGGATCTTTCCATATGCTTTTTTCTGTTTCTTCGGAACTTTGATCGTTGCTTTCGCATGAATCCCCTTGAAAGCATTCTTTCCAACCTTCTTTAAAACGGTGGATTTGATCTTGATCGTCTTTAAGTTCTTAGCGCCCTTAAATGCATTTGCACCGATCGTCTTCACACCTTCCGGAATCGTCACGCTCTTCAGTTTCTTATTATCCTTGAATGCATTCTTGCCGATAGAAGTTACTTTGTAAGTAACACCTTTCACGGTAAGCGTCGCAGGAACTGCCACTTTCTTGGCAGCCTTGTTCGGATTCTTGGTATAAGCAACCTCCGGTGAAGCTGCAGATGCATTGGTTACGGTATAAGTCGTTCCGTCTGCAGCTGTTAATGCGGTCCCCACTTTATCCGGAACACTCTGTACCGGTGTCGGTGCCGGCTTATCTCCGGGCGTCGGTGTCGGTGCCGGCTTATCATCAGGTGCCGGTCCCGGAGTTTCTTTTTCCTTAACCACTACTGTTGCGGTCACTTTGGTAGTCATCAGCTCTTCTTCGTAGGTCATCTTTAAGATCGGTGAACCATCTGCTGCCCAGTGAACACGTTTGATACGCGCATCACGACAGGGATCATATAAGGAGCCCGCACTATGCCAAGCGCACTTCCCTTCATAACATTCCTGACCTCTTGCATGGTATACAAAGATATCATTGCCGTCTTCATCTACCGTAAAGGAGTTATGTCCCGGTCCGTATTCTCCCGGCACATCCGCAGAACTCAGCACAGGATATCCCTGTTTTACCCAGCTCTTTGCATCCAGAAGATCGTCATCTTTATCTGCTGATAAAAGTCCGATACAATACTCCACTCCGGTACCTGCTGCCGAGAATGCACAATAGATCTTATCGCCGTTCTTAATGATACTCGGTCCCTCGTCCACGTTCTCTACGATACGCTCCCATGCATACTCCGGCACACTGATCTTTGTACATTTGGAGATACACTGATTCGGCTGCTCCGGATCGATCTCGGCGATCCAAAGTGAAGAAAATCCATCTGTCTGTGCCCAGATCACATACCAGCTTCCTTCATTTTCGAATACCGTCATATCCAGCGAAAATCCGCTAAATGCTGTGGAATCACCCTGTACAGCCTTCATACGTCCCATAGGCTCCCAGGAATCCGGATCCATAATATTCTCAGGATCCGTACATTTCAACACATGAGGGCGAATGCTCCAGACGCTGTTATCAATACTTGAGGTATAAAATACATAATAATTGTCATCTACCAGACGGATCTCCGGTGCCCAGACATAACGATTTTCACCTGCTACATTATCACAGTCAAAAATTGTGATTTCTTCCGCATCCGCAAGTCCTTCCAAAGTCTCAGACTGTCTTAATACGACCTTATCATATCCGTTTTGATCACTGCCGCCAAGCATCGGATAGGATGCCGTGAAATAATAGTAACCATCATTTCCTTTTAAGATGCAGGGATCTGCTCTCTGTTCGATAAACGGATTCTCGTACTCGGTCTGTTTCAATTTGCCTTTCACTTCATAAGTACCGGCTTTATCAAAATCAACACTGCTCATATCCCAATTAACAATGACATCCTTCTCGGAGCCATCGCTGTAAGAAGCTTTGATCGTCTTCGGAAGCTCTATTTTGGAGGAAACCGCAGTCTCTGCTTTTACTTCTTCCAATGCGATATTTCTTACGACATCCAGTTTGTTGACAACACGGTCAAACTCAACCTTGCTCAGTCCCATCAAATTGGTGACGGAAGCACCCTTCGGAAGTACTGCATTATCCAGCTTTGCATAAGAAACTTCCTCTGTTGTTTCTTCTGTAGAAATCGCCGTCTTCAGGTTCTTGGTCGTTGTCTTATATACTTTTCCGTCAGAACCGCCCCAGATGATCTCATAAATGTCTTCTGCCGCGTTATACTCGCAGGACGGGCCGTTCTTTACTGCGACACTTGTCGCTATCGTTCTTTCATTTTTGAAATTGATCAGGTCCTCGGAATCCCAAACATAGATTGTCTTTGCATTGCTGCCGCTTCTGGAAACCATACCGTAGGTACCGTCTGCCTTACGGAAAATATACGGAGCATCGATCGTCTTAGGATTAGAATTCTTGCTTCCGCCTTTATTGTTTGCAAAGCAGATACCGGTATTGGAATTGAGTGCAGTAAATTCTTTTCCGTCCTTACTGTATGCAAGATGCAGGCTCTTGCCAAGACCGTTCGCCTCATCTGTTCTCGTGTAAGCGATCACAGAACCATAGCTTTGTGCACGGATCACTACTTCGAAGGTCTTAACTTCCGATAGATCAGTCCCGCCGTCTTTATAAGTCACTGTTGCTGTCAGTGTCACTTTCTTGTCCGCTTCTCCTACAGCCGGTCTTACCACAGTACCGTCTGTCTTCACCGTTTCCGGATCACTGGACTCCCATGTGATCGAAGAACCTTCAAATCCAAGATCCTTCGGGAGATCGATCTTATCTTCCATACCGGTTGCCGTCACATTTAATGCTTCCATAGCTTCGTCAAACTGTACCTGAGCATTCAGAGCCTTGACGGTTGCCTTGAATTCCTTCGTGATCTGCTTCTCACCTTTTGCGATCGTAGCAGTCAAAACAACTTCTTTATCTGCTTCCGGTCTGGTTACTTCGCCGGTATTGGAAATAACAGCCGTATCGGATGATTCCCAGGTGATACTGTAATCGCCGACAGTTGCAGGAAGGGACAGATTCTCTTTCACCGCAGAAAGGTCACCAAGATCCACTTCATTTTTCACTGCATTGAGGATCTTCTCCTCATACTCTGCCGTAATCTCATCCTGTGTCAGAACCTTATCATAAATGGTAACCTCATCCAGATATCCCCGATAAAACTCGCCACTGCCCCAGTTGGCTTTACCAAACTGTAAAATACCATTGTTCCCCAGAATATCAGAAAGTTTGTACGGACTGCTCTTTTCCCCTTTCTTGACACCATCTACATAAATCACGGTATTATCCTCCGTGATGGTCACAACGACATTTTTCCAGTCTTTATAAGTACCGTTTCCCACTGCTGTAGCCGCTCTTGCGCCACCATTGTAACGCTCGATCGTAATGGACGACGGCTGATCGATCACAGCCAGATAATGCTCTGCCTGATAGCTCTGTGCCGCATTCGAAGATGCTGCGAAGAATGTCCACCCGCTTGCTACCGCTGTAGCCTGTGTCTTACTCAGGTAAGAGATCGTAATCTCATCTTTGCCTGCCAAAAGGCTGCTGTCATCTTCTTTTGTTGCTTCAATATAGGCATTGCCTTCAAAATAAGCAAATCCATTCGCAATCTTTGCTCCATGATTGGTTCCCTTTGCCAGTCCGCCTTTTAACCCGTTGGTTTCATCGTCAAAGGAAAACTGTAAAAGCACATTGTCGCTGTCGCGATCGGCTGTAATCTGTTTCGGCACCTCCTGTGCCCCCGGTGTCAGATCCGCTTTCGTAACCAATGCCGTCTGCGGCATCATGGTCACTGCCATTGCCAGACCCAGCAACCCTAATAATGTTCGTTTGAGCTGTTTTCTCATTCTTATGCCTCCCTTTCTTTTTGTGTAGTCTGTACATTTCTCCGGCTTCGCCTCCTGTTAAAAAATCCATTCTTCCGAAGCTCTATTGAGATCAGATATCGTACAGACATCATTTTGTTGAGAACTCTCACCCGTAGTTGATTAAATTATACTATTTTTCTCCTTTTTTGTGAAGTGATTTGTCAAAAATAGCGGCCGGAGAATCCCCCGGCCGCCACTATTCTCTGTTCAAACAGCCTGCCCGTTTTTATTTGATTTTAACAGTCGCTGCCTGACCTTTCTTCTTGAGTAACTTCGTATAGTTCTTTTTCTGACTCTTCGGTACTTTAATGGTCGCTTTTGCGTGGATGCCCTTGAATGCATTCTTGCCGACCTTCTTCAGTGCCGTCGCTTTGATGTTGATGCTCTTTAAGTTCTTACATCCCTTAAATGCATTGGCACCGATCTCTGTTACTCCTGCAGGAATTGTAACTTTCTTAAGGGAAGTACATCCTGCAAAAGCATTCTTTCCGATCTTCTTCACGCCTGCCGGGATTGTAACGGAAGTCACTTTCTTATTTTTCTTAAATGCATTGTCTGCAATTCCCGTTACCTTATAGGTAATGCCATTCTTGATGATCGTTGCGGGAATCGATACTTTCTTCGCTTTTTTGTCTGTCGTCTGCTTATAAGCAACCTCCGGTGATGCTGCAGAAGCATCCGTAACCACGAAGCTGTTTGTGCCGGAAGCGATGATGGTGCCTTTCACATCCGGTTTTGCCGCCGGTGCGGAAGGAGCAGGCTGTGGCTGCGGCTGCGGTTTAGCCTCTGCTGCCTTTAATTTCTCGTACAGATTCTGAGCTGCTTCCAGTTTCGCAACTGCAGAAACCGGCACTTCGGATTTTTCTCTTTCGGAAAGAGCCTCATAAGCTGCTTTTGCTTTTTCGATCGCGGTTTTGCTTGCATCCGAAGCTGTTACCGTGCCGATCTTTGCAATCGCATCCTGTACTTCTTTGACTGCCTTCTCATCCGCTTCTTTGGTCGCGCCATAGGTCTGGTATTCCATAATACCCTCTAACGTCGGCGTTACTTTCTTCATGTAACCGTCTTCATCAAACTCCAGCTTATCGATACAGGTCTCCCTGTTGTTGCCGAGACCGCCGTTCAACGGCTGACCGAGCGGTGTCCAGAAACGATGGTATACAATGTAATAATCATCGGTATCCGGAACATGTAAAATGCTGTGATGTCCCGTTCCCAAAATATCCATGGATTTATCCTTTGCAAGGATCTTCTCACGGAAGCTGATCGGTCCATAGAGGTCATCCGATACACCATAGTTAATGCTGTAGTTCTCGCTTCCCGTATCATCACAGGACCAGGTAAAGTGATATTTACCTTCTCTCTTGGTAACCGTGATCGCCTCTCTGAAATCCGTTGCTCCATTTAAGTTCTTCATGGTGCCTTCTCTCAGACTGATCATGTCATCATTCAGTTCAACGATCGCAGCCTTTCCATTACCAAACAGCATGTAAGAAGTCCCGTCATCCTCTGTAAAGATTGAAGGGTCAATGGTCTGTCCCATGCTGATGCCTGCTGCCTGGCATTTTGCCATAGTCACAAGCGGCTCATCCGCTACGGTAAACGGTCCCTCCGGCTGATCTGCCCATGCGACACCGATCGCTTTGGAATTTGCTTTCTTATCATTAGCACAGAAGTAGAAATAATACTTACCATCTTTTTCTTCGATCGTAGGTGCCCATGCACTTCCGTCTGACCACGGAACTGCTGCGATCTGTACACCTTTCTCATTCACGCCTGCTTCTTCATCGGTATTTGCCTTTAAGTCTACGATCACACCTTCATCGGTCCAGTCCACCAGATCCTCGGATGAGAACACATGGAACTGATATCCGCTCCAGCCTGCAAATCCGTCCGTTGTCGGATAGATATAATATTTGCCGTTGAATGCATCCACATCAGGATCCGCAAATCTGTCCGGGAGCGCCGGATTGTTGCACAGCACTGTCTTAACCGTAAATTTCTTTTCTCCGTCGGCTGTCTTAACCGCAAAGGAGAAATCATCACTCAGGTCATAAGATTGTTCAAGCGGACTAACCAGTTCAAATCCCTTGTTCAGTTTTACGGAAACAGATGCTTCTTTCAGATCCGCTTTGGAATTGTTGCGGCTGACATACCAGGTGATCGTGCCTGCCTCCTCATCGATATCTGTCTTGATCGCTACGATCTTCTTACCTGTCAGGCTCGCGATCATCGGAAGCTTCAGGTTATTGGCTTCCACGATCTCATCCTGTGTCAGAGCCTTCTCATAAATCTTAATATTATCATAAGCGCCGTTAAAGTATGCATCTCCGGAATAGAAGGAACGACCAAGATAAGTCTTCACATCTGCTCCCAGATCGCCAAGCTTCGTGCCAAGAGACTCATTGGAAGCCTCCAGGACGCCGTCTACATAAACATTTAATTTATTCTCGTCAAATACAAGTGCGACATTTTTCCACTTGCCTTCAGCAGAAGCACCTAAGGATGCGGTTGCACTGGATTCTGCCTGATAGCTTCCGGTGGTAAGTGCCGTATAGAATTCTGACGCTCTTGTTCTTAAGAACATATACTGCTGATTATCCTGTCCGATCGCTAAGGTAAAGAAATTGCCGGATGCCATATTCGTCTTAACATCGAATGAGATCGTCGCGGTGTTCATACCGTCAAACCAGCCCTCCGGAAGCTCTGCATAAGCGCCATTGCTTCCATCCAGTGAAAGCACATGATTGTCGCCTTCTGCTGTAACCTTCGCATTTCCCTTTTTCGCAAGGTAAGTATCCTCTGCTCCCTCAAAATCCTGACTGTAGAACAATCCGGTTGCATCTGCCTTCGGATGGTTCGATGTCGGAGTCTCACCGCCTGCTTCATTCAGATTCGGGAACGCTGCCAGAACCTTCTCTTCTTCTGTTGCAGACAAACGTACCACCGTACCATGACGGAAGGTAGAATCAAAGGTGGATTTCACACTGGTATATTTTGCATTTGCCAGATCATCCGTAACATATGCCTTATATCCGCTATGATCGCCCATAACGCAGAATCTGCCATCCGGCAGCTGGTAGGCTGTCAATCCTTCGATGCCATTGGAATCACCAAGGCCGGCTGCCGTGCTCTTGCCTCTGCTGATAATGCGGTCCCACTCTCCGTTTAGATCAGTCGCCTTATCGACAACCGTATTCCAGTCAGATGTGGAATATCTGTAATAAGTCTTATTATCTGCATCATAAAGGATCGTAGTATCGATGATATTAATACCATTTCCTGTGATAACTGACTCATCCAGCCAAACCTGCGGTTCAGAGAAGTTCTTAAAATCTCTGGTACGTGTCAGATAAACACGCAGCGGATGATTGTTCGTGCCATGATCCTTCTCATCTTTTGCCGCCCAGTAAACCATATAGTCACCGTTTGCTTCATCATAGATCGCTTCCGGTGCCCATACACAACCTGCGGTATCCAGTCCGGCAAAGGTAAGCTGTGTATCACTCCATTTCACCAGATCGTCGGATTCCCAGACAACCAGATTCTTACTTGCACTGTCGGTATTCCAGCCGCTTCCGCCGGCTCCGCCGCCCTCTGCATGAAGGTCGGTACCGATGATCCAGTATTTATCTCCTTCCGCGGAACGGATCAGATGAGGATCGCGTACGCCAAGATCACTGCCTTCGGCATCATTGGTTAAGATTGGCTGTGCCTTGCCGTTCTTATTCTTATTTAAATGCTTCCAGTTCAGACCGTCCTCGCTGTAGCCGTAGAAAATCTTCTCATAGCCGTCTGCTGCTGCAAAGTTTGCCCACAGATAACCTGCACTGTAATCTGTATCAAGATTCTTCGGTGCTGCCTTGACAGTAACCTCAATTTCTTTCGTCTTAGAAGTAAAGCCTTCTTTCGATACCGTAGCGGTCAGTGTAACTTTGGTGTCCTTATCCGGTCTGGTAACAATACCGCCGTCGTAAAGTCCTTCTCCTTCGTCTGTAATGATCGATTTGTTGGAAGAAGTCCAATCGATCGTCGTACCGTTGAGGCCTTTTTTGTATAATGCAACATTGCCTTTTACCGCATCCGCATCATCAATCTCGATGGCATCCACTGCCTCCTGCAAAACTGCCCCGCTTCCGAGTACAGTAACCTCAATCGTCTCGACAAACGCAACATCTGCACCTGACTTTCCTGTCACTTTAATGGAAACCTCAGCATTTTCTTCGCCGTTGTACACTACCTTACCGGTATTATCAACAGCTTCGCCGGTCACCTCATAAGAAACATCGATATCTCCTATTTTAGCCGGAAAACTAAGATCGCTTTTGACCGCGTCAAAACTGCTGTTGGAACCCAGGATTTTCTTTTTGAGTTCGCCGCGCACTGTTGCAAACTCATTCGTTCTTTTTATAGAATCTGTACGTGCTTTCTCCGCGGTGATCTCATCCTGTGTCAGCACTTTATCATAAATCGTGAATTCATCCAGATAACCTTTATAAAACTCACCACTTCCCCAGTTTGCCTTACCAAACTGTGCAATACTGCTGTTGCCCAAAATGTCGGAAAGCTTAAACGGGCTGCTCTGCTCTGCTTTTTTCTCGCCGTCCACATAAACGGTAGTCATATCCTCTTCTACGGTTACGACCACATTTTTCCATTCTCCGTAAGAGCCGTTTGTCACAGTGGATGTAGCTCTGGCACCGCCATTGTAGCGCTCAACCGTAACAGATCCCGGCTGATCGATGACCGCCAGATAATGCTCTGCCTGATAAGTCTGAGCCGCTGCAGAAGAAGCCGCAAAAAATGTCCAGCCGCTTGCTACTGCCGTCGCTTCTGTCTTAGCCAGATAAGAGATCGTGATATTGTCTTTTCCCGTTAACAGGCTGCCGTCCTCTTGATCCAGCACTTCAATATATTCACTTCCTGTGAAATGTACGATACCATTTTGTGTATCCGCACCATGGTTGACGGCCTTGGCTTTGCCTCCGGTCCATCCTGTTGCCTCATCATCAAACGTAAAGTGAGCGAGCACATGCTCATCATCCTCCACGCCCGCCTTAACCGGAAGTGCGCCGATCGGCAATGAAGTCACTGCCAGAGCACCGCCAAGCAAGGCTGCTAACATTCTTCTTCCTTGTTTTAACATGGTATTCCTCCCTGTTTAAAAATTTGTCTGCCATCCGAAATGTCTTGTAGCATCCCAGACGGTAATAATAGAAACATAAGAAAATCGCAACGTCTTCCCCAACATTGCGATATTGATATAATTATATAATACATGCTAACATTTTTCAAGAACCTTTGGCATATATTCCACAATTATTTTGTGGTTTCCATATCGTTTTTTATACAAAATGCTTGTTCATTCAATTCGCGCAACCGTTTGCGTTGCCCAAATTGTAGCATTTCATATATTCTATTCCTGTTTCCCGGCATTTTTACGAAAACGTTTTACTTTTTCGTTGTTTTCATTAATTGTTTTTTTAGTTTCCGCACAACAAAAAAATCGTCCGTATCCCCATCGATACGGACGATTTGCCAAAACAGCCAGACTTCCTGCCCGCCCGGAAGTTGCAGGGCAAAAAGCTGCTTCTGTTGCTGTGAAATTGTCTAGTTTAAACCGGTATAGCCCATCAGGGATTCATCCACTGCTGCGGCAGCCTGTCTGCCTTCCCGGATCGCCCACACCACCAGAGACTGTCCCCTGTGCATATCACCTGCCGTAAAGACACGGTCTGCTGTTGTCTGATATGCTTCCTGTGCCGTTTTCACATTTGTGCGTTCATTGCACAAAGCTCCGAAGCTCTTTGGAACATAGTCCTGACAGCCCAAAAATCCGGCTGCGATCAGTACCAGATCCGCTTTTCGCTTTTTTTCGCTTCCCTTTACCGGCACCATTTTGATCCGACCGGTTTTTGCATCTTTTTCCGGCACAAGCTGTACAGTTATGACACCGGTCAGCTTTCCGTTTTTGTCTTTTAAAAACTCCGTGACGGTGGTCTGATAAACGCGGGGATCTTCCCCAAAAGATGCAATAGCCTCCTCCTGTCCGTAATCAGTCTTTAACACCTTCGGCCACTCCGGCCAGGGATTGGAATCGTCACGCATTCCGGCCGGCTTTGGCATCATCTCAAGCTGAGTGACACCGGCTGCCCCTAACCGGATGGAAGTCCCGACGCAGTCATTCCCGGTATCTCCGCCGCCGATCACGATGACCTGTTTTCCTTTCAGGCTCTGAAACGAGAAATCCTTTTTGCTGATCACGGCTTCGCTGTCATAATCTTTGGCAATGAGAGCTCCGGTCACCTCAGACAGAAAGTCCACTGCGAAGTAAATGCCTTTTGCATCCCTGCCCTCACAGGTGATATCCCGGGGATTGGAGGCGCCACAGCACAAAACAACTCTGTCATATTCTTTTAGCAGTTCTTTTCCCGAAATGTCTTTTCCCACATCAACACCATACCGGAAACGGATCCCGGCTTCTTCCATAAGCCGGATACGTCTGTCGATCACTCTTTTATCCAGTTTCATGTTCGGAATACCGTATCGCAAGAGTCCGCCGGCCAGATTGTTTCTTTCATAGACGGTCACTTCGTGTCCCCGCATATTTAACATCTGTGCAGCAGCCAGTCCCGACGGACCGCTCCCCACCACCGCCACTTTTTTCCCGGTCCGGATGGCAGGCGCATCTGCTTTTACCAGTCCGTTCTCAAAAGCATACTCTATGACGGTCTTTTCATTCTCCTTAGTAGATACCGGAGCCGCATGAAGTCCTACCGTACAGGCGTTTTCACAAAGTGCCGGGCAGACTCTCGACGTAAACTCCGGAAAGCAGTGTGTCTTATGCAGTCTTTCATAAGCCAGTTCAAAATTACCATGATAAACGGCATCATTGATCTCCGGCACCAGATTATGCAGCGGGCATCCGCTGGCCATCCCTGCGATCATCACGCCGGCCTGGCAAAAAGGAATACCGCATTCCATGCATCTGGCTCCCTGACATTGCTGCTTTTCCTTTGAAAGCAGACCATGAAATTCATTAAAATCATTTTTACGGTCAAGCGGGGCACGTTCCGGGCCCGTTTCTCTGTCATATTCTAAAAATCCGGTTGGTTTTCCCATGATTATATATATCCTCCTATTTAAAGTTCCGTATCCAAACAATCAGCGTAAGATAGCAGAGAACTTGGATACTGTTTTTTTATTTGTCGACACTGGCATAGAAAGCCTCGATCTGTGCCTGGGCGAGATTCATTCCCTGTTCCTCAAACTGACTGGTCAAATGCGTCAGTTTCTTGTAATCCTCCGGAATGATCTTTTTAAATTTCGGAAGATACTCCTCAAATCGATCCAGAACTTTCTTCGCTTTTTCGGAACCGGTATGCTTTACATGCGCTTCCAGCATTTTGCGAAGCTCCGCCTTATCGTTCTTGGTCTCAACCGCCTCCATAAGCACCAGATCTTTATTCAGATTCCGGTACAGGGTATTCTGTTCATCCAGTACATAAGCGATCCCGCCGCTCATGCCCGCAGCAAAATTCTTCCCGGTACTTCCCAGTACCACCACACGTCCACCGGTCATGTACTCACAGCCATGCTCTCCGACACCCTCTACCACTGCCGTCACGCCGGAATTACGCACCGCAAAGCGTTCTCCCGCCATCCCCGCAATATATACTTCACCGGACGTCGCACCGTAAAGCGCCACATTGCCGATGATCACATTCTCCTCTGCCTCATATGCAGCTTCCTTCGGTGCCGCCACGACGATCTTTCCGCCGGAAAGACCTTTTCCCAGATAATCGTTCGAATCCCCGGTAAGCCGGATCGTCAGTCCTTTCGGCAAAAACGCGCCAAAGCTCTGTCCGCCGTGTCCGTCACACTGTAACACGATCGCATCTTCTTTCAAGCCTTCCGGATGCTGTCTTGTGATCTCACTTCCCAGAAGGGTACCGAAAGTACGGTCTGTGTTGGTCAGTTTTACAGCGAATTCACAGGTTCCTTTCCCACTCAGTACCTTCTTCACGGCAGGCGCTGTTAAAAGGCATGCCTCATCCTTCGTACTCTCCAGTTTGAAGTCATACAGCTTCTCATGATGGAAGGTATCCACTTTCACCGGCACATAACTTAAGATCCCACTGATATCCAGACTTGCCGCCTGACCGGAAAGACCTTCTTTTTTCTTTAAAAGATCGCTCCTTCCCACCATCTCATCAACGGTACGGATTCCCAGTTTTGCCATATATTCCCGCAGTTCTCTTGCGATAAAGCGCATAAAATTCTCTACATATTCCGCCTTCCCGGTAAATCGCTTACGCAGATCCGGATTCTGGGTTGCGATCCCCATCGGACAGGTATCGAGATTGCAGACTCTCATCATGACACAGCCCAGTGTCACAAGAGGAGCTGTTGCAAAACCGAACTCTTCCGCTCCAAGAAGGGCTGCGATCGCCACATCCCGGCCGCTCATCAGTTTACCGTCGGTCTCGATCACAACTCTCTCTCTCAGACCGTTTTGGATCAGCGTCTGATGCGTCTCTGCCAGCCCCAGCTCCCACGGAAGTCCGGCATTGTGAATAGAACTAAGCGGAGCTGCTCCCGTTCCCCCATCGTAACCGGAGATCAGCACTACCTGTGCGCCGGCCTTGGCAACACCGGCAGCGATGGTTCCCACGCCTGCCTCCGAAACCAGCTTCACAGAAATTCTTGCATATTTATTGGCATTTTTCAGATCATAGATCAGCTGCGCCAGATCCTCGATCGAATAGATGTCATGATGTGGAGGCGGTGAGATCAGACTGACTCCCGGTGTGGAATGTCTGGTCTTTGCGATCCATGGATACACTTTCTTTGCCGGAAGGTGTCCGCCTTCGCCCGGCTTTGCTCCCTGCGCCATCTTGATCTGAATCTCTTTCGCGCTTACCAGATATCTGCCCGTAACGCCAAATCGGCCGCTCGCCACCTGTTTGATCGCCGAACTTCTGTCATGGTCCGTCCCTGCAGACGCGATCCTTTCATCGCTCTCTCCGCCTTCTCCGCTGTTGGATTTTCCTTTTAAATGGTTCATGGCTACCGCAAGTGCTTCATGAGCCTCCTCCGAAATAGAACCATATGACATCGCACCGGTCTTAAAGCGTTTCACGATCTCATCCTCGCTCTCCACTTCGGAAAGATCGATTCCCTTTTCCGGATAATTAAAGTCCATAAGACTTCTCAGATACCCCGTCTGTTCTCCATCGATCATCGCCGTATACTGTTTGAATTTCTCATAGTCTCCTTCCCTCGTTGCAAGCTGGAGCATATGGATCGTCTTCGGATTGTACCGGTGTTCTTCTCCTCCGGAGCGCATTTTATGACGTCCCACGGAATTTAAGGTAAGATCAGAGGAAAGCCCTAACGGATCAAAGGCTTTGGAATGCTGTTTGTCCGTATTCTTTGCAATCTCCTCTAAGCTGATCCCGCCAATGCGGCTGATCGTTCCGGTAAAATATTCCAAAATGACACTCTCTGAGATTCCCAGCGCCTCAAAGATCTTACTGCCCTGATAAGACTGTACGGTAGAGATACCCATCTTGGATGCGATCTTGACGATCCCGCCAAGCACCGCATGATCATAGTCTTCCACTGCTGCATAATAATCCTTGTCCAGACTGCCGCTTTCAATCAACTCCGCGATGGAAGCGTGTGCAAGATAGGGATTGACCGCACTGGCACCAAACCCGAGCAGTGTCGCAAAATGGTGTACTTCCCTGGGCTCACCGGACTCTAAGATCAAAGACATTGCCGTACATTTTCTGGTATCAACCAAATGCTTATGGACTGCTGCCACCGCCAAAAGAGACGGGATCGCCACATGATTTTCATCCACCCCTCTGTCAGACAGAATCAAAATGTTGGCGCCGTCACGATAAGCCTTGTCGATCTCCACAAAGAGATGATGCAGCACTCTTTCGATCGGTGTGCTCTTATAATACAGGATGGAAACCTTTGCCACCTGGAAGCCCGGTTTTTTCATATTTTCGATCTTCATCAGATCCAAATCTGTCAGGATCGGATTATGAATCTTTAACATCTGGCAATTGCCGGCAGATTCCTTTAACAGATTCCCGTTCTTACCTATATATATATCTGTGCTGGTTACAATCTTTTCCCGCGCTGCATCAATGGGCGGATTCGTCACCTGTGCGAACATCTGCTTAAAGTAATGAAACAGGGGCTGATACTGACCGGAAAGAGCTGCGATCGGGGTATCCACACCCATTGCACCGATATTTTCTTCCCCTTTTAATGCCATGGTCCCGATGCTTTCCTTACACTCTTCATAGGTATAACCAAAGGCTTTCTGTAATCGTTTTCTCTCCTCATCGGAATAGGAGACCACGCGACTGTTCGGAATCTTTAAGGTTCTCAGTTCCAGAAGATTACTGTCAAGCCATTCCCCGTAAGGCTCTTTATGCGCATAGTATTCCTTTAATTCCTGATCGGAAAAAATCTTGTTCTTTTTTGTATCGATCAAAAGCATTTTCCCCGGATGGAGGCGTTCTTTTTTCAAAATATGTTCTTCCGGCAGCTCCAGTACTCCTACTTCCGAGGACAGGATCAAACGGCCGTCATCCATCACATAGTAGCGTGAAGGACGCAGACCATTGCGATCTAAGATCGCACCCATCACATCACCGTCAGAGAACAGAATGGAAGCGGGGCCGTCCCAGGGCTCCATCATGGTCGCATAATACTGGTAAAAGTCTCTGACCTCCTGGGAAATCGTGTCATTGTGCGCCCAGGGCTCCGGGATCATGATCATGGCAGCAAGCGGCAGATCCATACCGCTCATGGTCAGGAATTCCAGTGTATTATCAAACATGGCAGAGTCAGAACCGGCAGACGGAATGACCGGAAGCACCTTTGTCATGTCTTCCGGACTGAAGATATCCGTATACATGGTCTCCTCTCTTGCCAGCATTTTATCCACATTTCCTTTTATGGTGTTGATCTCACCGTTGTGCACCATAAACCGGTTGGGATGCGCTTTATCCCAGCTCGGGGTCGTATTGGTGGAAAAACGGGAATGCACCATCGCAATGGCAGACTCGTAATCCTCATCCTGTAAGTCACTAAAAAACGTGCGAAGCTGTCCCACTAAGAACATTCCTTTATAGACAATGGTCCTGCAGGATAAAGACGGCACATAGGTATTGTCCGTGCTCTGTTCAAATACCCGCCGCACAATATAGAGTCTGCGGTCAAACTCAATATCTTTTTCCAGTCCCTCCGGGCGTTTGATAAATGCCTGGGAAATCCGCGGCATGCAGCTTCTTGCCTTCTCGCCCAGAACCTGTGGCACTACCGGAACCTGTCGCCAGCCCAAAAAGGTCAGACCTTCTTTTTTGACAATGACCTCAAACATCTTTTTGGCCTGACGCATGTTCAGCTCATCCTGTGGAAAGAAGAACATACCGACACCGTATTCTCTGGGATTACCGATCTCAAATCCCAGTTTCTTACATTCTTTTGAAAAAAATCGGTGGGAAATCTGTGTCAGGATACCGACTCCGTCACCGGTCTCTCCCTTGGCATCTTTTCCCGCCCTGTGTTCCAGGTTCTCTACGATCTTTAACGCATCATCCACGATCGCATGACTCTGTTTTCCTTCTATATTCACTATGGCACCGATCCCACAGTTTTCATGTTCAAAGGATTCTCTGTATAAGTTCATAACTGCCTCCGTTCCATTCTTTGCGTT
This sequence comes from Lachnospiraceae bacterium, assembly GCA_015056815.1. Lineage (GTDB taxonomy): Bacteria > Bacillota > Clostridia > Lachnospirales > Lachnospiraceae > SIG333. The sequence continues at coordinate 37,833 of SVFN01000019.1, read as the reverse complement.
TACCCGTCTTATCCCCTTCCGCAGGAAAAGATGGGGTGTTGCTATTACCGTTCTTGCTTTTAGGTTATTGACTCCGGTCGCCCGACCTATTGTATATTTCCGAAACAGACACGCTCTCGCTCTGTGAAACGCACAATAGGTCGGGCTCGGATATGGCAGGGACAATAGTGTCATGCCATATTTTTTGTTTTTTATACTTCGAAAATCAGGTCTCCGTAGGATGGCATCGGCCAGAATTCTTTATCGACGATCATTTCCAGTTTGTCAATCGGGGCTCTTAAGGCATCCATGGCTCCCTTTACTTCGTCGCGGTAGTAAACAGCCTGTTCTCTGCCTTCTTCCATTGAAGCTCCCTCATCCGTTACTTTTTCAAGAAGTTCCAATGCCTTCTGTGCATCTAAGACAAGGGCTGTTGCTTCGTCCAGGATCTTCTTGGCTGCTGTGGCGTCTGCGTCTGCCGCTTTTAAGGCGATGACGGTATCCGCCAGGCTCTTGGTATAGTGAAGGGCTGCCGGGATCAGCTGTTTACCTGCCATGTCTATGGCGGTACGTGCCTCAATATTGATGGCCTTCGCATAAGCTTCATACTGGATCTCTGCTCTGGATTCCAGTTCTGTTCTGGTGAAGATGTTAAACTTCGCAAACAACTCCACCGCCTTATCGGTCGTAAGGGACGGGATCGCATCCACCATGGATTTGATATTGGGAAGTCCGCGTCTTTCGGCCTCTTTTACCCACTCATCCGAATAACCGTTTCCATTGAAGACGATCCTCTGATGCTCGATCACGTATTTTTTGATCAGGTCATGTACAGCAGTCTCAAAATCTTCTGCTTTTTCCAGTTCGTCACACGCCTCTGCAAAGGCTTCTGCCACGATGGCGTTCAGTACGGTGTTGGGGCTTGCGATGGAATCGGAAGAACCTACCATACGGAATTCGAATTTGTTTCCTGTAAATGCAAACGGTGAGGTACGGTTACGATCCGTCGCATCTTTTCTAAAGTCCGGAAGTGTCTTGACACCGGTCGCCAGGATCTCACCCTGCTTGGAGCTGGTGGCTGTTCCGGTCTCAATCAGCTGTGTCAGGACATCCTCCAACTGCTCGCCCAAGAAGATGGAGATGATCGCCGGCGGTGCCTCGTTTGCTCCCAGTCTGTGATCGTTTCCGACATCCGCAGCGGATTCCCTTAACAGGTCTGCGTGAGTATCTACTGCCTTTAAGATACATGCCAATACCAATAAGAACTGGATATTGTCATGCGGATTCTTACCGGGATCGGTCAGGTTGATGCCATCGTCAGTCACGATGGACCAGTTGTTATGTTTGCCGGAGCCGTTTACGCCCGCAAATGGTTTTTCATGCAGCAGACAGGTCAGTCCCTGACGGTATGCTACCTTTTTCAGGGTTTCCATAACAAGCTGGTTGTTATCCACTGCCACGTTTACTTCTGCATAGATCGGTGCCAGCTCATGCTGTGCCGGAGCCACTTCGTTGTGCTGAGTCTTGGCGGTAACGCCTAACTTCCAAAGTTCTTCGTTTACTTCCTTCATGAAGGCTGCGACTCTCTCCTGGATCGCTCCGAAGTAATGATCATCCAGTTCCTGCCCTTTTGGCGGCATGGCACCAAACAGGGTACGTCCGGTATAGATCAGGTCTTTTCTCTGTAAGTATTTCTCGCGGTCTACAATGAAATATTCCTGCTCCGGTCCTGCGGAGGGGGTCACTTTTTTGGAAGTGGTATTTCCAAACAGACGCAAAAGTCTGAGCGCCTGTGTGTTGATCGCCTCCATGGAACGAAGAAGCGGTGTCTTTTTATCCAGTGCTTCCCCTGTGTAGGAGCAAAAAGCTGTCGGGATGCAGAGGATCGCTCCTGCCGCATCGTGTCTGACAAAAGCCGGTGAGGTACAGTCCCATGCTGTATAGCCTCGCGCCTCAAAAGTCGCGCGAAGTCCGCCGGAAGGGAAGGAAGATGCATCGGGCTCACCTTTGATCAGCTCTTTTCCGGAAAACTCCATCAGTACTTTGCCCTGCGCGTCAGGTGCTGAGATGAAGGAGTCATGTTTTTCTGCGGTTACGCCGGTAAGAGGCTGGAACCAGTGTGTGTAATGGGTCGCCCCTTTTTTTACCGCCCAGTCTTTCATCGCACCAGCTACAACTTCTGCAACAACCGGATCTAATTCTTTTCCCTCGTCTATGGTCTTGCGTAATCTTTTGTAGATGTTTTTGGGAAGGTATTCCTTCATGACAGTGTCGTTGAAGACGTCTTCTCCGAATATTTCTGCTGCATTTAATGGTTCACTCATTTTTGGGTTCCTCCTTTTATATGATGAAATTGTTGTTTCTGGTTAGTTGTCGTCGTGCCGCCGGAAGGTTCCTCTGACAGACACGCTCTCGCTCTGAGTTCACCGTAGCGGTACGAAAACACAAAAAGCAGTGTTTTCACAGCTTCGCACCGATGCACACGAATCCAAAATGCGGATTCGGTGCCGGAAACGCTACCGCATTTCCTTGGGCGCTAAAATACAGCGCCTAAGGACCGACGGTTCACTAAGGTCTGTTTTCGGAACATTCCGGAGGTACGACTCGGTTTTGGTGGAGACGATTAAAAGTTCGGAAACCAAGTATATGTATATATAGAAGGATTCCGGAACGATATTCGTTCACGCCTCGTGGGGGGGGGCTTGCGTGGCCCCCTCTGTTTTTATTCTACGTCCTGCAGGGCGTCTACATCTTCTTCACCGGTACGGATCTTTACGACGCGGTCAACGTTGTAGACAAAGATCTTGCCGTCTCCGATGTGTCCGGTGTAGAGTGTTTTCTTGGCTGCCGCGATGACATCCTCTACCGGGATCTTGCTGACAACCACTTCGACTTTGACTTTCGGAAGTAAGGTCGCATCCACCTCGGCACCTCTGTATTTCTCGCCGGTTCCTTTCTGGATACCACAGCCCATAACCTGTGTCATGGTCATGCCGGTAACACCCAGTTCATTCATTGCCTTACGCAGTTTCTCGTAGCGGGAGAGTTTTGCGATGATAACCACTTTGTAAATACCGGTGCTGTTCGTCACCGCATTTAATACCGGAACTGCCACGTCCTTTGCCGCCTGGCTTGCTTCTTCGTAGCTGTCCACGCCAAGGGAGGTATTCTCGTTGACCTCCATCATCATGGTGTTGGAGATATCCATGAGTGAGAAACCTGCATATGCGGAAGGAAGTCCATGTTCTGTCTCGTCCAGACCAATGATTTCTTCTTCCTGTGTAACACGAAGTCCGAAAATCGCTTTGATCACAAAGAAGGTAATGGTGATCGTGACTGCTGTCCAGACTGCGACTGCCGCAAAGCCGACAAGCTGTAAACCAAGCTGGGTGAATCCGCCGCCGTAAAACAGTCCGTTGTGGATCCCTGCCGTCTCAAAGGCCGGAGAAGTATCCGTTGCGAAAAGTCCGACTGCAATGGTACCCCAGATACCGTTTAAGCAATGAACTGCGACTGCGCCGACCGGATCATCGATATGTAACTTGTAATCCAGAAGCCATACGCCAAATACAACCAGAAGACCTGCAACCGCGCCGATCACGATAGCGCCGAAGGCATCTGTCACATCACAGGGTGCCGTGATCGCTACCAGACCTGCCAGAGAAGCATTTAAACACATGGAAATATCAGGTTTGCCAAATCTGATCCAGGTAAATATCATGCAGACCACTGTTGCAATGGCAGGAGCGATCGTTGTCGTGACAAAGATGGAAGCAAGTTCCTCCACACTGGTCGCTGCCGCACCGTTAAATCCATACCAGCCAAGCCATAGGATAAACACACCAAGTGCACCAAGTGCAAGATTGTGACCGGGAAATGCATTGACTTTCACGATCTTTCCATTTTTGTCCTTTTCAAACTTGCCAATACGGGGTCCCAAAATGGCCGCACCGATCAGAGCAGATATACCGCCGACCATGTGGATCGCTGTGGAGCCGGCATAATCATGAAAGCCCATCTGTGCTAAGAAGCCTCCTCCCCAGATCCAGTGTGCTTCGATCGGATAGATCAAAGCGGAGATCACTGCGGAGTAGACACAGTAGGAAAGGAATTTCGTTCTCTCTGCCATCGCTCCGGAAACGATTGTCGCTGTCGTCGCACAGAAGACCAGATTGAATACGAAGCCGGACCAGTCAAAATCCGCATAATTTGTAAAGATGTCAAATCCGGGTTTCCCGATAAATCCCATCAGATCTTCCCCCAGTAAAAGGCTGAAGCCGATCAGAATAAATACAACCGTACCGATACAGAAATCCATCAGATTCTTCATAATGATGTTTCCTGTGTTTTTCGCTCTGGTAAAGCCCGCCTCTACCATTGCAAAGCCTGCCTGCATCCAGAATACCAGTGCAGCACCAATCAAAAACCATACACCAAATATCATCTCTTTCATAACGTTCTTTCCTCCTTCATCCCTCTTTCTCTCCACACTTGCGGACAGCTGTCAAGGAATATCGATCATCCAGTTACAAGCCGGCTCAACTTCTGATCTTTGCTCCTTAAACAGCAAAAAGCGCGACCGGAGTACTTCTCCAAGTCGCGCCTTTGCGATGTGTGTTTCCCATTAGAGGGACTATGTCATGTAAAGAAAAAAAGACACTTCGCAGAGTCTGTGCTCTGCAAAGCGCCTTTGCTTTACTCTTATTATCAAATCATGCTTTTGCTTTTTTGTCAATACCCTTTTTTATTTTTTATGCAAAACATAATCAGCTGTTTTATACAGTTTTTCCCGCAGACTGCCCTACTCCACGTTCTTCAGCGCTTCCGTCAACGGCACTCTTCGGATCCGCCGCATATCAAACAATGCCACCACCATATAAGCAATACAGACAATGGCCACCATTTTTACAAATTCCATCGAACCAATATAGAAAGTAAACCACCCATTCAGGCCATACATGATCGTCTTCCACATATTCCGCACCACAAACACGCTGATTCCGACCGACAGCATTGCAAAGATCACGACCAGCACGGAGGTAAGCAGGATATACAGACTGTTTATTTCACTGTTTTTATATCCCAATACCTTTACCATGGAAATGGAGACTGCATTTTTCTCAATGATCAGTTTGGTCAGCAGATATAAAATGAGTATGGCAAACAGCATACAGACAACTGAGAAATAATCCATATAACCGCCCATGGAATGATCGAGCTGCTTCGCTATTTTCAAAGCATCGTCAATGGTAATGACCGACACGATCCACTCTTTTCCTATGTCCTTGATCTCATGCTTGGCAAGGTAACCGGTAAAGCTTTCCTTCTCTTTTTCAAATGTTTCATTAAACAGATCATTCGGAAGAAAGGCTGCGATCGAGCCGGGCAGATCATAAATGCCGGCGATCGTAAAGGTATAGGTGTCTTCCCCGTAGCTTTCTTTCAGCGTCAGTTTCTGTCCTGTCTCAAGGCGGAATTTATCCGCATAGGCTTCGGATATATAAATCTCTCCTTCTTTTATCTGCTCTCTTATCGCAAAGTACCGGCTGTTATCAACATATCCGTAAATCGTCACTTCCTCTCCCGCATGCACGCCTCCTGTGGTTTCCAGCGTATGGATACTGTATTTTTCCGCACTTTCCTCCTTTGTCGTGATCTCGTTTCCGTCCTCGTCTTTCATATCCTTTAAGATATATTGATAGTCTGTCAGAATATATTGTTCCACCTGCTCCTGATAGTGCTTTAAAGTCGCCGGAAGTCCTACGGAAAAGCTAAGCAGGATCATGACAAATGCGATCCCCACAAAAAGCACAGCATAATCCGCCGCATTCTGGATCAGAACACGCAGTCTGAAGCGGTTCATAAAACGCAAAGGTGGAAGCTTTATCGCCCGTTTTCTCTTTGACCTGCTTAAGTCCCGACGTAAAAATTTTAACGGGTCGAGTTTCAGTTTCCGGTATACTACCAGGACATTGACCATGATCATGATGATCACCGGATACAAAGTGGTCTTGATAAACGCGTCCGCATTCCATAACGTCTCATAGGTGGGCAGACTGTAGGAATTATAATACATGGCGACCACGACCTCTTTAAATACCGTATACCCCAGAGCATTTCCCACAAGCGATGCCAGGATCGTCACGCAGATCGGCATCGTGGTATAGTGTCTGAGAAGTTCTCCTCTGGTATAGCCTAAAGCCCGAAGTGTTCCGATCACTGCAGATTCATTTACGATCGTGCTGCTTGCCGTGATCGCAAAAATAAAGGCCAGTACGATCACCAGCAGGATCAGAAGGACCTCTCCCATGACTTTATCCGACCCCATATCCTCCGGGGCAAAATGAATGGCATGATTGGCATACTCCGGCACAAAATCTGTCAGTTCATTGATATGATCCTCGTATGGTTCCAGCTCCTTCAAATGATCAACGGCAGCATCCACCTCATCCTGACGCGCCTGTAATGCATCGGCTTCTTTCTGAAGCGCATCCCCGCGTTCTTTTAGATCTTCCCCGCGTTTTTGTAAATCCTTCCCTTTTTTCTCCAGCTCCTTTCCCTGTGTTTCCAGTCCGTCCTGTCTGCTTTTTAGCTGCTGCAGTCTGCTGTGCTGCTCCGGTGTCAGCAGGGCGAGGATTTCCGGCGGCAGTTCTCCCTTTCCCCCCGTTTCCGTATTTCCGGCGGTCGGAAGTCCTGTGCCCGCAAGACCTCCCATGATCTGTGCCATCAGACTGTCGTATTCTCCCTTCAGCGAATTTCCTTTTTCTTTCAGCGCCTCACCTTCTGCCGCAAGTGCATCCGACTCTGCCTGCAGTGCATCTTTCTCTTCTTTCAGCTCGTTTCCTCGCGTTTGCAGATCATCTGCCTTCTCCTGCATTTCCTTCAGGAAATTTTTCCAGTCCTCCACATCCTCCTTCAGCTTCTTCGCTGCATCCTCATCATCCAGCATGCCTCCGGTGGCAGAGAGCACCGCCAGCTTTTTGGCCAGCTCCTCAGCGGCATCCTTCTCGGCTTCGTCATCTTCCGGCTCCTGTTCATACTCGAAAGCATATTGCCAGACCTGTTTCTGCTTAAGCGCCTCATAGCCCTCCTTCGTCACCGCCGCGATGTTAAAGGTCAGCGCATCGAACATAGTATCGGAATTTTTCTCATATAAGGTGCTGTAATCGGAAAATGCTACCAGTCCGCTTACCTTCATCTCATATGTTCCCACGCGGATCGTATCTCCCACTTTGATCTGATTGTTATCCGCATGCATACGGTCAATGGCGATCTCATTTTCCGCCTCCGGGAACTCTCCATACATCAGGCATGCCTGATTGACCTTCTCTCTCATGGTAAACACGCGTATCTTTGCATCCTGTCTGCCATCGCCGTCACAATCCTCCTCAAAATCTTTATAAAATTGCGGATAGACCGTTATCTTTTCCTCCTCAAAAGTCTTGAGTAGTTCCGGGCTCGCCTGATCCTTCAAAGTAAAATGCCCGTCCTCGATGTGATATTTCTCATACGCTTCAAGTGCTGCTGTCTCCATACTGTCGTTTGCCACAAACATCCCCGATACGAACCCGATCGTAACGACCAGCAGCAAAAACAATACCGCATATTTTTTCCAATTATGTTTCAGTTCCCCGGGAAGTCTTTTTCGCAATGGATTTTTCATCTTCTCATCCTCACTCTCGTTTTCAATCTGCCCTTCTCTGCCGGCTGTCCGGCTATTTCTCCAGCCGGATCATTTTGTCATAAAACAGTCTTCGGATCCGTTACCATTCAAGCTCCATCGCACTGACCTTGTTCTCATTGGCGATATTCTTACGCACCTGGCCATCGCGCAGTTTGATCGTGTGGTCTGCCATATACTGGATCGCTTCATTGTGAGTAACCATGATAACAGTATTCCCGTATTTCTGATTGACCTCCTCGATCAGCTTTAAGATTTCCTTGGAAGTCGTGTAATCCAACGCGCCGGTCGGCTCATCGCATAAAAGGATATCGGGATTTTTCACAATGGCACGTCCGATAGAAGTGCGCTGCTGCTGTCCGCCGGAAAGCTGGTTGGGCAGCTTGTGTCTGTGTTCATAAAGTCCCAGCGTGTTTAAGAGTTCATCGATTGCCAGCGGTTGATCGGACAGATAAGCCCCGACCTCGATATTTTCTTTGACGGTAAGATTCGGGATCAGATTATAAAGCTGGAACACATAGCCCAAATGCTTACGGCGGTACTGAGTCAATGCCTTTTCGTCCATATCCTTCAATTTGTCTCCATTGATGGATATGTAACCGTCATCAGCACTGTCAATACCGCCGATAATGTTAAGCAGTGTAGATTTCCCTGAACCCGAGGGTCCTAACAACACACAGAACTCTCCTTTTGCCACTGCGAAATCCGTTCCCTTTAAGACCTCCTGTCTGCTGTCTCCGCTCCCGTATGCTTTGTATACCTGACTGACCTTCAAAAATTCCTTTTGTAACATAATCTCCTCTCCCTCATTCTAAAATTCCATGTCCGAACCGATACTGTATCTGTGTTTTCGGATACTGCAAACATAGATTGTGTTGAAGTTCACGTTTGAACATATGTGCAATCATTCATATGTTTGCTTTTATTATAGTTAGCCTACGCTAATTTGTCAATGCTTTTTTCTGTTTTCCTGCTTTCTGCGCTTGACTTTCCATTTTTTTGAACGTATACTACTAACTGTAAAGCAACGGCGCTTTGAGTATCACAGGCTCAAAGCGCCTTTTTATGTTAAGGAGAAGATTATGATAGCAGATGATAAGATCAAAGAAGAATGCGGCGTATTTGGTATGTACTGTCTGGACGGTACCTCTGTCGCAAAAGACATCTATTACGGGCTCAGTGCCCTGCAGCACCGCGGTCAGGAATCCTGCGGGATTGCTGTATCCGACACAAGCGGTCCGCTCGGAAATCTTCGCATTCATAAAGGTATGGGACTGGTAAACGAAGTGTTTAAGGAAGAGACTTTTTCCCTGCTTCCAGGCAATCTGGGAATCGGTCATGTCCGCTACTCCACAACCGGTGCCGCCACCCGCAGCAATGCACAGCCTTTGGTACTCAATTATGTAAAGGGAACACTGGCTCTTGCCCACAACGGCAATCTCGTCAACACGAGTGTTCTCAGGAGAGAGCTGGTACAGACCGGCGCTATCTTCCACACGACCACCGATTCGGAAGTCATCGCGCACTATATTGCCAGGGAACGGGTTCAATCTTCCAGTGTGGAAGAAGCGATCATACGCACCGCCCACAAGATGAAAGGCGCCTATGGTCTTGTGATTGCAAGTCCCCGCAAGCTGATCGCGGTCAGAGATCCCTTCGGTTTAAAGCCCTTGTGCCTTGGAAAACGGGATCATACTTATATCATTGCTTCGGAAAGCTGTGCCCTCACTGCTGTCGGTGCCACGTTTATCCGGGATATCCGCCCCGGTGAGATTCTTTCGATCAGTGAAAAAGGACTGGAATCCAATCTCGAACTGTCTCAGGAAAAACAGGCACATTGCATTTTTGAGTATATCTACTTTGCCAGATTGGACAGCCGGCTCGATGGCATCAGTGTCTATGAGGCGAGACTTCGTGCCGGTCACGCCCTGGCAAAAGCCTATCCGGCCGAAGCGGATCTGGTATGCGGCGTCCCGGACTCCGGACTTGCCGCCGCAGAAGGCTTTGCGCAGGAATCCGGTATTCCCTTTGGCATGGTGTTTTTTAAAAACAGCTACGTAGGACGCACCTTTATCAAGCCCACCCAAAAAGAACGCGAGTCCGGTGTGGCACTAAAGCTGAATGTCCTGGAAAGTGCCGTCCGCGGGAAGCGTGTCGTTGTAGTTGATGATTCCATTGTCCGCGGCACCACGATCGCCAAGCTGATCCGCCTGTTAAAGGAAGCCGGAGCGTTAAGTGTTCATGTACGCATCTGCTCCCCACCGTTTTTATATCCCTGCTATTTCGGAACCGATGTGCCTTCCAACAAGCAGCTGATCGCCTCCTCTCATTCTGTGGAGCAGATCCGTGATATGATCGGTGCGGATTCCTTAGGCTATATGAAGGTGGAGGATCTTCAGAGCATGGTGGGAGATCTGCCTTTGTGCCGTGCATGTTTTGACGATCAATATCCGATGGAGATACCAAAAGAACAGGAAGGAAAGAATTCCGTGATCGCACTGGAAGTATGACATGCGCTTGACGGGCTTATCATGCAAAAAACAGGGCTCCGATTCCCGGCGGCGTAAAACGCAAAGCATTTTCGCTCTTTGGGATCATTGCCCTGTTTTTCATGTATAAGAAATGATTGTGAAAGGCGATTTCTTTATTCGCTTACTGCAAAATAAGCATACATTCTCTTCTTCTCAAAAAATCCACTCTCGTCTTTTCTATGGGAAACATTGATGCCAACACGATATTCTCCCGGAGCAAGCGTCCCATAGAGCCACTCCCAGTCATATTCATACTCTGTTCTGTCTTCCGGCGTGATCAGATGCGCAATATCGTTGAATCCATACTCTCCTTCCAAGACAATGTCTGCCTCCTTCCAGATTTTACCCTCCTTTTTTTGCAGGACAAAATCTTCCCCGAAGCTCAGTTCGCCCTCGATCGGTACATCCTTCTGTTCAAAGACCAGCGTTGCTTTCTTTGCCGTCACATTCTCCGCCGTCACGAAAAGTCCGCACGGTTTCCACACCGAATCCGTTCCTTCCATGTCATTGCTATCGACATCTTTTTTCTGACCCTGTAACGCTTCCCGGCTCTCAGAGGATGTCGCACTCGCGTCTTCTGCGGCATCCTCTGTGCTGCCCGCTGCATCTGAAGCTGCCACATCCGCCGAATCTGTCTGCGTAGAATCCTTCATACCGTACTCATCATAATTCTTTGCAGCTTCCTCTGTCGCTTCTGCCATTTCATAATCAGCCGCCGGTGCCGCACTGTCGCACGCCGCCTCCATGCTGCTGTTTTGACTTTTGTCCGCACCGATGTGGAACAAACCTGCCCTGGAGAGACAGACAAGCACCAGTACGGCAGCGGCACAGGTCGCCATGACCGGAGTATATTTCCGGAAAAAGGGAAGGATCTTATTATTTTGCGCCTTCTCGGCAGGCTGTTCTTTCGCGCATTCCGTTTCCACGTTCCGACAGATCCGTTCCCGCATTTCGTCCGTTATGACCACTTTATCCATAATCTTTTGATAGTTACTCAAAATCGTAGCCCTCCTTCAAAATACCTTTTAACTGCTCTCTGCCTCTTTTCAGATCCGAGCGTACCGTGGACTCGTTTCTCTGTAAGATCTTCGCAATTTCTTTGGTCGCATAGCCTTCGTAATAAAACAGATGCACGACCTCTCTGTATTTATCCGGCAGTTTCTTGACCGCGATCCAGACAAAGGAAAGATCCTTCGCCTCCTCTGCCACAAGCGTTTCCTCCAGTTCATCCGTCTGTCTGCGCTTATTGTACTGAATCCTGTTTTTGCTTAAATTCGCTGCAACCTTTAACAACCATGCTCTCTCATGCTTCTCATTTTCCAAAACCGGTGCCGTCTTAATATACTGTATCAGGGTATCCTGTAAAATATCCTCCGCGTCGGACATATTGTGAAGGTAGGAATAGCAAAGCCGCAAAATACTGTTGCCATGCCTCTCAAGCAGTTCTCCCGCCCGCTCATTCACAGACATTTCCGCCGTATTCGCCTCCACCGGTCGCGCAGAGGAGGTATTCCCCACCTCCTCTGTGCGACGGATATCTGCCCGGGACAGCACACCTTCCAGTTTTTCAAAAAGCCATCCCAAGGCAGCCTTCGAATCTCTTTTCCATCTGCGAATCACATCCCATGATCCTGATCGTCTGATCGTCATTTCCATCTGTCTTTTCTCCAATTTATACGAATGCTGCTATCGATCGTTTTGTCCTTCTGCTTATGATACAATCGGCGCTCCTGAAATGTTGCAGTCTTTTCAGGAAAGCGACCTATATAAACACAGTTGCGACTTTTTTCTCAAATTCTTCCTTCGGCATGGGTTTGTCATAAAAGAACCCCTGTATCATGTCGCACCCCTGCTTTGCCAGAAAATCCACCTGCTCTTTCACTTCGACTCCTTCTGCCACAGTCCTCATATCCAGACTCTTGGCAAGCCGGATTGCTTCCGACACCACGATCTCTCCCCGCTTATCCTTCATATCTCCCCGGAAAAATTCTGCATCCAGCTTCAGGACATCTAACGGTATGTCCTTTAAGGAATTCAGGGAAGAATACCCGGAGCCGAAATCGTCCATCGACACGGAAAAACCGTATTCCTTTAATTTCATGATCGTAGCGATCAATGCCTTCTTATCATCAAAAAAAGCACTCTCCGTCAGCTCAAGCTCTATATATTCATGCGGCGTCCCCACTGCATCCACAATATCCCGGATCTGCTCCGCCAGATCGCTTTCGACAAAATGGGCTCTGGATACATTCACAGATACCGGCACACAGGCATATCCATTGTCCAGCCATGCTTTCTGATCCTTTGCCACATGCTCCAGCATATAATGATCGATCTTCGTGATGAATCCGTTCTTTTCAAAGATCGGAATAAACTGTCCCGGGGAAACAAATCCCAACTCCGGCGAATGCCAGCGGATCAGTGCCTCCGCTCCCCGCAGCAGATTGGTGTTAGGATCATATTTGGGCTGATAGTAGACCAGGAATTCTTCCCGTTCTAACGCCTCCTGCTGCTTCTCCTGTACCTGATCCAGCCACCTTTGTTCCTCGACCAGCTTCTCATTGAAGAACGCAATGCCGGAATCGTCACTGTCGTTGAGAGTCGCTCTGGCTGCACACGCATTATTGTATTCCTTCTCCAGATCGATCGTCTTTCTTCGGACCGGATTTCCTTTTTTATCCACAACATTTTCCAGAAGATCGATCCCTACATGAAAGCTGAATTTATGCACCGGATCGATCTGTTCCAGTTCGTTCAGCATCCCTTCGATCCGTTTTTTCAGCTGTTCTTCCTCGTCATATTCCAAAAGCAGGACAAAATTGGCAGAAGCATAATGCGCGCAGAGTTCTTTTTTGTCCAGTTTCTTCCTGACCATCTGCTCCACCAGGCAAAGCGCTTTTTCTCCCTTTTCAATGGAGTGACATACACAATAATTACGGTATTTCACAAAGACCAGATCCAGAATGGCATACTTTCTTCTGGCATTGAACCGTTTCTTTAAAAAAGGCTCTCCTTTGGCCAGAAACCACATCCAGTTATGCCCGCCCGTGACTTCATCCATAAAAAAGATTGCCGACATTCTTCTCTGTCCCACAATGCTGCTGATAACATTGGAGATCATCAGGATAGAGATCACGATCACCATAAAGAGCAGGACTCCTGCCGCAGAGAGCAGCAAAATGGCATCCTTGATATCCACCTGAAAAAAGGCTTTATAGCAAAACTGCTCCTTTCCCTGATTCACATTTAACGCCAGCCATACCGGAAGTTCCAGCGGTTTCTCCCCCTTTCGTATATCCCTTTTTACCTCGGGATCCGTCCGAAGCCACTGATAAAGCAGCTGCGTATCCACTGTAAGTCCTTCCTCATCGGCATAAATAAAGCCCTGTTTGGTATCCGCATAGATCCGGATCGGGTCCCTCATTCGGGACGGCAGCAGTTCACTTCCATATTCACTACAGGTATTTTCTCCGTTCTCATGAAGGATCTTTCCCTCGTTATCCCTCACAAAGTAGGTTGCATTGTCTGTTTCCGACAAAAGAAGCTCCTCCACATCTTCATCACCGGAAATGATCGCTCTGTCGTACAGTCTTGCTGTGTGCATTACCGCTTCATACTGTCCCTGCATTTTCATATCCAGCAGATAATATAAAAATGCACTGGAAAAGCCGGTCATAAATACCGATGTAAAAAATATCACAAGTGCAAACACGATCAGGGTGATCCACACTCTGCTTTTTTTCAACTGCCGTATCTTTTTCTCTTTGATCCTGGCCATCTTGTTTTCCCTCTTATTCTTAATAACGTGTTTTTGTTGCTCCCCGCCCTTTGGCACCCTTATTCAAACACAGTTCCTTTTAGCACTGAAAAACTCCTTCTGTCAATTATAACATTGACAGAAGGAGTCTTCTACAAAAACAATTATTTTACTTTATAATTTTTCGTTTTTGCTTTCTTTAAAAGGCCGTCATATGCCTTTTTGTTCTTTTTCGGCACCTTGAATGTGATATTCTTTTTCACCTTTGAGAATGCTTTCTTACCGATAGAAACGATATCCGCACTCTTGATCGTTACCTTGCCTAATTGTTTACAACCGCTGAATGCACTTGCGCCGATCGCGGTAACGTTCTTGCCGATCACAGCCTTGGTCGCTTTCTTCTGGTTCTTGAAAGCTCCCTTGCCAATCTCTGTCACAGCAAAAGTCATGTTCTCATAAGCTGCAGTATCCGGAACTTTGATACTCTTTAGCTGTTTAGAAACCTTTGTCAGTGCAACGGTCTTCTTTGCTGCAGAGCATTCTGTGATCTTGTAGGTAAATCCTGCCTTGTCTGTGAAGGTCTTGCCAACATAGGCTTTCAGATCCACGGTCGTGGTCGGTGTCTGAACCTGAGACTGCGGCTTCGGCTGCGGTTTCGTATCTTCTTTTGAATTGTTTGCCGCATCGATCACTTTCTGTGCTGCTGCCTTGGCCGTACTTAATGCCTCTGCTGCCGCTTTGAGCTCATCCAGTGTCGCATTTTCTTTTTCTGCCACTTTCTTCGCGGTATCGATCGCTGACTGAAGGGATGTCTTATCCGCATCTGTCAATTTCTCAAGCATTGCATCGGTCGCTGTGATCTCAGCCTCCAATGCCGCCTTTGTATCATTTTTTTCTGCGATCTCGTTTGCTTCTACTTCCTTCTTAGCTGTATCCACTGCAGCTTCGATCGCATTGACTGCCTCGCTTAACTCGTCAACTGTCACTTCTTCTTTTTCTGCTGCTTCCTCCGCTGCTTCGATCGCTTTTTGCAGTGTTTCTTTTTCTGTATCTTTCAGTTTATCGAGCATGCCTCTTGCTGATCCCACTGCTGTATTCAGATCTGCTTTTAAGGATTCTTTGTCTAATTTTTCTGTAAAGCTGTAATAATCCATCTCTAAGGAAGAAGAAGAGTCACCCTTAAATACGAGGAATACATGATGAACACCTTTGATTCCTCCTACTTCCCAGCTCATTTCCTTAAAGGTATCGTTACTTCCGGTAGGCTCTACGGTCAATGTTGCAACCGGATCGCTGTCTACGCTGTCCAAATGGATCTCGATCTGTGAACCTGTTTCGGAAGCGATGCTTGCTTTAAATTCTTTGGTTCCTTTTTTGCCAAAATCAGCACTTGCGATGGATACCCAGCTGTTTTTCTTTACATTTGTCAATTTACGGTTCTCGGTATCGGCCTCTCCGCCTGCGACCTCGCATTTTGCAACCTTGATGCCTGACTGCCATGCGATCGTCTCTGCCTCGATCCTCTGATAAGGGTCAAAATTCTTAAGCTGTCCGACGCCTTCATAGGTTCCGGTTACCTTCTTGATCGAGCCATCCTCATTGTACTCTAATTCATCAATATGAGTGGAGCGATATCCGTTTGCCTTCCCGACTGCTTTTCCTAATGTCTGTGCATGGTAAGTAAGATACCATTTATCATTGAAATTAAATACACAATGATGATTGTTGCCTCCCACTCCAAAGAAAGCAGACTGATTTACAAAAATCTGTTGACTGAACGTAAACGGTCCCATCGGGTTATCACTTACCATACAGCAGATATTACCACTGCCGGTCATAGACTGTACATCAGACGATTTTTGATCAAAATTCGAACAATAGCTGTAATAGTACTTATCACCATATTTATGGATGCCGGAATCTTCAAACAATCCGGGTGCATCAATTGCCACTGCATCTCCATCCGCTTCCACCATATTATCTTTCAGTTTCAGGACTCTTGCTGTATTCGGATGATCCGATTGACCGTTTGGCACGCCACCTCCATAATACAGATAGCCAGTTCCGTCATCATCAACAAACACGGCCGGATCAAACAACCAGGTAACTCCCTGCGCATTCTTCGTGCCCGGAGCCACCAGGCGACTTCCTGTCGGGACATCCGGTTCACGGAAAGGACCTACCGGAGAGTCTGCCTCCAAAACACCGATACCACTTCCGTTGTCTGCAAAGTATAAGAAGAATTTTTCTTTTCCATCAATCGTCTTGTGTGCGGCTGCCGGAGCCCAAGAATTACCTGCCCACTTTGCAATACCATCCGGATTCATCGCAGCGTTCTTTCCTGCTACCGGAATCTCGCCATGATCTGTCCAGTTAACCATATCATCGGAAGAGATCACCTTGATCGTTGCGATATTGCCATATCCATTATCTTTGTTCGCAAAGCCGTTGGCATCCTTTGCCTCGGATTCAAACTGCTGTGAATCGTTGGTCATATACACATAAACACGTCCGTCATAAGCCATTGCAAAAGGATCGGCTCCATAAAATCCATCAGAAAGCGGATTGGAATTGCCGATCTTCTTCGCGATACCATCCGCTGAAAGACCTACCTGCTCTGCCACAGAAACTTCATCTACATAAAAGTCTCCCAGATCCTCCTCGGAGCAGATCTTAAGGATTGCATTTGTCAGGTCTGCCTCCTTCGGAATAGTATACTCTCCTGTGATCTTTGTGAAGCCGTCCGCATCAAGCTTTGCAGAACCGACGACAACATCTGTCAGCGTCTCCCCGCCGGTGCTGAGTACGATCTGGTACGTTTTTCCTGCTGATGCTGCATCCTTTCCTTTGACATCAGCACTGAAGCCATAGAAGCTTCCTTTCTTTAAGTAACCTGTCAGATCCTGCGCAATACCGGAATCTGCCGTCGTTCTTCCGGAAACAAGTGCAGATGTTTCGCCTTTGCTGGATGCTTCTTTGCTTGCTGCGATGGTTGCCTCACCTGCTGCCTTCCAGTTATTCTCCAGACCTTCCTCCATATCGCCGCCCTTTACGATCTCTTTGCCAAGTGCCGGCGGCTCTTTTATCTCTCCAAGTGATACAATCTGAAAATCATCTACATAAATATCGCCATTACCATTAGGTGCTTCCAGATAAACACCCGGATTGCTCATAGTAGAGGTTACTTCAAATTCTCCCTCTATATGAGTCCACTCATCCATTCCTGTTTTTACTGTCGCGATACCGGGATACTTGCCATCATGCTCTGCCGTAAGCTTTACCTCAGGCTCCTGTGATTTTACCCAGGCACTGATCTTGATCTTCCTTCCTGCGAAAGCACTCACGCTCCAGATAACACCATTCCAGGTAGAAGTCCTGCCGGTTACTTTCAATGAATGCTCTCCTGCGTGTGCATCATCGGAAATCACTTCCAGCCGGGCTGCTCCTCTGCCTTTGGCTGCATAACTACCTGACTCATAATCTTCTTCGATCTTAGGCTCTGCCTCTGCCGCATGAGCCACGATCGTCCTTCCTGCCATTGTCGGAGAAACTCCCGCAAACAATGAGGTAAAGGTTAATGCTGCAGCTAATAAAACTGCTTGAAACCGTTTGTAATGCATAATAATGCCCCCCTGTTAATAAACTTATTCTTG
This sequence comes from Lachnospiraceae bacterium, assembly GCA_015056815.1. GTDB lineage: Bacteria > Bacillota > Clostridia > Lachnospirales > Lachnospiraceae > SIG333. The sequence continues at coordinate 20,232 of SVFN01000019.1, read as the reverse complement.
GCTATTATCCCAGCTTTCTCCATTTTTTTCATCCATACAAATTTAAGTTTTTCAGGAATTTTCGACAGAAAATATTTATTTTTTGTTATTTTTTTATTTTATATCACAAAGAGCTTTTTCTCACGCACTCTGTTCTCTGCACACTTTCACCGATTCTTCCCTGTGGTTTTTCTGTTTTTTGCATATTGGCAGCCGCTGAGATTGTCCGATACATTTTTATGCAGTCATTGCTGTGTTTATTCCTCCTTTGCTTACCGAAGTCTGGCTGGGATTTATCTGTAAAAAAAAACAGCCTGCTGCAAAACCGCAACAGACTGATCTTTTGTCAGGAAGTCTTCCCTTCCGACTCTTTCTCATATTTTTTATGAATATTGTTGATATCCTCCATCGTGCCGCCGCCGTGATCATCCGGTGCACGGAATTCCCCTTTGTCTACCAGTCTTAAGAAGGCATCCACCACTTCCGAAGACAACTGGGTACCCGCCGCTTCTTTAATGATCGAAACGACTTTTTCAAAATTCATACGCTTTCTGTAAGGACGGTTGGAATACATCGCATCAAAGGTATCCGCGACGCCGATGATCCTTGCCACCTGGGGGATCTGCTCCTCGGTAAGTCCTCTCGGATAGCCTTTTCCGTCAGGTCGTTCATGATGAGCCCCCGCACCGATCGCAAGCTCCGGCATGATGCTGATGTCCTTAAGCACGTTTTCCCCTTTTTCGGGATGTGATTTGATGATCGCAAACTCCTCATCCGTCAGTTTACCCGGTTTATTTAACACTTCCATCGGCACACCGATCTTTCCGATATCATGTAAAAGCGCAATATTGTAATACTTCTCGATCGTCTCCTCATCGCAGCCCATTTCCTTTGCCAGCATAGACGTATATTCCGCCACGCGGGTGGAATGACCATTGGTATAATTATCCTTCATATCGATGGTCTTTGCGAAGGCTTCCACGATCTCACGGATCAAAAGCTTGTTTTCCTGCGCTTTTTTCAGAAGGGCCTTGGTCTTTTTGTGCAGGATAAACTGCACGAGCAGCGCGATCGCAAACCCTAACAGAAGTGCGCAGACCAGATAAAACCAGCCGCGTTCATAATACGCTTTCTTCTTGACAATGCGGACGGACATCTCTTTATTCCCATGTCCCATGGAGTCCTTTAGCTGCATTTGAAAGTAATAAGTTCCGCCTCGCAGGTTGGTATAATCCACGGGAACCAATTCACTCCGTCTGACCGTGGTCTTCTCCTGTTCGAATCCCTCCAGCCAGCAGGTTACCTGTGGATTCATCAGAGAATATGTATACACATAATCATAGATCGTCAGCTTCTTCGTACCCGCCGGGATCGTGATCGTCCCGGACGCATCCGGATACGTACGCACCCCGTCCGCCTCCACATAAGGCACCGCCATCTTCACCTCACTGACATTTTCGGATGTCTTGTCGATGTTTACCTTCGCCACTCCTGTTGTACCCGCAATGTACAGTTCCCCTTCTTCGGTCAGATCACTGTAGGAGTTGGCTGTGGTAATACAGGGAAGTCCGTTGGCAATTCCGTAAAAGACCGGTTCGATCTCCCCGTTTGCCAAAAGCTCTTTCGTCGGTGCTGCATAGATTCCATTACTGCTTAAGATCCACATCTCATCTTTGTTATTCTCATACAGGTCAAAATTATTCGGATAAGGAAACTGTTCAATCGTCGTGATCTTATAATCCGGATCCATATATGCGATAGAATTGCTGGTCACGATCCAGAACAGATTCCGTTTTCTGTCCTTTCGGATCCTCATGATCACATCGGATTTCAGTCCGGAATCTCCTGTTCCAAGATGTGTCACTCCGGAGTCCGTGATCACATAGATCCCTTCCCCGTCTGTCCCGATCAGCATATCGGCATTTTCAGCTTCAGCCACTGTCAGGACAGAAGTATTGCTGATTCCGGAAGCTTCGTTATAAACTTCCACAACTTTGTCATCTCTGATCAGTGCCATTCCTCCGCTGCATGCCACCATGTAGGAACCGTCTTTTCGCTCGCAGACCGTTCGGATCTGATCGGAAGGAAGGCCGTCTTTTTCGGTAAACTGCAGCAGTTCTCCGTTATCAAAGCGCAACAGGCAGTTCTCTCCAAAAGTAGAGATCCACAATCTTTCCTTGCTGTCCTTTATGATCGAACGTATCCTGCTTCCCTGTAGCATCTGTAAGAGATCTGTCACGGGAAGTTCTTTGCCGGACGCAGTCTTCGCTTTATAAACAGGCACATTGTCCACCACTCCGTTTTTTCCGATCACAGTCAGTCCGTCATTCTTTCCTCCTGCAAACAGCATTCCCTGATAAATACAGGTAGAGTTTATGACGGTTTCCGGCAGTTTATACTGTCCAAAAATGTCCGTAAACCGGCTGGGTACGATCTTCATCACACCCTGTTTGGACGAGGCAAACCAGAGATTCCCCTGATAATCCATCTTCACTTTTTCAATGGAATTATTTGCCGGAAGGTTCTGGATTCTGGCAAATTTCCCATTTTTTATGAGCCCGATCCCATTATCCGCGCAGATCCAGATCTGATCTCCAAATGCTTCCACACTGTTAATATATTCAAGCGGAGATACATCGATCTTCTTCATCCCCTTTGTACTGTCGTTTAACTGTCCGTAATAAATTTCAGACTTCTTCGTTCCCAGATAGATGTAGCCGGGATTGCTTTGATCCGGATAAATGGAATGAATATCATCAATACCCATTTTCTCCCCCTCCCGGTATTCCCGGATCTTGCCATCCGCAATTTCAAAAACCGCCCCATCTCTGGTAAGGCCATAAATAACACCATCGCTGCCCTGCAGAATTTCCTGAACATATTCCTCATTGATCTGTGGCTCGTCCATCTGATGCATCTCACCGGTTTCATCCACAACGGCGATCCCATGAGTTGTCGCGATATAAATATTTCCGCTGCGGTCCTGGGCAACCGATCGTACAGACAGAGATTTTAAACCGTTTTCTTTATTGTAAAACCGAAGGCTTCCTTTTCCCATCACTGCGACGCCGCTGTCATTCGTCCCGATCCAGAGCTGTCCGTTACTGTCCACATACAGACACACAACACTGGCAATTCCCGTAGTGGAGTCAATACGCTCAAAAGTATTCCCGTCATAGCGGATCAGACCGCTATAGCTGCCGATCCAGATAAATCCTTCCTCGGTCTGCGCAATATCATTCGCTTCCGAAGTGGGAAGTCCGTTCATGTTGTCATACAATACAGCTGTATAGCCTTCCTTATTTTTGAGCGGATCTACAGCAGGCTGCAGCAAATCGTTATCTGCACCGTCCTCTTGTGCCTGTCCGTCCTTCTCTTTTGTCTGTGAAGTGCCCTCGTTCTTATCGGCCTCCTGCGCACTTTTCTCCGTTCCTGTCTCTGCCTTTGCTGCATAGGCAACCATCTGTGGCTCAAACAGGCTCTGCACGTTTCTCTGTGTGCCATCAAAGGTCATAACCACCCATAGCAGGATCAGCCCCGCGCAAAGAACTGCCCTGCATTTATGTTTCCTGTTCTGTTCACGATTCCCCTTTTCCATTCTGTCACCTCATTATCCGGTACTTTTAGGATTGTATGTTTCTGATTACAAATTATAAGCGCACACAAGAAGAAAATCAACTGACATCGACATGCCCCGTACACAAATTATCTCACAGTTCCTTTTTCCAGTCCTCATCCGTTTCCGTACTGCTTGCGGTGGCATTAACGAGCTGGTTGATGGCCTCGCTGAAATAACGCGGGGAGACTTCATCCAGTTTCAGTGCCTTCGCATCCTCTTTCAGATTGTACTTCCAAGCTCTGTTATCCATATCCGCAAGGTGGTAAAAGCTGGCATCATACACCGTCACTTCCTCATTTTCATCCCCGATATAGGAACCGGAGAAACGAAGCTCCACACCGTAGTCAGCATCTGTATCTCTTCGGTAAAACTCCGCATACACACCACCGTCCTGTGGGATTCCCTTGCTCCAGCCAAATCCGGTCAGTTTCCCGGCTAAAGACAGGCCATTTACGATTTTTCCGCCAAAGCGCTCTAAATGCTTTTGTTCTCTCTCTTCTTCTGTCACAGTATAGACCGGTCGATCCAGCTGCTCGACAGACTGCGTGATCTCATAGTCAGAAAGCTGTTCCTTCCAGGCTTCGATCTCCTCTTTATCCATATCGATCGGATGCAACAGGCCCACTGTCCCGTTTCCGGCCAACTCATATTCTTCCTCATCTGCGGTATTAAAGGTACCGTCCTCCATATAGCGGAAGGTCTGCTTCAATCCGTTTTCCTCATAATATCCCCAGATCAGGCTGATCGCAAACTGATGCATGATCGGATTTCTGACAAACAGCTTCTGCCAGTTCTCCACACTCCAGCGCCGGTCGATGCTAAGTGCCAGCTCTAAACGAAGGGCCTGGTTTTTGACCGTTGTCTTCATCTGCTTCTTCAGTTCCTTAAATTCCGCAAGTGCCGCCGTGGCTTTTGCCTCATCATCCTGCTTTCCCACTGCCGGCAGCGTCTTTATCTTCTTGCCGGCATCATTTGTCACTTCGATCTCTAATGAAGGAGAAATGCGTACCGTAAAGCTCCTGGTCCCATAATCAAAATGACGTTCCATTCGCTCATCGAATCCCAGATCCGGCACGATCCGGTCCGCAAGTTCTTCTACGGTCAGATTTAACTGTGCTGCTGCGAACTGCAAAGCCTCCTGCGCCGCTTTTTTCACCTGTTTAAATTTGTATTTGCGCGAAATGCCATCCACGATAAGAAGCGCCGTGGGGCTGTCGTTTAAGGCAAGTGCCTTTACCGCCTCTGCCGCGATAGCCCCCCTGGACGACGCCGCCCACTCATTGATCTGATGTTGCAGTCTTGGTACGATCTTTGCCCCGCCATGGATCGCAGTGGCATAAAGTATCCATTTTTTCTTGACTTGCGCACCTTCTGCCATCCATCTGTCAAACGCGGCATCCATAAAATCTGCAAGCTCCTGTCTGTTTAGCGGATCCGTCAGAATATGCACCTCATCGTTTATGCCCGGTACCGGCATCCCCGCATAGGATAACAGGATCGCCTGCATGTATTCCTCATCGGCAGTCTGTGCACTGCCTTCCGTTTCACTCTGCGAGGCACGCTCACGTTCCAAAAGGAAGTGCACCTGCGGCATAGGTTCCGGGTACAGCCAGGAAAGTATACGTTTTTTGCCCCCCTTATGACATTCCTTCACATAGGTTTGCGCCGTAACGCCCGTCTGAGTCTGCGCGTCCTCACTGCCCGAATCCGCTCCGGTCATCTCTGCACCACAGGCTTTCAACGCTTCCTTTATCGCATCCGCTGCCTTACTGCTCTTTTCCTTTTCATAAGCCTCCTGCAAATCTTCCCGATACTTCTGCGGATGCTTATATTTCCCGATGACCGTCGCTGCAAGCTCACGTTCTCCCGCCTTCTTGGATGTCTTAAGTACCGAAAGCACATCCTCTCCCCATTCCTCACGGGCAGCAAACAGTCTGACAACCTCCTCCTTCACCTGTTTGGAGGTCGCGCCAAAATACACAAACAGTTCTTCTTTATACTGTTCTGCCTGTTTTTCCATGATCTGCAGACCCAGGATCCGTCCGGATACCGGCGCATTCAAAAATATCTTTGCCATCTCTTCCTTTTGTCCGGCAAGCTCCTTGGTAAATACCTTCTCCAGAAGATTGTAGAAAGCATCTTTCTCACTCCACAGATTATCATAAACCTCACAGGCCGCTTTGAGTCTGTGTGCGTTGTCCAGACCGCCGCGCTTCATGCTCTCCAGAAATTTTTCCGCAAGCTCTGTTAAAAAAACATGGCTCTTGGTCCTGCAGCAGGCTGTCAGTGTATAGGTACGCCCGCACAGACCGAGAAAAGCAGTACACCGGTCATAAAAGTCATCTTCCCCGTAAACCTCTCTGTACGATAGTACCGGCTGACTGGATGTGGCATAGTAATTGTCAAACGCCAGCACCTTTTCCTTCGGATATAGCAGATCGATCTGCGTCGCACCGGTCAGAAAGCCAGAGACATCCGCTTTTATCGCTGCATCCAGATCCGTGATCAGTTTTTGAACCACGTTCTGCTGCATATCGGATTTTGCATCACTTAACACTTCTGCAAAATGTTTTGCATAAAATCCGCGATCCACGCCTTTTTGCAGCGCATCAGCCAGAACTTCATATGCCTTGACCGGGGCATTTTTCATCGCCCTCACATAGTCCTGCGGATTTTGCTTTGCCAGATCGGCAAGCGCAGGATAAGGGTCAAAATCGATCGAACCCATATAGGAATGCGCCTTAGGATCATGATTTCCCAGCCATAAGATAAAATACTCCGTCTTCGGTGCAAAATCCGCATACCAGCGCATGACTTCCGCATTCATGTCATCCTTTCCCTGCGCTCCCAGCATGATCTCCAGAGTCTCTTGCGTATGGCCGGCCAGACAAACCTTCAAAAAGCCGTAAATAACAGGCGAAAGACGATAGTTGACCGCCGCCATGGCTATATAGGGTCTTGCTGCCTTGTCATCCAAAGTAAGATTTTGCGTCATCTTGATTATTTCCTGCGGTACTGCCTCTTTTGCCGCCCGATCACAAATATAATCCCGAAGCACTTTCTCCTGTGCCTGCGAAAATGACGGATTACTATATATTGCTGTGATCATGGACGGAAACATATCCGTAAAGCGCTTGAATTCCTCCGGATACTTTTTGACTGTTTCACTTATCTCAAAGCCGTTCGAAACCATCCTGCCGCCTCCGGTAAGAAGTCTGGAGAGTTTCCCGAGCATGTTGCCGGACGTCGTTTTTACCCGATCCTCCTGCAATTCCGCCAGCCCCATTTTGTTTCCTTTGCTCTCCCCGGATCCTTCATAAAACATGGCTGCTAAAAGGAACAGATCTCCATTTTTGTATCCGGGATCCATATAAGATAATGCTTCCTTCAGTTCTTCCCGGTTGTTTGTGATCTCGAGAATATTTTTGTACAGCTTCAAATGATACCAGATCGACTGACAGGTATCCGCCACATACATGGCCGCTCGCTTTCCATTCGGCAGAAGCCTGTTGACATATTCATTTCGGATAACCACTTTGTTCAGACTGATCCCAAAGATCTGGAACATCACTGTAAAATAGCGTCGGATCAGTTCATCTTCCTTGTGCCGGCCAAGCCTTTCAAAACATTTTTTGACCTTCTTAAAGCTTTCAAAATGCTCATACTTCGTAATATCTTTGATACCATCAATCTGCAGCTCACATACATCTGTTTCCCCGTCCAGATAATTTTCGACCATCTCTGACTGCTTCGCATCCAGACCGCAGTCTGCAATGCTTTCCAGCAGTGATTCCCTGAGTCCATCTTTTTTTCTTCGCATCCTTTTCCTCCTGTTTTAAGTTCCGTATCCAAACAATCTGTGCATGGCAGCAGAGAACATTCTCTCCTGCGGCACCAATATTTAAAAACTATTCTCATAGCTCTGTATCCGTTCCCCGGCCTCGTCTAAATCCGCCTGTCGGATGGCGTTCTTCAGATACTGATTGATTTTGGCAAAAAGCTCCAACAGCCCTTCTTCCTGTTTTGGCTCTGCCTCATGCCGTCTTCTTTCCAGTCTCTCTCTCAATTCCAAAAGCATATCCGCAAGTACCGAAAGCCCATACTGTCTGATGATCGTGCTCTCTTTTGAGATCCGTTCCATCTGAGATTTCGATACCACCGCAAGACCGCTCTGAAACAGATCTGTCATCAATCCCTTGCATTCTTTTAATTCTTCTCTGATCTTTTGCTGTCTCATAAGTATCCCTTTCCGGTCGCAGCAGATTTCCTAGAATGCTTTCTGATAGATCGCGCGCACAGCCGCGGCATCCAGTGGGCGGATCCTTGAGAGTTTCACCGTGTCCTGCATGGTAGCATCCATGGAAAGTGCCTCAATATCCTGTTCGTTTATCGGAATATTCAGTTCCTTTAAGTTTATCGGCATTCCGATCGAGTGGAAAAACGCCACCGTCTTTTTAATCCCCTCTTTTGCCGCCTTCTTATCATCCGGCTCGGTCACACTCCATACCTTTCTTGCAAATTTTGCAAAACGCGGAAGGCATTCCATATACAGTTCCTCCGCCCAGGCGCCCCAGACAGCAGACAGAGAAGCTCCATGTGTCACGCCGTATCTGGCAGACAGAGCATGTCCGAATTTGTGCACTGAAAAATCCTTCCCGTGTCCACACTCCGTCAGGCTGTTGTGGGAAAGGCTGGATGCCCAGAAAAGCTCTCCCATGGCATGATAATCGCGCGGATCTTCCATCACTACAGCTCCGTTTTTGATCACCGCGCGCAGTAAGCCCTCTGCGATCTCGTCTGTCAGGTCACAGTCACTGTCCGGGATAAAGTAACGCTCCATTGTATGCATCATGATATCCGTCACCCCCGCCGCAAGCTGATATTTCGGGACTGTCATGCCAAGCTCTGGATTTAAAACAGCAAAACGGCATCGGTTAAAGTCCGTTCCAAGGCCGGATTTTTTCCCGGTCTGTTCATTGGTCAGAACTGCCGAATCACTCATCTCACTGCCGGCTGCCGGCATAGTAAGCACTGCTCCCACAGGAAGGGAATGGGTCAGTGGCACCTTCTTTGTCCAGATTTCCCACAGTCCTGTTTCCGGGTTCGCAGTGCCATGCGCGATGGCTTTTGCGGTATCGATCGCACTGCCGCCACCGACTCCGACGATCAGATCGGCGCCAAATGCAAGAGCTTCTTTCACTCCTTCTTCGGCATGTGCCACCGTGGGATTAGGCTGTGCTCCGCCAAACTCCTTCCACGCTACACCTGCTTCTTCCAAGGATTTCTCCACTCTCCCCAAAAGACCACTCTTTACGACACTGTTCTTTCCGTATACCAAAAGCGCCTTCTTTCCAAAGCGTGCTGCCGCTTCTCCTGTTTTACTTTCCGCGTCTTTCCCGAAGATGACCTCTGTCGGTGCATAAAATCTGAAATTTTCCATCTTAGTTCTCCTATTCTTACTGTTTATTCTATAGCCGGATATCGTTACGTTGTCCCTCCTATATTTCGATCGTTTCGATCGGATACAGCACACACTCCCCGTCTTCCACATAGATACTTCCCAAAAACACCGGGATCTGTGCTTTGTTCCTTTCCAGCCTGTCCCGCAGTCTTTCCAGACTTTTGATCGCTGCTGCCTCCTGCTTCGCATAAGTAAGCTGTGACCGTAGTCTCCGCCCTTTCTGATCTTCCAGGTAAAAGATGAGCCGCTGGCCGATCTCATCATAGTGCATATCCGAAATCGCCGCCGGTCGTATCAGAAATAATTTATTATACTCCTGCTCATCCTCCGGGTTCTGCAGCCGTTTCGAATATTCCTCCCACAACCTCGCAAAATCCTCCTTCACGTATTCCAGAATCCGTTCTCTGTCCGCTGTCGACTCCCCATAAAGCTCGGCGCTTGCCTGCGAAGTCGAAGACAGTCTGTGCTCTGCATTGGCTTTGCCGTCCCGCAGTCTGATCCTCGATGACGCAAGCTGTGCAAGTGTGGTGCTCACTCCCCAGGGAGCAGCGTTTCCATAAGTACGCTGTCTCGGCTTCCTGTCATAAAAGGTCGGGCGCGCTACGGTATAAGTATACCATTCTCCGGTGTTTGTTTCCAGAAAATAAAGCGTTTCGCCCTCATATCCCGTGGAACTGACAAAATGGCGCATTCCCAGTCCCATTAGCAGCAGTTCCCCCGTCTTTGTATACTCGGAACGAAACTCGCCCGCAAGAGCCGAGATATCCTCTCCTGACTCCAAAAGAGTTCCCAGCTGTAAAAGAAGTAAATAAATCTCCGTCACACCCTCTGACAGAACTTCGGCTGTAGCGTCAGCATGTCTTCCCTGATAGGCTTTCACTCGCTCGGACAACGCTCTGAGTTTTAACTCCAAATTCGCCAGCCCCTCCCGGTGACAGCTTATGGCATACCGTTCTAACGTGTCTGCCGCTTCCATCGGGATACGGACACTTCCTGTCATGAGCATTTCGCCAAGCGTATTCTGTACTTGTTTCAGCACCGGAAGAATCTGCTTTTTATCCCATTTGTCTGCTGTATTTTCCTTTTGCGTCTCTTTCAGTTCTTCTCCGGAAATCACACCGCTTTCCAGCTTCAGGGCAAGGATTGCCTTGACCTTATGACGACAGAGCTTTTTGCTGTGGCAGGTGCAGGCGGAATTCTCTAAAGGAGTAGTAAGATGTACCGTCATTCCGGTTGCGGCATCCTGCACTGTAACGATCATGCCCTGTGTGATCCGGAGCGCGTCCCTGCTTTTCAACTCCTGTATGATCCGCTTCCATTCTTTTTCGTCCACTGCTTTTTTTAGCTGCTCCACAGAGATGCTATCCGCAATTTTTTTGACGGTATCGGTCTCTGTCGTTTCTGCCGCACCTGTCCGTTCACTGTCGATCTTTCTTCCTGTTTCTTCCATCGGATCTACTGTCGCATTGTTCTTCATTTTAACGGCATTTGTCAGACCCGTATCCGCTTTATCCTGCTTTTTCTCCTCTCCTTCCTTACCGCCTGTGTCATTAGACTCTGCAACTGTTTCTTCTGTTCTGCCGCCGTCAAGCTTCGCTGTCAGGATCGTCATCACGATATGTTTACACATCCCGACTGCCGGACAGGTGCAAATACTGTTTGACAGCGGAAGCTGCAGTATAACCTTTTCGTTCCCCACCTGACCAATGATCTGCTCTCCGGCTACCTCCACACTCACCTGCTCTTTTTCCAGATCCTTGTAAGAGCGCTTCACGATTCCCTTGTTGGAAAGGCCGATCAGGTAGTCATCCTCCACTGCTTTTAAAAAGCTTCCAAGCTCACTCATTGATGACACCTCCCACCCACTCTGCCAGCTCGTTCGGCGTCATAGCGGCTACGTGTGCCCCCATCGAAGTAACCTGCGCTGCCACATTCCGGTTATAGTTCGGGTTCACTTCTTTATCCAGTGCAGTGAGTACCATCATTTTCACACCGGACTCCACGATCGCCCGTACTGCGGCATACATTTCCCGAACACTGCCACCCTCGTACAGATCCGTCACCAGCACTAAGATCGTCCGCTCCGGCATCGTTACCAGCGACTCACAATACCGCAGCGCTCTGCCGATATCCGTCCCGCCGCCAAGCTGCACACTCATCAGCGTTTCCACCGCATCCTCCACATGATCGCTCAGATCCACCACCTGTGTATCAAAGATCACAAGCTTCGTTTCCAGCATCGGAAGCGACGCAAAGATCCCGGCCATGACAGAGCTGTGGATCACCGAATCCAGCATGGAACCGCTCTCATCCACTGCGATCACCACATGCCACATAGTATGCATACGCACCCTCGCATAAAAATAAACCTTCTCCAGCACAATACGGTTCTTTTCCTTATCATAGTGCTTCAGATTGCGCAGGATCGTCTTTTTCATGTCAAGGTTGCGCGCCATGGCAATACTGCTTTCCTGATTCTTATCGATCCGGCCTGCAATGCTCTGTCTGATATCCTGTTCAAATTTTTTCTTTAATTCCTCCACGACTTTTCTTACGATCGCGCGGGCAGCCTGCAATACCTTCGGACTCATCATGCCCTTTAACTGCAGGATCGTTTTCAAAAGTTCCTGATTCGGCTCCATTTTTTCCAGTACCGTCTCATCCGTCAAAAGCTCTGTAAGACCGTAATGCTCCAATGCCTGCTTCTCCATGACTTCGATGGTCTCCTTCGGAAAAAGCCTGTGCACCTCATTGATCCAGCCTGAGATCGTAAGTCTGGATCCTCCGTTTCCTCCTCCGCCTTCCGACGGATTGCGCACGCCTTCCTCCTCACCATACTCTCTGGAATACAAAAAATCGAGCACGTCATCCATGTCCCGGTATGTGACATTGCCTTCTTCCAGTCCGATCCGGTCATCCGCATATCTGCCTAACATCAGCCGCCATTTGTTCAGTTGTTCGATGTTATTTTTCTGTTCTCTCATGGTTCAAATCTCCGCCTCGTACCAACCGGCTTCTCAAATACTTTTCTTTCTTCTTTATGATCCGCAGAAAATGTTTGTCATTCCCATATGCTTCAGGACTTTCTCCTCCAGCATTTTCCCGTACTCATATTCCTCTTTCGACACCTCATGAAGTCTGGTAAAGTCTTTTTTCGTCATACCGTATTTCCCTGCAACCTTCGCCGCCAGCCTGTCCATCTCCACAGGGGTAAAATAACTAAAGGCCAGCCGCAACTGTGGAAGAAGATTCAGAAAATTCTCATACGATGTTTCCCGCACGAACACGTCCAGCATATCAAGAATACTCTCATCCGCAAACAAAATATCCCTCGCCATAAAAAACAGTCCTCTGACATAATCCGCTGCCCACAAAGCTTTCTCCTGCGTTCCCTGCAGATATCCCTTCATACACAGCGCAATCTGCCCGGTTTCCATTTCTCCATATGCATACAAGATTCCCTGTATGGCGCCTGCTATAGATGCATTGATATCCGGTGCCTGTTTCATTTTCCGTAAAACATCGATAAAGTATCCGCGTTCTTCCTCATGCCCTCCGGCTAAAAGCACGCGATATAATTCCTTCAGGGTCTCTAGAAGCTTTTGCGTTTCCTCTTCTCTGACAGTGGTCATATGGATCAAAAGTGTAAGCAGCTTCTGCGTCACGATCTCTTTTAAGTCCTCCATTCCAAACGTAGTCTGATATAGTCCGCTCAGGTCCGAGAGCATCGTCAGATTGGAAAAAGTCGCTGCCAGCGCGAAGAAATTGCTGTCTGTCCGGATCACCTTCTCAAGACGCTTCGCCCCTTCCTTTGAATCGTAGGCAAGCCCCATCTCAAACAGACGTATCAACAATGCAGACACCTCCCCGGCATCCGTCTCTTCCATCAGCTTTTTGTGCGCAATCGTCCGGCATGCCTCCGCAAGAGTGCCGCCGTAAACTGACGCTTCCACTAACGCAGACATCACGCCTTCTCCAAAGCGGTATTCCCAGATTTCCCGGATCAGATTCCGGTCTTTTTTCCTTCTCAGATCCGGTCCCTTTTTCCGAACAGCAAAACCGGTTTGCAAAAATTCCATACGGTAAAAAAAGCAGCTCATCTCCCTGTGCTTTTGAGTTGCAAAAATCTGAAGCGTCACTTCCTTTTTGGCACTGCTGTGTGCATCCAGTCTGTAAGTATGTGTGAGTGCCTCAAAGTCCCGGCAAAGAGGCGGCAGCTTCGTTCCGTCCGCAAGCTTTCCGATCCGTTTGCCGGTCAGAGCCTTTCCAAGCTCCCGCATGGGCTTGTCCGTCGCCAGATTATACTCTCCCTTCACGTAATTGGACAATACACTATCCGTCAGTTCATAAACCCCCGCACTTTTCTTTCCCCGAAGTGCCGCGAGATTCCGGCACATCGCAAGCGCACAGATCTCATCAAAGGCAGACGGATAGCCTTCCTTCTTGCGCACCTGCTTTCCTACCTCCACCAGAAACCGCAGGTTCGTCTGCTCATAGATTTCTTTCAATCGCCCTGTCCTCGCATCAGCATTCCCGCCATCAATATCCTGTTTCGTTTCCGCCCTTACGCCATATTCCGCTTTCCAGTCTGAGTCCTTCTGTCCTTGTATTTCACCCATTCCCGCTGTCCGTTGCACAATATTCTCTACATTGACGGATGTCACAGAGGTCTTATTCTCCTGTGCCACGATCCGTTCCCAGATCCTTTGATAAAACATAGGATGCGGCATACCGCTGGCATAACCGTTGAGACGGTCTGCTGCCTCCATGGAGTATGACATCAGATAAACACCTTTGTCCTTCTGCGCCGTTTTGTGGAGCTTTTCCGTCTTCTTTCGATACGTCAGACTTTCCGGGACTTTCTCTGTGAACAACTGTTTCCCTTTCCCGGATCTTTCGCTCCATGCAGATGTCCCCCGTCCTTTCCCGCTGCCACTCTTTCTCTCCCATGGTGTTACAGTCGGACAGACTTCTGCGTCCGTTCCTTCCTTCTCTACAGTAGCCTGTCCTGCTTCTTTGCCGGCGTCCTCCCGGTTTGCGGACAGCCAGTCGTTTTCTACAAGCCCTGCCACATGAAAGCCTCCGGTCACTACAAGCACTCTTTGGTATTTTTTCTTCGCAGCCGCGATCTTTTCCCGCATATAGGCTTCTCTCTCCAGACAGCCTTCTTCCTCCAATTCATTAAGGGATGTATTGGCTCTTGACAAAACACAGTACAAAAGCATGTGTTCCAAAAACAGATCCTCCGTCTGTGTAAGTCCTTCGATCTCAAAATACTTCTCCCAAAACTCCTCGAAGGAGCGCATATCGCTCTTTTCCAAAAGTCTCTGTATAAACCGATTCTGCGCCAGATAATGATCGTCGTTATAGCTTTCCTTCTCCTGGCCTGCGATCAGGATCTCCTCATAGGGCAAATCTATGAATGCCCGGTCGATTTCCTTCTTCTTTGCCATTCTGAGCGCCACGAGCTCCGGTGAATAATCCAGAAACGGATAGTAGCAGCGGTAATGTTCCTTTTTGTCATTGACCAGCCCCTTTTCATCATGGTAGGAATAATAGATTGCAAAAGGAGCCTGTGTTCCTGCAAGAACCAGCTCCTCCAACAGATCATTGGCATTATCCGGTCCTTCGATCAGGATACAATCCGGCGCATACTCCTCGATCACCTTCTTTAAATGAAAGGAACAAACCGGACTATGGTGGCGGATCGGAAAGTAAAAGCAGGGATTATCATAAGAACAGGCAGCTTTTTTTAATCCAAGTATCTCTTTGCCTCGTAATACTCCTTCCATATGCCTCCCTCTTTCGCACTCTTATCGCGGATCACTGTCTGAAAATAACTTCTTACCTTCGGCAGATCATCTTTGTTCTCCTTCATGACTGCCCCCGTCAGGTTCTGAACTATCGCTGCCATGCTCATCCTTGAATCCCCATAATAATAGGCAGACATCATCGTCTGATAATAAACGGAAACCGCTTCCGCCGTACTCATCACCGCTGATGGTCTGTCAATCTGGTGTCCCATGGAGGAAACGCCTTCCCGCAGCTCATGGTAGGTAGACGCAAGCACTTCTGCCACATCCTCATCCACGGACATTTCGATCTGATTTTCCTTCGTCAACTTTTCCACTTCCTGCAGAATGATCTGCTTCTCCAATGCTACATCCCCAACTGGATCGACCGTCTCAAAGTTAAACCGGCGCTTCAGTGCGCTGCTCATCTCATTGACGCCTTTATCCCTCGTATTCGCTGTACCGATCACATTAAAGCCCTGCTTTGCAAAAAGCAGTCCTTCACTTCCAAGCTCCGGCACATTGAGCACTTTGTCACTCAGTACGCTGATCAGACTGTCCTGAATCTGTGCCGGCGTTCTCGTGATCTCCTCAAATCTCGTGAGAATTCCCTGCTCCATCCCGACATACAAAGGTGCAGGCACCAGTGCTTCACGCACCGGACCTTTGTCCAACAGCATGGCATAATTCCAGGAATATTTGATCATATCCTCTGTCGTACCCGCCGTTCCCTGTATCGTATTGGTACTGTTGCCGCAGATTGCCGCGCAGAGAAGCTCGGAAAGCATGGATTTGGCTGTCCCCGGCTCTCCCACCAGCATCAGCCCTCTATTGCCCGCCAATGTCACGATGCACCGCTCAACCAGCGCATCATTTCCATAATACTTCTTGCCGATGACAATCTCCTTTCCCTGATAGGGCAGGCTCTCCCTGCTTCCCAAAATAAAGGTACGCACCGCCCGGGGCGACAGCTTCCAGCCGATAGGTTTTCTTTCACTGTCATTCGTCGCCAACGCCTCCAGTTCTTCCTTATAAGCCGCCTCCATCGGCGGGCGCATTCTGTTTTGTTCGCTCATCTTTTCCTCCTAAAAGATATCCCGCTTGGGACATTCTCTGTATCCATAGTCGTTTTGCAAAACACACCTGTCTTCCTTTTATCATCATACGGGTGGTAATCTTTTCATCTTCAACTCTTTTTCCAGCCTGCTGTGCCTTATTACCATAAATGGAAGTGGAATGATAACACCTCCCATCATCATTACCATTTTCCATGTTTCTCCCGGCATAACATATCCCAGCCAGAAACCCAGTTCTATACATATTCCATAGACAACCCACATTGCTCCATGCTTCCTGTTCCATTGCAGGACATCGGATATTTCTTCTTTCTTAGGCGGATCTATCAGATTATAAAAGCCTACCGGGGCCTCTTTTTTATTTAACTGAAAAAAACCGATCATCATCATGATCCCTGCCACAATCGTCATTATGATCAAACACATAATCATTTCCGGATTCATCCGCTCCCCCACCTTTCTTTCCCAAAATATTTTTCTTAATAAGAAGTCTTATGAAACTTCCAGAAATCAATCGTTTCCTGTAAGTCTGCCTCATCCGCAAAAAGATTCATTTTCTTTCCGATCGCTATCGCCATATCCACATACATATTGGCTCTTGCAGTAATGACATGATCCCCCACTACAAGAGCTTCCTCAAGAGAATGCGTGGATTCTATTCCTTTCAGAACACCTGCGTTCTCCAGTTCATCGACTCCGTTGCAGATTCCGGCAACCAAATGCTGATTGCTTGCGACCTCCCGGATAAACGAATATACTTCTTCCTTTGCAATGGATGAAATATCCCCGCCCGGTATCAGAAGGAGTTCTACCTCTTTTGGATCGATATCTTTTAAAGCGCAAGTCGCATTCAGCGAAAATTTTTCCTGTGCCACAACCGGCTTACCATCGGTTGTGGCAAAGACCAATTCATGCCCACAATACTGAAGAAAATAATTTGTAATAACAATTTCATAAATACAACAAGTCTCATATAGCAGTACAACTGTTTTCATACAATAACTCCTTTCCCCTCAAAATACTGTGATGGGAGAATCTGAACCATACGCTATGATTGTAACATAAAACAATATTTTTGTCGTTATCTGCATTTTGATCCTTCTTTGCCTATGGCTTGCATACGGAATGCATTTTTACAGTATCTTAGCGTTCTTATCCTCATTCTATTTTACGTTTCTAACGCCTGTCATTGACTTGCCGCGCCGGTTCCTTGTTGGTTGCAAAACTCTGATGTAGAAAGTTGCAAAGTCGTTTTGTAGGTAATTGCAGAATTGTGGGTTAGGGATGGCTGTCCTTCAAACCATCTCTAAGCCGCAACTATACAGGGGTTTGGGGGTGTAGCCCCCAAGAATGACATTTTGCAACAACCTACATTTTGCCTTTGCAATTTATGCATTTCATCTTTGCAAAAAAAAACAGGTTCCTCTGCTTTTGGAACGTAAATACTTCTCTAAAAAGACAAGGACGGTACTCTTACAGGATCAATCGCCACATCCCGGATAACCATATTCCATTCGGCCCCCCCTCTGCCAATTATCTAATAATAAAAAAGGCATTCGGGATTGCTCCTAAATGCCTCTCTTCTCACAAAAAAGAACTTCGGATTTATCGTCTTAAAAGTTTCCTTTTGTCTTCTTTTGGGCAAAATGCTGCTCCATAAAAAACATCTGCTCATATGTCTGCATGTCATTTTTTGCGGATTATTGATGTCATCCCGGAGATTCTTGTATTCTGGTCTGTTATCCGGAAGCGCTCCCTTACAAGGACATTTTCATAAACGCTATGCCATCCGCAAAATTTACTTCTTCAAACCCCATACGCTTATATAATCCATACCCGACACTCATGACCTCCGGTCTGGTGGTAAACGTAACTACCTTAAATCCAAGTT
Source organism: Lachnospiraceae bacterium (assembly GCA_015056815.1). Classification (GTDB taxonomy): domain Bacteria; phylum Bacillota; class Clostridia; order Lachnospirales; family Lachnospiraceae; genus SIG333. The sequence goes on along the minus strand of SVFN01000019.1, from coordinate 2,414 downwards.
CTCTGCTTCTGTTTAACATCTCATTCATCAGAATTCTTGCATAACCCCTTCCCCGATAATCCGGCCTGATATAGAGCCTTTTCGCTTCACAGGTATCTTGATCAACACGCCTAATTGCAATCGTGGCTATCGGCGTTTCATTTTCCACACCGATCAAAAGTGCCCCACCCTTGTAATAAGTACCAAGGTCAGCCAATTCCTGCTCCAATGAGACAAAGCAGCTTTCTGCACCTTTTATCTGCGCGTATTCCCTGATCAGTTTTTCTGCAATTTCATAGTCCTTGCATTCTTTTATTTCAAACATAATTCATTTTTAGCAGCAGACTGGATCATAGTTCTTAAAATATATTGAAATAAACATTTATTCCTTCTTTGACACAAATGACTGCCTACTACGTCCTCCTTTCATTGAACAGGATGGTGTTCTTATAATCCGGTGTTGCCTGGACATTTGCAAAAACACGATCCTCTGCTTTGCTTGCCGACTCTATTGCCTATAAAATATAGTTTGTGCTATGGACATTCTCCCGATTTCCACTATAACATTCGCTAATTAACCGAACACTATTACAACATAGAAGCCTTGAAACATCGAGAACGCAATAGTCCCGATAATTGGAAGATGCTGAACTGGTATTCTATTCATGGTGGCCTCCATGTATGTGGTAATCCCTGTTACCGTTGATTATTCCTAATCGTAGTATGCAGGTAAATCCATGATACTGCAAATGTGAGATCACTTCATATTATGATGTCGGGGTCAAAACCCGATATCCGGATTGTTCCGTGCTTCGCACTCCCACAATCATGTTAAGCCAAGATCCATGTTCATGGGAAAAACAGATTCAAACCTTCCGGGAAACTTTGCACGGACCCTTCTTGATATATCTGAAGTGCGAATCTTGAGGCCATCTAGTATAACGTCTTTGAATTATCTGGACTTAAGAAGTTCTGCTATTTACTGGCGTTTAAGGGATTATAGAGTCCAGTTAATTAGCGAACGCTATACTAGCATATGAAAAATCGTCTCGGGTGTTTTTTGCAACCCTTTTGGTATTATGATGCAACAAAAAGTCTCGGGAATCATCGTTATTCCTAATATTCTGGTATAAGCTTTTTTCATTAGCTGTATCATTCACTATTGGATCCACGTCGTATTTGCACATTTATAATCCTTCAAAGAGTGGTATGATTTTAAAACCGTTATACTGGTTTTTATTTTTATCAGTATACTACAAAATCGAAAATATTACATTAAAAATTCATTGATGTAATCTCCGATAACTCGAGTGTTCAATGGTCGATAAGAGCTTTCATGCAATAGTATCACATCCCTACCTATCAAAAGATTATTTTTTTCGTATATATCAAGCTTGCCAAGTGTCTTTTTTAGATACAGCGGATTGTCCATCATCCCCAGATGCTCCACGTATTTCAGCTCTCCCGTGAATACATTCATAGCTGTGAAATCAGGATGAAATTCTTTATGTACACCATCCGCATACAGTAAAAGCGGTTTCTCATACTTGTAAGGAATTCCATGTCTATTCATTTCGTCCGCTATGATTTTTTCGGACTTTGATCTCACACGTTCTCCTTTGTTTGTATAGTATTCCGTGTTATCGTCCGCCGCAAAGGGTAATCCCTCATACTCCTCACACTCAAATCTCCTGATGATCTCACTGATCGGCACAATATCCGGCTCAAATAATATTCTCTTTCCTTCACAAAGAGTAGTAAACAAGTCCGAAATACGTTTTTCTCTTTCTAAAATACACTTAAGGCTCTTAACTTCCTTCTCAAGTAACGGATGCAATTTGTTCCTATATTCTGTCTTTGCCTGCTCCTTAAGCCTGTTCCATTCTTTTTGCTTACTCACATATTTGTCATTTATGAAATACTGATAATTTCCTCTGACTTTTCTGCACCATAGCCTTCCGGAATCGTTCTGCTTTGCAGCCCCCATTGCCTTTTTCTCTACTTTTTCAACTTTCTCTGCACTTAACTTTATTAACAAATCTTCATACTGTTGGATTTGCCTTCGAATAATTTTTTGAATTTCTCTGCCTATAGCAATCTCCTCCTCTTGTTATTTAAATTTCTTTGTCTAAGACATTTTCTGGTTTCGGGCTACAGATTACATAGTTTGGACGCTCTCTGTTGTTTATTTCATGCTACTCCCCTGCTTTCGGGCTACAGATTGCATGATTTGGGCGCTCTCTGTTGCTTTGTTCATGCTACTCCCCTGCTTTCGGGCTACGGATAGCATGGTTCGGGCGCTCTCTGTTGCTTTTTTCATGCTACTCCCCTGCTTTCGGGCTACAGATTGCATGATTTGGGCGCTCTCTGTTGCTTTGTTCATGCTACTCCCCTGCTTTCGGGCTACGGATAGCATGGTTCGGGCGCTCTCTGTT
>SVFN01000018.1 GCA_015056815.1 Lachnospiraceae bacterium | reverse complement strand
AGAAGGATCTTGGGTTTTGATAACCCTTGATCCTTCTTTGTTTTTCAGGCTATGCTTTTTTCACAGCCCCTTTTTTTACACCTGTGATCTTGTGAATAGTAACTATTTACTTTTGTGGAAGTCTTGTTATTTTCTCAAAGATATGTTAAAGTAGCAGAGAATCTGTTTATGCCACATAATAACGATCATCATCCTTTGTGCAAACAGTCAAAAGCAGATTTCATACAGTAATGAAGAGGATACTGTGCAATGAAAGGATCCGGCTTCAAATACTATAAGAAAAGAGGTACAAATCATGCCATGGTGTCCCATTTGCAAAAACGAATATAAGGAAGGCTATACGCATTGCAGCGACTGTAATGTGGATCTGGTCGACAAGCTGCCGTTGCCCGTTATGTTTGGCGGAAAAGAAGAAATGGAACAGATGCAGCAGGTACTTGCAGGCAATCTGATTTATGAAAGTTATATTTCCTTCGATGAAAAGGAACGTCATTATGAATTGTCTGTCGTGGAAGAACAGGCAGCGACTGCAAAGGAATTTTTAAAAAACTATCTGGAGGAGGAAGAGCTTTCGCGCGTGCGTGATGAACTTGGTGAAGTGGCGGATGCTTTACTGGTCGAGGGCAAAACGCTGGAAGAAGTCACGATGGAACGTGCAGCACAGGATGAACAGAAAGAACGTACCCAACTTTATGGTGACAAGAAGACGCGGGCGGAAGACTATAAATCCAGCGCCTATACCCTTGCACTTGTAGGAGGCGGAGGGATTCTGTTTTTGGTATTACATGCCCTTGGTGTGATCCCGCTGTCCTTCCCCGGACCGACACGTATGATGCTCTATGGGGTAATGGGAGTCATGTTTGTGATCTTCCTGGTAAGCGCCGTCATGGCATGGAAATCCTATAAGCGTCTTTTGGTGGAAGATGTGGATGATAAAGCACTTATCGAAGAAGCGAAAGCATTTCTTTCTGATATTACGGTAGAACAGTTAGATGCAAAGATCGATCTTTCCGATACACCGGACGAGATGAAGTACTTTAAACGGATGCCTATGATCAAGAAGCTGTTGGAGGAAAAGTTCCCTGATATGGCAGCCGAACTGGTCGAGCACCTTGCCGATGAATATTATGATGAGCACTTCGGAACGGATTATGATACCACGGAGGCGGATTCTTTCGTGACGGAAGGGACCGGGGAAGAGAGCATGGGTGAGTAGGACGGCTTTCGTTCACACATTCCCCGGAAGGAAACAATATGAAGATAACATTGATTACAGTCGGTAAGATCAAGGAAAAATATTTCACAGACGCGATCAACGAGTACAGTAAACGGTTATCCCGTTATATCAAACTCGAGATTGTGGAAGTGGCGGACGAAAAAACACCCGATAATGCTTCCGAAGCATTAGAGCGTCAGATCCGTCAAAAAGAAGGAGAAAGGATCCTGAAGAAACTATCCGATGATGCTTATGTGATCGCCCTGGCAATCGACGGAAAGAAGCTGGATTCTGTCCAGTTCTCCCAGAAACTGGAAAAACTCGGAGTGGACGGTGTGAGTCATGTCCATTTTGTGATCGGAGGCTCCCTCGGACTGTGTGATGAAGTGCTCAAAAAAGCGGATTTCAAATTAAGCTTCTCAGATATGACATTTCCCCATCAGTTAATGAGGGTTGTGCTGTTAGAGCAGATCTACAGAGGATATCGAATCATTAATCATGAACCGTATCATAAATAGCATGCGTCACACCGGAATGCACTGTAACAGAGCACTTGAACATAGACCGGCACTAAATGGCCGATTCTGCTCGTAATAGTGGCGAAAACAATAGGTCTGCAACCATGTTTTGTAAAATATCAACAAATGTAAAGGCTGTATTTTGATAATTTTGTCAAAAATACAGCTTTACTTTTTGCCCAAAAACAGCTATCTTATATTTTGAAGCAATTGAATGTAAACAAAATATGAACAGAAAAACCAAAAGCAGGTAATATAGCAGGAACCGATAAAACATCAGGGGGCCATAAGTATGGGCAATATGAAGAAGATATTACAAATATTACAGACAAAAAAGAATACAATCAAGAACTCCGATTCCGGCAGGAAGCAGCAGATCCTTACCTTTATGAATCGCTATTCGCTTGTTTTACATATGATACTGGCATGCTTTTTGTGCTTTATGATCGAGTGGTTTTCCAGACATTCCTTCGTATCGGCATTTCAGTTTATGATTGGGAAAACGACCGTGTTTTTATACAACTCCCTGATCGTTTTTGCAACATTTCTGATCGTTTATTTCTTTAAGAAAAGAGCTCAGATCAGGATCACATTATCCGCATTATGGCTGTTTTTAGGAATCGTGAACGGATGTGTACTGGCAGCCAGAGTGACGCCGTTTAATTTTGCGGATATCAAGCTTGTAGGCGATCTGTTTGCCATGAAGAGCAATTATTTTTCCAATACACAGGCCGGGATCGTGATCGCAGGCGTTCTTGTGTTCATCATTCTGGATGTTCTCCTGTTTATCAAAGGACCCAGCTATGAAGGACATGTGCACAGATTCGTGGCAGCACTTTCCGTGGCAAGTGCTTTTGTATGGCTGCCTTTTGTGACAGAGGCTGCAGTCAGCTCCAATGTCATTACGGATTATTTTGACAATATCGCAGCGGGATACCGCGATTACGGTTTTGTATACGGTTTTTCTTCCAGCGTGGTGGACAGAGGTATGGAAAAGCCCGATACTTATACGAAAGACGAGATCGAACGTCTGCTGGCTGACACGCGCAAAGAAGCAGGCACTACTGACATGAAGGGAAAATCTCCGAATGTGATCCTTGTGCTGTTGGAGTCTTTTATCGATCCTTCCGAAGTGAATTATTTAAAGACCTCCACGGATCCTATCCCGTACTTCCATGAGCTGGAGAAAGAGTACACGACAGGATATCTGGATGTTCCGGTAGTAGGGGCCGGCACAGCCAATACCGAATTTGAAATGCTGACAGGTATGAGTATGCGTTATTTCGGTACGGGCGAATATCCTTATAAGACAATCTTAAAAAGCAAAAGCTGTGAAAGCGTAGCGGATATTTTTGCCAAGAACGGATATAAGACACACGTTGTTCATAATAATACAGCCAAATTCTACAGCCGTAACAATGCCTTTGCAAAAATGGGATTTGATTCTTTTACCAGTAAAGAATTCATGAATATCAAAGAATATACACCGCTTGGAACATGGCCGACAGACGATATTCTGATCAATGAAGTAAAAAAGGCAATGGATGCCACGAAAGAATCCGATTTTGTCTATACGATCACAGTGCAGGGACATGGAGCTTATCCCGAAGAAAAAGTGATTGAAGATCCGGAGGTTATGGTAGCCGGTTCCGATACCGTAGAGCGCAACAATGCCTGGGAATATTATGTAAACGAGATCCATGAAGTGGATAAATTCATTGCGAATCTGACTAAGATGTTAGACGAGCGTGGTGAGGACACCATGGTTGTATTGTTTGGCGATCATCTTCCAAGCATGGAGTTAACAGAGAGTGACATGAAGTCAGGTAATCTGTTCTTCACAAAATATGTGACCTGGAATAACTTCGGTCTGCCAAAGCACAATGAAAACCTTACTTCTTACCAGCTTATGAGTGACATGATGGGAAGGATCGGTATTCACGATGGTACAATTCTTTCTTATCATCAGGCAAACCATGAACTTTCAAGAAATAACGAAGCCTATCAGAAAGGTCTTGAAAATCTTCAGTACGACCTCTTATATGGACAAAGATACAGCTATCATGGATTGGATCTTTATCCGGAGTCTGATCTGGAAATGGGTGTGGAAGATATCGTATTATCCGGTTATGACTTAAAATCGGCAAAGGAAGTTGAAATACTGGAAAATCTTCGTCAGGCACAGGCGGAGGGCGGCTCAGTATCACAAAATACGATATTGTCCGTATCAGCCAACAGCTTACCGGTATCCGCTAACAGCGTATCTGAGAATGATCTGGAACAGTATGCGGAAGCGATGGCACGATCACTGCCCGCAGCAGATCTTGAGCAGGAAGGACTACTCGGATCCGGTATTCCGGCTGAGCAGGCACCGGTCGAAAAATGGATCGCTGTTTCCGCAAATGATACGATTTCCGCGAACGATACGCAGGAGATGGAAAAGAAGAAAAAATATACGGATCGAGTTTATCTGTATGGGGATAATTACACTCCCTGGAGTAAAGTGTTTGTAAACGATTCCAAAATTTCCACGCAGTTTATCGATGAACATACCTTATCAGTGAAAGCTTCCGATCTGAAGAATCTGGATCCGGAAGACGAACTTACCGTAAATCAGATGGGTGGAAGCACGATCTTAAGAAGTTCCAACAGTATAAAGAATGTTTCCCTGCCACAGGAATGATATCAGGACGCTATGATCTTGTAACAAAGGTCATGGCGTTTTTTGTCATTTAACCTTCAGGCAAAAACTCTTGCTTGCGAAAATGGTATTTTTTATGATATTATAAATATTGTTAGTCATTTTTTGATAAGTGATCGAAAATGAATGAATATTTTCGGGAAAGTACCGATCCGGTGCGAAGAATGCATAAATGCTGCTATTCACAGGCATTTCGTCTGTGAATAGCAGCACATAAATGACACAAACAGAATCGTTATGGATTGTGGGGAAACGAAATGGACGATAAAAGATTTGCACTTTTGATTGACTCGGATAATATATCGGCTGCTTATATCAACAGCATACTGGATGAGTTATCGCAGTACGGCGTCGTATCATACAAACGTATTTATGGTGACTGGAACAGCAGTAACAGTAAGAAATGGCGTGCAGTGCTTTCGGATTATGCTCTTCAGCCCATGCAGCAGTTTGCAAACGTCAAGGGGAAGAATGCCACCGATTCTTTTATGATCATTGATGCAATGGATATTTTATATTCCGATACTGTTGACGGGTTCTGTCTGGTTACCAGCGACAGTGATTTTACAAGACTTGCTGCGAGACTGCGGGAATCCGGCAAGATCGTCATCGGGATGGGTGAGTCCAAAACACATCGTGCATTTGTGTCAGCCTGTGATGCTTTTGTAAATCTGGAGAACTTTAAACCCGAGAAGCAGGAGACAAGTACCGGCAAATTAAAGGAAGAAGATAAAGAGTTTACGATTCAGAGCAAAGATGAGATCGCCAAATGGATCCAATCCATTCTGGTGAACATGGATGGCAGGCGCATGTCGGTCGGCGAGATCGGCGAACGCCTCAGAAGACGTTACTCTGATTTTGACTATCGTAATTATGACTACAAAGGTCATAAGTGCAACAATCTGTCTACTTTTCTGGAAAGTATTGATACTTTGTTTTTACAGAAAAACGGGAATAATCTGGATGTTACCTCCGCGATGCTTGGCAAGACCAATGTAAAGAAAGTGATCATTGAGTTGCTTACCAAAAACGGCGAACTGGAAATTTCCCTGTTTGGCAAAAAGCTGAAAGAGAAAGTACCGGATTTCAATGTGAAAGATTATAACTGTTCGCAGCTTAAGAAATTTGTGGCAAGTTTAACGTTTCTTGATATTATTGAAAGTAACGATGGCAAGAGTCATGCTGTCTGCTTAAAGAAATAAGGTACAGGCATTTTTTCTTACATGGTTTCATATAGTATGTCATGAGAAATAAAAAATATCATGTAGTAGAAACAGCAAAAGAATCAATGGTTGAGAACCTGAAGCTTCCGAAGGATCTGGTCATGGGAGTACCGATACTTACAATGACCGGAAAAGAGGAGGCTTTTATTGAAAATTACAAGGGAATACTGGAATGCTCTTCTGAAACGGTCATGGTACAGACTAAGGTTTGCCGTATCCGTATCGTGGGACACAAACTTACGGTGGATTACTATACCAATGACGAGATGAAGATCACTGGACAGATCTGTCAGATCGTATATCTTTGAGAAAACAGTAACGTTGAGGCAGAGGTGGCTATATGTATGCAGTATTCCGGTATCTGCGCGGATATCTCCGTATTTATGTAACAGGCTATTCCACAGAGCGTTTTATGAATCTGTGCAGTGCCTATGGTATCTGTCTGTGGGACATTGAAGAAGTACGGGGAGAAGGAGCGTTTTCTACAGGTAATGAAACATTTGGAAAAAGAATGAATATTGCTGTCGATGATTTCAGACGTCTTCGTCTGATCACGCGTAAGACCGGGACAAAAGTCCGCATAGTAAATCGATTTGGTTTTCCGTTTTTTTTACGTAAATGCCGTTTGCACAAGTTTTTTATGATCGGGCTGTTGCTCTGTCTTTTGGGACTCTTCACGCTTTCAAAGTATATCTGGTCCATCGATCTTACAGGCAATACCCGTCTTACAGAAGATAGTTTTGAGGATTTTCTAAGTGCCAGACAGGTTCATATCGGTATGAAGATTTCGGAACTGGATATCGATCATTTTGAAAAAGAACTCCGGGATCAGTTTGATTATATTACCTGGACTTCCGCAAAGATCGTCGGTACGCGGCTGATCGTGGAGATCAAGGAAAATGAAGTGTTTCTGCCAAAAGAAACCGTTTCCGGAAATCTGCTTCCTCCCACAGACCTGATCTCGCAGGATCAGGGAACAATCTTTTCCATGATCACAAGAAGCGGTGTTCCATTTAAAAAAACAGGAGACAGTGTTTCAGCCAATGAGCTGTTAGTCAGCGGCAGGATTCCGGTCTATCAGGATGACGGTACGTTAAAGGGCTGGCATGAATGCAATGCCGATGCGGATGTGGTTGTGGAATATACGGATTCCTTTCGTTTTGAACAAAAAACGGAGCATTATCTGAAAGTATATGATGAAGATCCTGTCAAACGCTACGGGATCAGGATCGGCACACATTTTTGGGAGATAGGTCCCACTTGCGGTGGAGATGACTGGGAAAAGATCCGGGAATATAAGCAGCTCAATTTCAAGGATTTTTATTTGCCTGTTTATTACGGTCAGACTGTTTGTACCCGATACCGTAAACAGCGATCGTATTACAGAGATGCGGAATTAAAATGCCTGCTTTTGGAAAGATATAAACGCTATGAAGACGCTTTCCTGCAAAAAGGGGTTCAAATAATCGGAAAAAGTGTTAAAATAGAACGGAAAAATGATAAGATGGTGCTTTACGGAACGGTGAAGCTTCGCAAAAAAACCGGCAGATCAGTCCCGTCAGAGGTTTGGGGTGCGCCGGATAATGGGGGAACGGCTTTTGAGTGATGCGATCGCAAAACTGGAATGTGACAGTGAACAGCTTCAGAATATTTTTGGATTTCATGATAAATATGTCCGAAAGATAGAAAAAGATTTAGCCGTCGATATCGTAAACAGAGACGGCTATGTAAAGATCATGGGCCCCGGCAAACGTGTAGAACTTGCCGAGCGGCTGATGAGAGAACTTATGGAAATGGTTAGGCGTGGTACAATGATAGAAGAACAGAACATTAATTATGCAGTAGATATGATAAAAGAAGGAAGCGATGACGCAGTACTGGAATTGGATGATACGGTGATCTGTCATGCGGTAAACGGCAAGCCGATCAAGCCCAAGACTCTGGGGCAGAAGCAGTACGTTCAGGCCATGAAAGACAAAATGATCGTATTCGGGCTCGGGCCGGCCGGTACCGGCAAAACCTATCTCGCAATGGCAATGGCGATCACCGCTTTTAAAAATGAAGAAGTAGAGCGCATCATACTGACCCGTCCGGCGATCGAGGCCGGAGAGAAGCTGGGCTTTCTGCCGGGGGATCTGCAAAGTAAAGTCGATCCCTATTTAAGGCCGCTTTATGATGCCCTGTATCAGATCATGGGTGCCGAGAGCTTTACCCGCAATATGGAAAAGGGTCTGATCGAGGTTGCTCCTCTTGCCTATATGAGAGGGCGCACTCTCGATAATGCGTATATTATTCTGGATGAGGCACAAAACACCACAGAATCGCAGATGAAAATGTTTTTGACCCGTATCGGATTTGGTTCCAAAGTTGTGATCACAGGAGACAGTTCCCAGAAAGATCTTGCCCATGGCGTAAAGAGCGGCCTGGATGTGGCGCTTAAGGTGCTGTCTAAAGTCGAGGAAATCGGTTTTTGTAATCTGACAAGCCGTGATGTGGTAAGGCATCCGCTTGTACAGCAGATCGTAAAAGCTTATGAAGATTATGAAAAAAGACAGAATAAACTCGCTCACAAAGAAGAACGTTATTCCGGTAAACGCCGTTAAACAGGGTGCGAACGGCTAAAAGGAGAATCTCATGACAGTATATCTTGAAAATGAATCCGGCAGACATTTTGATTTTAATGAAGAAACTGCCGCTAAAACAGTGATCGAAAAAACTCTTGAAATGGAGAAGTGTCCTTATGAGGCACAGGTGAATGTTCTGATCACATCCAAAGAACAGATCCGGATATATAATAAAGAATACAGGCAAATTGACCGGGAAACGGATGTGCTATCTTTCCCGAATGTGGATTATGATGTCCCTGCAGACTTCTCGATCGTGGAAGCGAATGAATTAAACTATTGTGATCCCGAAAGCAAAGAACTGATCCTTGGCGATATTATTCTATGTGCTGACAGGGTTTTTTCACAGGCAGAAGAATTTGGACACAGTATTTTGAGAGAATTTTCTTTTCTTATTGCTCATAGTATGTTACACTTACTTGGGTATGATCACATGGAGACTTCCGAAGAGAAGGAAATGTTTGATCGTCAGGAGCAGATTCTTTCAGAACTCCATATCAACAGGGAATAATATGTGTCCCGCTCCTTAATGCGGAGGACTTGTTACTTTGTGTAACAAATATATATTACGAGTGAGGATAATCAGATGAAACGGTTAAAAGTATTGATACTGACAGGGATTATGTCTGCAGCGCTTCTTTGCGGATGCGGAGCAAATACCGCAAGTGGTGTAGAGAACAATACCACACAGGAGGCAAAGACAGAAGAAAGCGGCGATACCGAAGAAGCAAAAGCGGAAGAATTCAAACGGGAATACAATGACAAAGGTCAGGTTAGAAGCTTTTTGACAGGTAAATTTGTGGATAAACAGATCGGTGAACGGCGACCTGTCGGTGTCATGCTAAGCAATATCAAAGATGCACAGCCCATGAGTGGTGTCGGCAGTGCTGATGTAGTGTTTGAAGCTCCTGTAGAAGGTGAGATCACACGTTTCCTTGCTCTTTTTGAGGATTATGATGATCTGGAAAAGATCGGTTCCTGCCGAAGCTGCCGTGATTATTTTTTATACTGGGCATTGGAATTTGACGCTGTATACTGTCACTACGGACAGTCTTCTTATGCCGTAGAACCACTGGAACGTGACTACGTGGACAATCTTTCCGGTCTTGCCGCTATTGGTTCAACCGTTTACTACCGTACAGACGACAGACCTTCTCCTCACAATGCCTATTGCAGTGCAAAAGGTATCAAAGAAGGCATCAAAAAAATGAAATACCGTGAGAATTATCGTAGCACATATGCCGGTAAATTTCAGTTTGCACCAGACGGAGAGACTGTTTCGCTGGAGGAGAACAGAGGAACTTATATCGCTCCCGGATATCCGATCAACAAACCCTGGTTTGAATATAATAAAGACGATAAACTATACTACCGTTATCAGTATGACGGTCCGCAGATCGATGCTGAGACAGGAGAGCAGCTTGCATTTACGAATGTGATCTTACAATATGCAGACTGGGTACAGAGAGATGAAAACGGTTATCTGGCTTTTGACTGTCATGATGACGGCTATGCGATCATTTTTACGAACGGAACGCTTCAGGAAGCGCACTGGATACGCGAAGGTGATGAAAAAACCGGAACGATCAGATATTACGATATCGGACTGACACATGAGATTACATTAAATCAGGGAAAAACAATGGTCTGTGTTGTAAAAGACAAGATTGGCGGCGAGATCAATCCGAACGTGGAGTTCCATTAACAGAGACTATTAGACAGGTGAGATACAGATGGAGAAAAGAAAAAGCGGTAAAAAAATCAGTTTTGTTGCGCAGGGAGGCATGGAACACTATACCTTATTGATCTGCTATCTGATCGGCGCACTGAGAATGTTTTTCTTTTTAAATAAAGTTTCCGGAGAGGGAATCTCTCATTATGCATTTGCCTTTGAAGGCTATACGATCCTATATATCCTGTGCTCGCTCGCAATCTCCAAGGTTCTTGCGAGAATGGTAAATGCCAGACAGACACGTAAACAATACCGCAACCGGATCCGCCTGTTTCGCTATGTCCTTCTTAGGGTCAGCATTCTTTCCATATTCTTCGGAATAATTGTCTTTTTTCTGGCCGATCGTATCGGACGTGCTCTTTTGGGAAATGCCAATTCGGCTCTTACCTTACAATGTCTGGGACTTGCTCTGATCCCGACAGCACTTTTCGCAGTACTGGGATACTATTTTAACGGTATGGGGTTCAAAATCCCCTACTGTATTGCACAGATCATTGAACAGCTTGTAAATCTTGCCGTTACCCTGTTGGCCGCAAACCTGCTCTTTGGTTATGGCAATAAAGTTTCGGCACTTTTGGTCGATGATACGCGCAAAAACGCATTTGGTGCCGCAGCCGGTGCAATCGGTGTGTTTGCCGGATCTGTTTTTGGAATTCTGTTTTTGTTGCTGATCATGACCCTTTTAAGACAGATTTTTGCCGGCGACCGGAGAGAAGATGCCACAAGAGCCAAGGAAAGTTTTGGGGAGATTGCCAGAAATGCCGAATATCTCGGTTTAAAAACGATGCTTCCGTTACTCTTTACCAGCCTTGCGGTCTTTTTAAACCAGCTTTTATACTTTAAGTTTTCCAAAGGCGATCCCGCTGTCCTTGCTTCAGAGTATGGCATTTATTATGCCCAGGTACGTATATGGGTCTTTTTCCCGATCTTATTTGCCGCCATGCTGGAGAATACGCTTTCCGGACAGTTAAAACGGGTTCTCAAAAAAGAAGATTATCAATATGCAAACGACCGGATCGGTAAGAGTCTGAAAGAATTGATGAATCTTCTGATTCCTTCCGCGGTATTTGTATTTGTATGTGCCAAACCGCTCATAAGGCTGTTTTATAAAGGGAATACCGATCTTGCGGTATCTTTGTTAAAAGTATCTGCTGTTTTGATCATTCTGAACGGTATTTCTTCTGTCTTTACGGCCGTTTTACGAAGTCTGGAAAAAGACTGGATCCTGGCCGGTATGCAGGCAGCGGCTTGTATCGTAGAAGTTCTTTCATTTGGTCTGATCTTTATCGGTTCCGACAGGCCGGTAATGGGACTGGTTTATGCAATGCTGACCGCAGCCGTAGTCAGATTGTTCGGTCTTGGCATGATCGTAATGGTCAAACTGAAATATAGTCCTGAGATCGTCTTTACCTTCGGACTGCCGTTTATCCTGTCTGCCGTGATCGGCGGGATCGACTTTTTGATCTGCTTGTTCCTGGCAGATGTACTCGGGAGTATCTTTACATTGTTGATCTGTGGTCTGATTTCGTCTGTCCTGTATATGGGTGCTGTGATCACAACCAGAACGCTTAGCACAAACGAGCTTCTGGAAATGCCCTTAGGACAGTACTGGTGTAAGATTGCCAGATATGTCGGACTGATTGATTAGAAAATGCGTATATTTTTCTGAAAATAAACTGATACTGTAAATGGAGGACATTACTATGAAGATCATTTACAGAATCAGTTTATTTTTTAATTTCTGCTGTATTTGTTTCCTGTTGATCAGAGGAACTGAATTTTATTACAGGAATTATGCGGCTATGCCACCTGTCAAAGAGGAGTTCCAAAAAAGCAGCCGCGTCGGACGGAATGCTGTTGAGCATCTTTCGGTCAAAAACGATATGCAGGAAGAAATCACGGAAGAAGATATCACAACAGCAGGCAAACAACTGCCGGTAACAAACTGTGATACGGTCTTTGTGATAAAAGAGCATGATTACCGCACCGGCGAAGTAAAAAGCCATAAGGAAAAACTTCCTGCACTGTATGTTGGAAAAACAAGAGAAGAACTGGAATCCCTGTTGATCGATTATTCCCTGGCACCGGATCTTACTGATCAGCAAATGGGATTTGACGAAGTCACACTGGACAGTTTTTCAAGCAATAAGGTGGTCGCCACCAAATATTACACATCGAAGCCGGAAGAGGAAGATTTCTATCTCATGGCAGAGGATAATTATATCAGTGTATATTGTGCCGATCTGAAGACGGTCTATCTTTATACAGGGATCAGTATGGCACAGCTTCCCCTGGCCTTACAGCAGGAAATATTGGACAAAAAGCATATTCACGGCAAAGCGGAACTCTACAATTTCCTTGAGTCGTATTCCAGTTAGTGATATACTATAAATATCGATTATACGAAGGAGATATGGTTATGGCAAATGCAGTTTGCGTCATTGGCGGCGGTGCCTCAGGCATGATGGCAGCGATCGCGGCGGCCCGGGCCGGTGCAGAGGTTACGATTTTGGAACACAATGACCGGATCGGTAAAAAAATACTGATGACCGGTAATGGCAAATGCAATTTTACCAACCTTCATATGCAACAGTCCTGTTATTACGGAACACATCCCGAATATGCCATGCAGATCATAGATCAGTTTAATCAGACTGATACACTACATTTTTTTGAAGATTGCGGACTTTTGTACAAAGAAAAAAACGGCTATTGTTATCCCTGTTCCAATCAGGCTTCTTCCGTATTGGATGTATTGCGTTTCACATTAAAAAAACACAATATAAAAGTCATTACACAGGCACAGAACTGCTCGATCCAAAAAGCTCCGGAAGGATATCGGGTCTTCTGGCAGCTTGCGGGTTTTTTGGAAGAAAACCATTTTGATTGCGTGATTCTTGCCTGCGGAGGAAAAGCTGCTTTCAAAACCGGATCGGATGGAAGCGGTTATCTCCTTGCTGAAAGTCTTGGACACCGGATGATTCCTGTCGTTCCTGCACTGGTACAGCTAAAAAGCCGGGAAACTTACTTCAAGAGTCTCAAGGGCATCCGGCTGGATGCCATTCTGACGCTGGAGATCGATGGCAGACGGGAAGCGAAGGAAAGCGGGGAATTACAACTTACTGATTACGGTATTAGCGGTATTCCGGTTTTTCAGTTCAGCCGCATGGTTTCCTATGCGCTTGGCAGGAAGCAGAAGGTAATCGTCCATATCGACTGTACCAACGGCTTGGACAAAACGGAATTTGAGCATTTCATCCGTCGGAAATTCATAGAGAATCCCGCGCTGAGCGCGGAGGAAACGATGCAGGGTAGTTTACATAAAAATCTGAATCATTTCTTTTTGAAGCAGGCCGGAATCGATCCTTCCTCACCGCTTGCGAACAATAACGCCGGAAAGCTTTCCGTCCTTTGTTCTCTGATAAAGGACTGGCAGGTTCCCATTTGCCAAACGAAGGATTTTGACAGCTGTCAGGTCTGTGCAGGCGGCGTAGACACAGAGCAATTGGATGAGCATTGTCAGTCTGTTTTGCACAAGGGCCTCTTTTTTGCCGGCGAGCTTGTAGATATCGATGGTATCTGCGGTGGTTATAATCTTCAGTGGGCATGGTCGAGCGGACATGTGGCCGGGACAAGTGCCGCCTGCTTTCATTCATGAACATAATCATTCAGAACATGGAGTAATGCTATGCTTCGAATACAACAGCTTAAACTTAATCCCGGTTATAGCGGGAAAGATATCGTAAAAAAAATTGCAAAGCAGCTTATGATCCGCGAAGAGTCGATCATAAACATGAAGATCGTTCGCGAATCCATAGATGCCAGGAAAAAGCCGGAGGTTTTTTATATCCTGACAGTGGATGTGACGCTGAAAGACGAAAAAACGGTCTTGTCCAGTTATCGAAAAAAACATTCCACAAATCCCAATGTCAGTCTTGCAGAGGAACAGGTTTATTCACTGCCTTGCTGCGGCAGTCTTCCCATGAAGGAACGTCCGGTCATCATAGGCGCCGGACCTGCAGGATTATTTTGTGCTTATTATCTGGCTGTCAGAGGCTTTGAGCCGATTGTTCTGGAAAGAGGCAGATCTGTCTCAGAGCGTAAAAAAGATATTGATCGTTTCTGGCAAACGGGAGTCCTGGATCCCGAATCCAATGTCCAGTTTGGAGAGGGCGGAGCCGGTACTTTTTCCGACGGCAAATTAAATACACTGACCAAAGACAGAAGTGGCAGAAATAAGGAAGTTTTACGTCTTTTTGTTCGTATGGGGGCAAAAGAGTCTATTCTTTACGAGCAAAAACCCCATCTTGGTACTGATGTTTTATTTGAAGTGATCGCCAATCTTCGTAACGAGATCATACGGCTTGGCGGAGAAGTACGTTTCTGTTCCAGGGCAGAAGAGCTTATAACCGTAAAAGATCATCTAAACGGCATAAAACTGTCTGACGGAAATATCATCAAAAGCAGGCATTGTGTTCTTGCGATCGGCCATAGTGCAAGGGATACTTTCGAAATGCTTTTACACAAAAAAGTATCTATGGAGCCCAAAAACTTTGCAGTCGGATTTCGCGTACAGCATCCTCAGCAAATGATCAACGAATCCCAGTATGGAACTGCCTGGGCACAATTTCCCGCGGCAGCTTATAAGCTGACAGCACAGACATCAGGCGGGCGTGGCGTATATTCCTTCTGTATGTGCCCGGGAGGCTATGTGGTGAATGCTTCCAGCGAAGCGGGGCTTTTGGCTGTAAACGGCATGAGTTACAGCAGGAGAGATGGAGAGAATGCAAACAGTGCTGTTATTGTTTCTGTGACGCCCGAAGATTTTCCCGACAAAGATGTCCTTGGCGGAATGCACTTCCAGCGTATGATCGAAAAAAGAGCCTTTGAGGCAGGCTGTGGCAGAATACCATTACAGCTTTATAAAGATTTTAAAGACAATATCTGCTCTGAAAAAACGGGCGAGATCTTTCCGGCAGTAAAAGGGCAGTATTCCTTTGGAAATCTCAGAAACATCCTGCCGGATGAATTAAATGAAGCATTTATAGAAGGCATGGAGCAGTTTGGACATAAGATCAAGGGTTTCGACCGGGATGATGTGATCCTTGCCGGCGTGGAGAGTCGCACATCTTCTCCGGTACGTATCAAGCGGGATGAAAACCTGATGAGTAATATAAGAGGACTTTATCCTTGTGGGGAAGGAGCCGGATATGCGGGAGGGATCACTTCCGCAGCAGCTGATGGAATCTTTATCGCAGAACAGATCATAAAGGATCATAAACCTGCTTTTTCAAAAAGAATAATCTAACGGAGGAAAATAGAATGAAAAAAAACCGGATCATGGTCATTGGGGAAAAGGAATCTTTTCTGATCAGAGTCTTATTAAAAAAACTGAATGACACCGGCACTGAATCTGCCTTTACACCAATGGATGTCGATAAGATCAACGCTTTATGGGAGACCTCTTCCTTACTTGTATGTTATCTGGATAGCGGAGACAATCTTCCCGAAAAAGTAATACGTTTTCTGATCGACAAAATGACTGATGACGAGAAACAGATGATCGCGATCGGGGAGCCGTCAGACACACAGCAGATCGTGGATCGTATGCCGGGTGAGCTGATCTATAAGGTTTTTGCCAGACCTCTTGATAATGAAGCATTTTTACATACTGTTAATGAGTATTTTCACAAAGTGGAAGCGGGCGAATTCCGTAAAAGCATACTGATCGTAGATGATGATCCCAATTATCTGGGTCTTGTGCGTGAATGGCTGAAGAGCAAATACAAGGTAGCAATGGTCACTTCCGGTCTGCAGGCAATCAAGTGGCTTGGAAAAAATAAAGCTGATCTGATCCTTTTAGACTACGAAATGCCTGTTACCAGCGGTCCTCAGGTATTGGAAATGCTGCGAAGTGATGCGGAGACCAGTTCGATCCCGGTCATCTTTCTAACCGGCAAAAGCGAACGCGACAGTGTCATGAAAGTCGTTGCTCTCAAACCGGAAGGCTACTTTTTAAAAGATATCAAAAAAGCGGAATTATTGGAAAAACTGGAGAATTTTTTTATCCTGCACAAATAAAAACAAAATATTTGTTGAAATCCTCCAAAAAAAATGATACCATCAGAAAAGTGTAACGGATTTTGGGAATTACGTAAGCTAAGACTTTGGAGGCGGACATGGCATTGAGAGACTACATCAAGGATAAACAACGGATCGTGATCAAGATCGGTTCTTCTTCTCTGACGCATAAGGAGACCGGTGATCTGGATTATACCAAACTGGAGGTGCTGGTAAGGGAGCTTTGTGACCTTAGAAATAAAGGAAAGGATGTTGTACTGGTGACTTCCGGCGCGATCGCCGTAGGGAAAAAGGCTGTCTTTAAACAACTGGATCAGACTGATCATCCGATCGCAGTCAAGCAGGCATGCGCTGCCATCGGTCAGGCCAGACTGATGATGACATACCAGAAGATCTTTGCAGAATACAACCAGGTTGCTGCGCAGATTCTGATGACCAAAAATACCATTATCGATAATCTGAACCGTTTTAATGCGCATAATACCTTTTCAGAGCTTTTGAAGCTGGGCGTGATCCCCATCGTTAACGAAAATGACACTATTGCGACCTATGAGATCGAATTCGGAGACAACGATACGCTTTCTGCGATCGTGGCCGCTTTGATCGAAGCAGATCTTCTCATCCTGCTTTCGGATATCGACGGGTTGTATACGGATGATCCGAACAAGAATCCGGATGCTGTATTTATCAGTGAAGTAAAGGAACTGACTGAGGAACTGATGCAGATGGGCAAGGCATCTACCGGGAGCAAAGTTGGCACAGGCGGCATGAATACTAAATTGTCAGCGGCCAAGATTGCTACAAGTGCAGGGATCGATATGATCATTGCCAATGCATCTGATATCCGGATCATTCACCGGATCATGGACGGCCGCGACCATGGCACGATCTTCCGTGCGAACAAAGATAACAATTTTTATATTCAGGATTATGTATGACAGGTGTGTATTTCTGCCTTTCATATGAAATTTGAGAAAATTTTTCCGCTTTTATGGAAACGTGAAAAAGGAGTACCCTTATGAATTCCGAAAAGATTGCAAGGATCAATGAATTATATCACAAATCCCAGGCTGAAGGTCTGACAGAAGCCGAAAAAAAAGAGCAGGCACTTCTTCGTGCCGAATATGTGGCTAATATACGTGCCAGTCTTCAGGGGCAGCTCAATAATATCGACATGATTCAGGAAGACGGTACGGTCGTCAATCTTGGAGAGAAATATGGAAACAAAGAAGCAAATTAGAGCTATATTTCTAAAAAAAAGAGATGCTTTAAGCGGGAAGCAGAGAGCGGAGGAGAGTGCAATGATCACCGCTCACATTCTCGCTTCTTCTTTTTATAAAGAGGCAGATTCGGTTCTTCTGTTTGCTTCGTACAGGACGGAAGCAGACACCTTTTCCCTGGCAGGACAGGTTTTATGTGATCACAAGAAACTGTATTATCCTGTCGTTTTGGGAAAAGAGATGGAATTTTACCGAGTGGAGAGTCTTGAAGAGCTAAAGGAGGGATATTGCGGCATTCCGGAGCCGGACGCTTTAGCGGAAAGGCAGTTTACTCCTCTGGATTGCGGGAAGGTTCTTATGCTGATGCCCGGAGTCTGCTTTGACAGAGCCGGAGGACGAATCGGTTATGGCGGCGGATTTTATGACAGATATTTAGAGCATCTGAAGTCAAAGCCGGGAGTGGAGCTGGTTACGGCAGCACTTGCCTTTTCCTGCCAGATCGCAGAGGATGGGGCGATTCCGAAAGAGCAGTATGATATCTCTCCGGATTATATCGTTTCATCAAAAGAGGGGGTCATTCATTGTCGTATTTAAAGAGACATAGACGCAATAGAATCCGCAGGAGGATGGAAGAATTTCGTATGCTTCTGCGTTTTTGACTTGTGAAAATACAATCCATTTGTTAATATGATACACAGAAGCTGAAAATATACCGCAACTGTTACGAAACAGTTGCAACACACATAAAAAGGGGAATCTCATGGAATTAAAAGAAATGGGCAGGCTTGCCTGCAAAGCAAAATATGAATTACAGGCATTGGAAACAGCTAAGAAGAATGAGGCACTGATCGCTGTCGCTGATGCCCTGGTGAAAGAGGCATCCACGATCCTTACCGAGAATGCAAAGGATATCAGTCGTGGGGAAGAAAACGGCATGCACAGCGGGCTTTTGGACAGACTCAGACTGGATGAGAAGCGGATCGAAGGCATGGCAGAAGGACTCAGACAGATCGCCGCATTGCCGGATCCTGTCGGAGAGGAAATGGAAAACTTTTTAAGACCGAACGGGATGCAGATCCGCAAGGTACGCGTTCCCATGGGCGTGATCGGTATCATCTATGAGAGCAGACCGAATGTGACCGCAGATGCTTTCGGCTTATGCTTTAAGACCGGAAATGCTGTGATCTTAAAGGGTGGTTCGGATGCGATCCATTCCAATATCGCGATCACAAGAGTGATCAAAGACGCTTTGGCTGCGTGTGGGGTAACGACCGATGCGATCTGGCTGATCGAGTCCACGGACAGAGAGACCGCTACGGAGTTTATGAAAATGAATGAATATGTGGATGTCCTGATCCCCAGAGGCGGGGCGGGGCTGATCCGCGCAGTTGTAAATAACAGTACGATTCCCGTCATTGAGACCGGTACCGGCAACTGCCATATTTATGTGGACAAGGATGCTGACATTGCGAAAGCGATCCCGATCATCATCAATGCCAAGACACAGCGCATCGGCGTATGCAATGCCTGTGAATCCCTGGTCATTCATAAAGAGATCCGTGAAAGGCTTCTGCCACAGCTTGCCAAAGCCCTTCGGGAGAAAAATGTGGAGATCCGCGGGGATGAAGCGACACGCGAGATCATTACGGACTGCGTGGCCGCCACAGAAGAAGATTACAGTACCGAATATCTGGATTACATTATTTCCATGAAGACAGTGGGAGATGTAAAAGAGGCAGTGGAGCATATCAATGCTCACAATACCCATCATTCCGAAGCGATCATAACCGAGAACAAAGCGGCAGCGGATTATTTCTTAAAGAATGTTGACGCAGCCTGTGTCTATGTCAATGTATCTACCCGCTTTACTGATGGATTCGAGTTTGGATTCGGTGCAGAGATCGGGATCAGCACACAGAAATTGCACGCCAGAGGTCCTATGGGATTAAAAGAACTGACCTCTTACAAGTATACGATCGCCGGTAACGGTCAGATCCGCGGTTAACCGGCAAACCGGCGGACAATACAACCGGAAAGGGTAAAAGCCGGTTCGTCGTTGCATTTTCCCGGGGAATGGCGCAAATAATCTAACGATATTCCAAAAAAGAGAGAGTGAAAAACAATTATGTCAGAGAAATCAGAATTGATACGCCAAAATGAATATATTGAACGATTAAAGCAGATCGTTACAGATCTTTCCAACAAAAAAGGACATGCCCCCACCTTTGCTGTCATTACCTTTGGCTGTCAGATGAACGCCAGAGATTCCGAAAAGCTGATCGGTATTTTAGAAAAAGCAGGCTTTATGAACAATGGCGAAAATGAAAAGTCCGATTTTGTCCTGTATAATACCTGTACGGTACGAGACAATGCCAATCAGAAGGTCTATGGGCGTCTGGGCGTATTAAATGGTCATAAAAAGAAAAATCCGGATATGAAGATCGCACTTTGCGGCTGCATGATGCAGGAGCCGTCTGTGATCGAGAAGATACGCAAAAGTTATCCTTTCGTAGATTTGGTTTTTGGCACCCATAATATTTTTAAATTTGCCGAGCTTTTAGTGAGGATGTATGAAAGCAAAGGACTGATCGTGGATATCTGGAAGGATACCGATCAGATTGTGGAGGATCTTCCTGTCAAACGTAAATATCCGTTTAAATCCGGTATCAATATCATGTTTGGCTGTAACAATTTCTGCAGCTATTGTATTGTTCCCTATGTCAGAGGGCGTGAGAGAAGTCGTGAGCCGAAGGATATCATTCGTGAGATAGAAACTCTTGTAGCAGATGGTGTCGTAGAAGTCATGCTGCTCGGACAGAATGTTAACTCCTACGGGAAAAATCTTGAAAATCCCATCAGTTTTGCAGAACTTCTAAAAGAAGTAGAAAAGATCGAAGGACTCAGACGGATTCGCTTTATGACTTCCCATCCAAAGGATCTGTCCGATGATCTGATCGAGGTCATGAAACATTCTAAAAAGATATGCAGACATCTGCATTTACCTTTACAATCCGGTTCCAGCCGTATCTTAGCGCAGATGAACCGTCGTTATACCAAAGAACAGTATATCGCGCTTGCGAAAAAAATCCGGGAGGAAATACCGGATATCGCCCTTACGACAGATATCATCATCGGTTTTCCCGGCGAGACAGCGGAAGATGTGGATGAAACCATTGATGTGATCAGGCAGGTTCAATATGACAATGCTTTTACCTTTATTTATTCCAAACGTACCGGTACACCGGCTGCAGCCATGGAAAACCAGGTAGACGAAGCCTTTGCCCATGAACAGTTTGACCGGGTGTTAAAGGTGGTACAGGATACTGCCAGAGAAAGAGTCTCTCTGTTAGAAGGCAGGATCATGGAAGTTCTTGTGGAAGAATTAAATCCACATGATGACGATCTTGTGACCGGAAGATTATCCAACAATATTCTGGTGCATTTTCCGGGAGACAGCACTCTGATCGGTCAGATCTTGAAGGTAAGACTGAAAGAATGCAGGGGATTTTATTATTACGGAGAAAGAGTTTAACGTATTGAAGCAATAAGAACCCAGAGTAAAAAGAGAAGGAAAGTAAGTCACAGTACTTAATACTTCTCTTTTTTTGTGATCTCTTTTTGCATTTTTAATTTTTTTATTTTTTCCCTGATTCTTGAAGAAAATGGATTTCTTTGATATACTACCTTGTGTGTTGAAAGATCTTTTTTTATAGAAAGCTACTATATGTAGTAAATATGCATAGGAAATGAGGATACCAAAGTGGCAGAGCTTACACCCATGATGAAACAGTATATGGAGACCAAAAAGGAGTACAAGGACTGTATTCTGTTTTACCGGCTGGGAGATTTTTATGAAATGTTTTTTGAAGACGCCGAGATTGCTTCCAAAGAGCTGGAGCTGACGCTTACCGGCAAACAATGCGGCCTGGAAGAACGTGCTCCCATGTGCGGTGTGCCTTATCATGCAGTCGAAGGATATCTGACCAGACTGGTATCCAAAGGCTATAAAGTCGCGATCTGCGAACAGGTAGAGGATCCGAAACTTGCCAAGGGACTGGTGAAGCGTGAAGTGACCAGGATCGTTACGCCCGGTACGAACTTAAACACGCAGGCTTTGGAGGAGTCCAAGAATAATTACCTGATGTGTATTGTCTATCTGGATAATACCATCGGCGTTTCCACGATCGATGTGACCACCGGCGATTTCTATGTGACCGAGATCGACGATAAGAAAAAGCTTTTTGATGAGATCAATCGCTTTATGCCTTCTGAGATCATCTGCAACGACGGTTTTCTGGTCAGCGGGTTTGATCTGGAGGATCTGCGCGGCAGACTCGGGATTACTCTTTATTCCCTGGAAACGTGGTATTTTGATGACGATATCTGCCAGAAGGTTCTGCTTTCCCAATTAAAAGCGCAGACATTGACTGCGGTCAGCATGGAGGATTTTGCGGGAGGCGTGATCGCGGCCGGTGCCGTTTTGAATTATCTGCACGAGACGCAGAAAACAGGCTTGGAGCATATCAATCATATCACTCCTTATCTTGTCAGCAAATATATGTTATTGGACAGCTCCTCAAGACGCAATCTCGAACTGTGTGAGACCTTGCGCGAGAAGCAGAAAAGAGGTTCGCTGTTATGGGTACTTGATAAGACCAAAACGGCTATGGGGGCAAGGACACTGCGGTCCTATCTGGAACGTCCCCTGATCGACAAGGAGGAGATCAGTCTCAGGCTTGATGCCGTGGAATGTCTGTTTTCAAATGGATTAAGCCGTGACGAGCTGCGCGAATACTTAAACTCCATCTATGATCTGGAGCGTCTTCTGGGCCGCATCAGTTATAAGACGGCAAATCCCAGGGACATGATCGCATTTCGCAATTCCCTTGCGATGCTGCCTGCGATCAAGGTTGTTCTGGAGGAGTTTGACGCGGATCTGTTAAAAAAGCTCCGGGAAGATATTGACGGGCTGGAGGATATCCATGACCTCATCGACGCTTCCATCTGCGAGGAGCCGCCCATCACGATCAGGGAGGGCGGTATCTTTAAAGACGGCTTCCATGAAGACGTGGATTATTTCCGGAAAGCCAAGACCGAAGGAAAAAGCTGGCTTGCCGGACTGGAGGATTCCGAAAGAGAGCGGACCGGTATCAAAAACCTTAAGATCAAATACAACAAGGTCTTCGGTTATTATCTGGAAGTCACCAATTCGTATAAGGATCTTGTTCCGGAAGATTATATCCGCAAGCAGACGCTGGTAAATGCAGAGCGCTACACAATGCCGAAGCTGAAAGAAATGGAGGATTCCATCTTAAACGCCGAGGATAAATTAAATACCTTGGAATATGATCTGTTCTGCGAGATCCGTGATCAGATTGCCGATAATATGGAACGGATCCAGAAAACCGCCAAGGCAGTGGCAGCTCTTGATGTGTTCTGCTCCCTTGCCTATGTGGCGGAGCGCAACCATTATGTCCGTCCGATGCTCAATCTGAAAGGGAAGATCCAGATCAAGGGCGGCAGACACCCGGTTGTGGAAAAAATGATCGAACACGATATGTTCATCGCAAACGATACGTTCCTTGACAACGGGAAGCATCAGATCTCTGTCATCACAGGACCGAATATGGCAGGGAAATCCACCTATATGCGCCAGTCTGCGCTGATCGTTTTGATGGCTCAGATCGGCAGCTTTGTCCCGGCAGACAGTGCCGACATCGGGATCGTGGACCGGATCTTTACCCGCGTGGGAGCATCCGATGATCTGGCAAGCGGACAGAGTACGTTTATGGTCGAGATGAATGAGGTGGCAAATATCCTTAGAAATGCGACTTCCAGAAGTCTTCTGATCTTAGATGAGATCGGACGAGGCACGTCTACCTTTGATGGTCTCAGCATCGCCTGGGCCGTGATCGAACATATCAGTAACAGAAAACTTCTGGGTGCCAAGACTTTGTTTGCGACGCATTATCACGAACTGACAGAGCTGGAAGGCAAGATGGACAATGTAAACAATTACTGTATCGCGGTCAAGGAAAAGGGCGATGATATCGTATTCCTACGAAAGATCGTAAAAGGCGGTGCTGACAGGAGCTATGGCATTCAGGTTGCAAAGCTTGCAGGCGTGCCGGATATGGTCATCGACCGTGCGAAGGTCATCGCTTCCCAGCTTTCCGAAAATGATATGACGGAAAAGATCCAGGCGATCCAGATCGATCAGAAGCATGAGAAGAAAAAATTGAAAAAGTATGATCAGGTGGATTTAGAGCAGATGTCTTTGTTTGATACCAACACAGACGCTGACATCTTAAAGGAATTGTCGGAGATCGACATCCCCAATCTTACGCCGCTTGATGCCTTAAATACATTATACAAGTTACAGAATTCGATAAAGAACCGGTGGTAATATGAGTAAGATCAATGTACTAGACAGTGAAACAGTCAACAAAATCGCGGCGGGAGAAGTCGTGGAACGCCCTTGCAATGTGGTAAAGGAATTGGTGGAAAATGCGATCGACGCAGGCTCCGGCAGTGTTACCGTCGAGATCAAAGACGGCGGGATCTCGTTTATCCGCGTGACGGACAATGGCTGCGGGATCGAAGCGGACGAACTGAACAAAGCGTTTTTACGGCATGCAACCAGCAAGATCAAAGATGCACAGGATCTGGCAAGGATCGGCAGTCTGGGATTCCGCGGGGAGGCTCTTTCCAGCATCAGTGCCGTCTGTCAGGTGGAAATGATCACCAAAGTCCGTGACAGCCTTTGCGGAGTCAGGGTGGAAAGTACCGCCGGCATGACCGGCAGACCGCAGGAAGTCGGCGCTCCGGATGGAACGACCATCATTGCCCGCAATATTTTTTATAATACGCCTGCCAGACATAAGTTCTTGAAAACGCCCATGACGGAAGGCAGTTATATCTCCGACATGATGCAGCATATGGCTCTTTCCAGACCGGATATCGCCTTTCAGTTTATCAATAACGGACAGACGAAGTTTTTCACTTCCGGAAACGGGAATCTGAAAGAGGTCATTTACCGCATCTACGGCAAGGATACCCAGAGGGAACTGCTGGCGTTAAAAGCCGAAGCTGACGGGATATGTCTGGAAGGGTATCTCGGTAAGCCTATTTTAAACCGCAGTAACAGAAGTTATGAAACCGTTTTTATCAATGGAAGATATGTAAAGAGCAATCTTGTGAGCAAGGCTTTGGAAGAAGGCTATAAAGGTTATCTGATGCAGCACAAATATCCCTTTACGGTATTACATTTCACAATCGATACCGACCGGATCGATGTCAATGTACATCCGACCAAAATGGATATCCGTATTCTGGATCAGGAGCCTTTTTTGCGTTTTGTCTCAGGTGCCGTACACGATACCCTTTTAAACGGCGAACTGATCCCGTCGATCACAGAGCGGGAAAAGCCGGACAGTAAGAGCTTAAAACAGCAGGAAAAGTCATTGACCGCGAGGATTCCGGCTCCGTTTGAGAAGAAGCGTCTTGAACGGCAACCCGTGACAAAAGAAGATGCAGCATTGTTAAAAACGGTGCTCGATGAGCATACTCAGATCAAAGAAGAAATACAGCAAAATGTTTTGCAGACACATTCGCAAAATGTCGGGGACGGCACAGAACAGAAAAGACAGGATGCGGAAGAAATCGGAGAGATCATTTTCTTTGATGAAGAGAGTAAGACAGATGCCAAAAACGGCTTTGTCTCTCCGGATCCGGAGACAGCGCAGCTTGCCGGAGCATACGGCCTGCCGTCGGAGGATTTACTTTCAGAGGAAAACACTTATTCGGCAGATAATACTATGGAAACTGCCTGCCAGCCAGAAAGACTGAGCCGGTCAATGCCAAATCCGGCGATTGACTCCGCCGAACAGCTTGTGCTTTTTGACGATTCCATCATGAATGCTTCCGCAAGAGACGAATATCAGATCCTCGGACAACTGTTTGACACTTACTGGGTGCTTGCCTTTCATGATAAGATGTATCTCATTGACCAGCATGCCGCTCACGAAAAGATCAAATATGAGCATTTCGTAAAACAGCTCCATGAAAAGAACATTGCCTCCCAGCAGCTTGCTCCGCCGGTGATCGTCAGTCTCGATGACCGTGAAAAGGAAGTGCTTCTGACTTACTTTGACTACTTTAGTCGGCTCGGTTTTATGATTGAGGAATTTGGTGGGAACGATTATGCGCTCAGGGCTGTTCCCACCGATCTTTACGGCTGCAGCGAAAAAGAGCTCTTTTTGTCGGTGATCGACGAACTGATCGATTTCCCGGTCAAAAAAGACGCTAACCTGGTATTGGATAAGATCGCCAGCATGTCCTGTAAGGCTGCGGTAAAGGGGAACACCAGACTTTCCCATACGGAGGCGGAGGCTTTGGTAAAGGAACTGCTTTCTCTTGAGAATCCGTTCCAGTGTCCTCACGGTCGGCCTACGATCGTTTCCATGACCAAATACGAGATTGACCGGAAATTTAAGAGGATTCTGTAAAACAGACACGAAATTTTTTCTGTAACGTAAGGGAAAGGAAAGAAAAATGGGAGAGAAGAAGAAGCTGATCGTCTTAACCGGTCCTACTGCGATCGGTAAAACGGCACTTTCCATAAAACTGGCAAAGAAAATCGGCGGAGAGATCATCTCTGCCGATTCCATGCAGGTTTATCGTGGAATGGATATCGGCAGTGCCAAGATCACTCCGGAAGAAATGTGCGGTGTAAGGCATCATCTGATCGATATTCTGGATCCGACGGAAGAATTTAATATCACGATGTTCCAAACTCTTGCCAAACAGGCGATGGAGGAGATCTATGTCGGAGGAAACGTTCCGATCCTGGCGGGAGGTACCGGATTTTATATTCAGTCCGTGCTGTATGATATTGACTTTGCCTCCAATGAGGAGGATAATGGAAGTCTGCGGCGCGAACTGGAAGAAAAGGCAGCCGTTCACGGCGCCGCCTATATGCACGACTGGCTGAAAAAGCTGGATCCCGAATCCGCAGAGGCGATCCCTGCCGGAAATGTACGGCGTGTGATCCGCGCGATCGAATATTATGAGCTCACCGGAACCAGAATTTCCGATCACAATAAAGAGCAGCGAAAAAAGCCTTCCCCCTATGATTTTCGGTACTTTGTCCTCACCATGGACCGCGAACGTTTGTATAAACGTATTGAAAAAAGGATCGATCTTATGTTAGAATGGGGACTTGTGGACGAAGTCAGACGTCTCAAAGAGGCCGGCTGTCAGAAGGGAATGACTTCCATGCAGGGGCTTGGCTACAAAGAAATCCTAAGCTATCTGGACGGCGAATGCTCCCTTGAGGACGCAGTCACGCTCTTGAAACGGGACACCCGTCATTTTGCCAAACGCCAGCTCACCTGGTTTCGCAGGGAACGCGACGTGATCTGGATCGACAAAGAAGCCTTTGGCGACGATGAGGACAAACTATGTGATCATATCATATCGCTGATCTAGGGGGATTGGATTTTCAGCACCATAAGCAGATGCCAGATACGCATCGGTCTGTTGATCAGTCGTAAAATACGGAAGGAATCGATCGGAACATGAATGTAAGGAATATGTATCAGACTTTGGGAATAGATGAAGATGTCTATACCTATGCAGAAAACATCTGTACGTCTTTAAAATCCCGTTTTGACGAGATTGACAGACGTGCAGAGCTAAACCAACTCAAAGTCCTGAAGGCCATGCAGGACGCAAACGTCAGTGAAGCCTGTCTTCTTGGTACTACAGGCTACGGCTACAATGACCTTGGGCGCGATACGCTGGAACAGGTCTATGCGAATCTGTTTCATACCCAGGACGCCCTTGTCCGCCCGCAGATTACCTGCGGCACCCATGCACTGGCACTGGCACTTATGTCAAACTTAAGACCGGGAGATGAGCTGCTTTCCCCTGTCGGGAAGCCTTATGATACCCTGGAGGAAGTCATTGGCATAAGAGAGAGCAGGGGCTCTTTGAAAGAATACGGGATCACTTATTCCCAGGTGAATCTGTTGCCGAACGGGGATTTTGACTACGAAGGGATCAAAAATGCCATAAATGAACGCACCCGGCTGGTTACGATCCAAAGATCCAAGGGCTATGAGCCGCGTAAGACTCTTTCGGTTGAAAGGATCGGCGAACTCATTTCCTTTATCAAAAACATCCGCAGTGATATCATCTGTATGGTGGATAACTGTTACGGCGAATTTGTTCAGGAGATCGAGCCGACAGATGTCGGTGCCGATATGGTAGTCGGTTCTCTGATCAAAAATCCGGGCGGCGGTCTGGCACCCATCGGCGGGTACATCGCAGGCAGAAAAGAGTGTGTGGAAAACGCAGCCTACCGCCTGACCTCACCGGGTCTCGGCAAAGAAGTCGGTGCGTCTTTGGGTGTAAGTGCATCCTTTTATCAGGGATTATTTCTGGCCCCTACTGTGACAGCAGGAGCTTTAAAAGGCGCGATCCTGGCCGCAAATATCTACGAAAAGCTCGGTTTTTCCGTTGTTCCGAATGCTACGGAGGAGCGTTTTGATATTATTCAGGCCATTACGTTTGGCAATCCGGAAGGCGTGATCGCTTTCTGTAAAGGAATCCAGGCGGCAGCTCCTGTAGACAGCTTTGTCACGCCGGAGCCATGGGATATGCCCGGGTATGATGCGAAGGTGATCATGGCGGCG
The DNA here is from genome assembly GCA_015056815.1 of Lachnospiraceae bacterium. Lineage (GTDB taxonomy): Bacteria > Bacillota > Clostridia > Lachnospirales > Lachnospiraceae > SIG333. The sequence goes on along the minus strand of SVFN01000018.1, from coordinate 61,411 downwards.
GGCGCTTTCGTATCCGGTTCCTCTATTGAACTGAGTGCAGACGGACCGATCAAGCCGCCTTATGCCGTTTATTTTCAGGGCGGACTTACCTGGTATCATGCGAAATACGGCATTATCCGTACTTTGCAGGAAATGAAAAAAAGCGGCCTCGTCCGTCTCCCTTAAGCATTTCGACATTTTTTACTGCGATTGCCGTCAGAAAAAAAAGAAGAAAATTTGTATACATAAAAGCAGGGCTGTGTTAATATACTTATAGTTGCGCAAGAGCAGACGTATTCATACGTGTTCGGAGAGAACGGAGGAATATGTTACCAACAGAATATGCAGGATCACGCGAGACAGAGGTCTTGAAACCCTACGAAAAGTTTCTGCGCTACGGTGCAGAGCAGCTTTCCGATGAAGAGCTTTTAGCCGTGATCATCCGTACCGGGAAGGCCGGCAGGGATGCCCTTACCCTTGCACATGATGTCTTACATCATTGCGGCAACAGCCATGGTCTTGCCGGGCTTCATCATGTAGAGGTAGCTCAGCTTATGGAGATTGACGGGATCGGAGAAGTCAAGGCCATAAAGATCAAATGTATCGCTGAATTATCCAAGCGGATCTCACGACAGCGCATCCTTCATGAAAGTGCCCTGACAGGTCCGGCATCTATTGCCGCTTATTTTATGGAAGATTTAAGACATCTGGAATATGAAAAGTGCATAGCTGTTTATCTTGACAGCAAATGTCACATTCTTGCCGAGATGACATTATCGCTCGGAAGCATCAATTCCACACAGATACCGGTTCGGGAGCTGTTCAAGAATGCGTTCCGTGCCAACGCCGCGCAGATCATTCTCTTACACAATCATCCCAGCGGAGATCCGACTCCCAGTAAGGATGACTTACATATGACAGAACGGATCATAAACGCCTGTAAGCTGATCGGGCTTACTCTGGCAGATCACATCATAATCGGTAATAATACCTATATCAGTTTCAGAGAAAAAGGTTTTTTTTAATAAAGGAGGAGTAACAGTATGTCTTCGAGTGCCTACGGTATCGATTTGGGTACGAGTAACATTAAAATCTATGCAAAGGGTGACGATTCCATACTTTGTCAGAAGAATATGATCGCCATCGAGAATAAAAACAATCTGTTCGCTTACGGAGATGATGCTTTTGAAATGTATGAGAAAGCACCCGGAAATATTCATATTTCTTATCCGCTTTGCAATGGGGTCATCGCAGATATCAAGAATATGCAGATGCTTGTCAAATGCTTTATTCTGGATCTTTGCCGCAATAATATCCGTCCCGCGGACTATTACATTGCCGTTCCCTGGGATGTGACGGAAGTAGAGAAACGTGCCTTTAACGATCTGGTCAAAAAAGCAAATGTAAAGGCCAAAAAAGTCATGATGGTCGATAAGGCGATCGCGGATGGTCTTGGAATGGATATCGATGTCAAGAATTCACAGGGTGTCTTTGTTGTGGATGTCGGCTTTGATACGACAGAGATTTCGATCCTTTCTCTGGGAGGTATTGTGTTAAGCCGTCTGATCAAAGTCGGCGGCCAGAAATTTGACGATTCGATCCGCAATGCGATCCGTAAAGAATATAGTCTGATCATCGGCGGAAAGACTGCCGAAAAAGTCAAGATCTCCCTGGGACAGCTCGAGGAATCCGGATCTGACGCACTGGTATACGGCCGCGATATCGTAACCGGTCTTCCGGTAGAGCGTGCGATCCCCACCAAGCTGGTGGATGAAGCACTTCAGGAAAACTTTGATTCCATTATCGATAACGTAAAAGTGATCCTTGAAAGAACACCTCCGGAGCTTGCTGCAGATATCTACCGCAACGGCATTTATCTGACAGGCGGTGCGAGTCAGGTAAATCATTTCCCGGAGCTTTTGGCTAAGGGAACCGGACTGAAAGTGAATCTGGCCCAGAATCCGGTCGAGAGCGTAGCGCTTGGTATCTCGCGCATCATTAAAGACGAAAATTACAGATCAGTTGCTTATTCGGTAGAGGGAATGAGCGGGGGAAGATAATCTATGAAGAACAGAAGGAACAAGAGTACAAAATTTACCCTTCCAAGTAAATATTTGTTACTGATCCTGACGGCTGTCTGCGTCATGCTGATGGCTATTACATTTCTGACGGATTTTCCGTCCACTCCCGTTTCCAATCTGTTCGGCTTTGTGATCATGCCCTTTGAAACGGGGATCAGCCGCGTTGGCGTATATTTAAACGACCGAACCGAGGAGCTTGCCCAGATCCGTGAACTTCTGGAGGAAAATAAACGTCTGAAGGAAGAAATTGATGCACTTACGATTGAAAACAATGCGCTTCAGCAGGACAAATACGAGCTAAACAGCTTGCGGGAACTGTATAAATTGGATGAGCAATATGAGGACTACGAAAAAGTGGGGGCCCGCGTGATCGCAAAAAATGCCGGGAACTGGTTCGGCAGCTTTGTGATCGACAAAGGCAGCAATGACGGAATTGCTGTAGATATGAACGTAATGGCCGGGAGCGGTCTGGTCGGACGTGTCACAGAGGTTGGAAAGAACTGGGCAAAAGTGATCTCCGTCATAGATGACAATTCCAATGTCAGCTCCATGATCCTTTCAACGGAGGACCGCCTGATCGTATCCGGTGATCTCATGACCATGAACCAGAGGGGCAGCATCACATTTTCACAGCTTGTTCTCGGAGAAGGCAATACGGTATCGGTTGGCGACAAGGTTGTGACTTCCTATATCAGTGACAAATATCTTCCGGGTATTCTGATCGGCTATATCAGTGAAGTAAACGGCGATTCCAACAATCTGACACAGTCCGGTTATATCACGCCTGCTGTGGATTTTGCACACATGGAAGAAGTACTTGTCGTCATGAATCTAAAGGAACAGATAGACGAAAAGGAAGCGAAAGCGGAGGATTAGCATGAACATCAAACGCAATCTTTTGATCGCCCTTGCGATTGTTGTTTGTTTTCTTTTACAGACAACGGTGTTTAAGGCGCTCAGCTTTAACGGCATTTCACCGAATCTGCTGATCGTACTTACCGTAGGGATCGCCCTTATGTACGGACGCAAATGCGGTATTCTGACCGGCTTTTTTTCCGGTCTTCTGATCGATATGTATTTTGGGACAGCACTTTGCTTTTATGCACTGATCTATATGTATATAGGCTATATCAACGGCTTTTTTAACCGTATTTTTTTTGAAGATGATCTGAAGCTTCCGATCATGCTGATTACAGCAAGCGATCTGGTCTTCGGGATCGTCTGCTACACACTGTTATATCTGCTTCGGGGCAGATTCCATTTTGATTATTATTTCTTACATATTATTCTTCCGGAGATCGCTTATACGATCGTGACAGGGATCTTCCTGTATCCTTTGCTTTTGTTGATACACAACCGGAGTATTCGTGAGAATAAGGGGAGTATGAGCATTGATTAAAAGAATTCGAGAGTGGATCTTTAATTTAATAACTTCCAGATTATTCTTTCTGTTTTTGGTTTTTATCGGTCTTGGCTGTATTCTGATCCATCGTATCTTCGAACTGCAGATCATAAACGGAGAGGAATACCTGAATAATTTTACCTTAAAGATCAAGAAGGAACGTATCATAAACAGTACCAGAGGCGTGATCTTTGACCGTAACGGAGAATTGCTTGCCTATAATGAATTGGCCTATTCCGTCAAGATCGAAGATGTATACGAACCAGGCAAGGAAAAAAACAGGGAACTCAATCATACCATCCGCCGCCTGATCGGCTACATAGAAGAGCATGGCGACAAGATCGTGAATGATTTTGGTATCATTACCAACAGCCGCGGAGAATACGAATTTTCCGTCACAGGCAGCGCCCAGCAGCGATTTCTTGCCGACGTGTACGGAAAAACCCGTTTTGACGAGCTAAAGGTTTCCCAGCAGTCTGCGACAGCCCAGGAGGTTATGGACTATCTGGCGGGTCCCAAACGCTTCGCAGTCGGTGATTATGCCGATCCTAAGGATTCCGATTCTTTTGAGGTCGGTCGCGGATATGACGGCAATGAGGAAGTCTTAAAAATTGTGACGGTACGCTATAACATGAGCCTGAACAGTTTCCAGAAATACATAGCGACTACGGTGGCAACCGAAGTATCCGATGAGACAGTGGCAGTCATCATGGAAAACAGTGATGTGCTGGAAGGAGTATCCATTGCTGAGGATACGATCCGTAAATACGTGGACAGTGTCTATTTTTCACACATAATCGGATATACCGGCAAAGTCTCTAATGAGGAATACAACGAACTGGCAAAAGATAATCCCGATTATACCCTGAATGATGTAATCGGTAAAGCCGGGATCGAGCAGGTAATGGAGACAAAGCTTCAGGGCAGGAAAGGATCTGAGACGGTCTACGTTGACAATGTGGGGAAAGTGATCGAGACGAGTGACCGCATCGAACCAACTGCCGGAAATAATCTGTATCTGACGATCGATAAGAATCTCCAGAAAGCAGTTTATAATATCCTGGAGCAGAAGATTGCAGGTATCCTTGTTTCCAAAATCGAGAACATCAAAGAATATGATTCCCCTGAGAATTCATCGGCAAGTAATATCCGTATCCCGATCTATGATGTTTATTTTGCCCTGATCAACAATAATGTCATTGATATTGATCGTTTTTCCAGAGCAAATGCCAAAGATATCGAAAAACAGGTCTATGAGTCCTTTTTAAGCAGGCAGGATCTGGTATTTGCAGAACTGAAGGAACAGCTTACACAGGCACCTGTTCCTTATTCCGAACTGTCCACAGAGTATCAGACTTATTCTCTTTCCGTTGTTTCCAAGCTTATGGAAATGGGAGTTTTGGATTCGTCCGCCATCGATAAGGAAGATGAGACCTATCTCGCCTGGAAGAACGAGACGATCAGTCTGAAAGAATACCTGGGTTATTGCATTTCCAAAAACTGGATTGATGTTTCGGATCTGAAGCTTGACTATAAGTATTCCGATTCGGATACGGTCTATGAAGCCATTCTGGCGCAGTTAGAGACAGTCCTCAGGGAAGATAAGGATTTTGCCAAAAAGATTTACCGTTATATGATCAAAGAAGATCTGATCAGCGGAAGGCAGATCTGTATGTTATTATTTGAGCAAAACATCATCGATGGTACCGATGAAGAGAGAGAAGAGTTAAAAAACGGTGCAAAGTCCCCTTACAGCTTTCTTCTGAAGAATATTCAGAACCTGAATATCACACCGGCCCAGCTTGCTTTAGATCCCTGTTCCGGTTCCTGTGTTGTTACCGATGTCAATACCGGAGAGGTTCTTGCATGTGTTACTTATCCCAGCTACGACAATAACAAGCTGGCGAATACCATTGATTCGGATTACTATAAAGCACTGCAGGAGGATCTTTCCATGCCACAGTGGGATTATGCAACACAGCAGACTTCCGCTCCCGGTTCTACTTTTAAGATGGTAAGTGCAGTGGCCGGACTGGAAGACGGTGTGATAACCACAGGAGAAGAGATCACCTGTAAAGGTACCTGGGAAACGATCACGCCTCAGTCGCCCAAATGCTGGATTTCCCCCAGTAATCATGGACCTCTTGATGTAGAAGGCGCGATCGAGAATTCCTGCAACTATTATTTTTACGAGACAGGATACCGGCTTGGCAGGGAAAATGGCGTTTACAACAGTGATGCAGGTGTAAAGCGTCTCGCCTATTATGCAGACCAGTTCGGTCTTTCCGATAAATCCGGTGTTGAGATTGTGGAGGAGGCTCCGCATGTATCCGATTCCGACTCTGTCCGTTCTGCGATTGGGCAGGGCACGAACAACTTTACAACCGTCGGTCTCGCCCGTTATGTTACCACTGTTGCCAACAGTGGTACCTGTTATGACCTGAGCCTGTTGGATAAGTTGACAGATTCCTCCGGGAATCTGATCGAAGATTATACTCCAAAGGTTCGCAATCAGGTTAATATCTCTGATCAGACCTGGGATGCGATCCACAACGGTATGCGTAAAGTGGTCGAAAGCAAAGACTATTATAAAGATCTCCGGGTAGCTGTAGCAGGCAAGACCGGTACGGCACAGGAGTCCAAGAGCCGTCCGAACCATGCGCTTTTTGTCTGCTACGCACCGTTTGAAAAGCCACAGATCGCGATCGCAACACGTATAGCTTTCGGTTACGCTTCCGATTATGCAGCGCAGATGACAGAAGATGTAGTAAAATACTATTTCAAGCTCGAAAAAGAGAAAGATATCATTACCGGAACTGCTTCCAGCCAGGAGGCTGTCAATGCGAACGAGCAGTAATGAGGTTACAATTTAAGCAAAGGAGAAGGGACTCTATGACACAACATGTTACGATTAAGAGCTATCCAAAAGGAATCCGCATCTTTTTGTCACCGGATATCCCTTTTGATATGCTCGCAAAAGAGTGCAGAACCTGTTTTCATGATTCTGCCAAATTCTTCAAAGATGCTAAATTAGCTGTTTCTTTCGAAGGCAGGGTTCTGAGTCTGACAGAGGAAAAAATGCTTCTGGAAGTGATTCAGTCTGCCTGCGATATCAATATACTCTGTCTGATCGGCAAAGATGAGGAATCGGATGCCCTTTTTGTCAGAAGTCTGGAGGAACTGGCTGCAAAGCAGAACATTGCCGGGGCACAGTTTTTCCGGGGTTCTCTTTCGGGAGGAGAACGCTTTGAAACGAATGAGAGCGTGATCCTTCTCGGTGACGTGGCAAAAGATGCCGGGATCATGTCCAAAAAGGATATCATTATCCTGGGAGGACTCTACGGTGATGCCGTAGCCGGATTGGATGGTAACAGCCACTTTGTTGTGGCACTGGATTTTTATCCGCGCTCATTAAAGATCGCAGGGATCAGCGCGGAAGATATCCCCAGGCAGCGTAAACTGTGGGGAAAGAAGCAGAAACAGATACCTAGACTGGCGTATCTGTCAGGTTCCAGAGTTTTGACAAAAGAAATTGAATTTACCGAAGAATTACTGGACGGACTATCTACCTGCTAGGGTAATAGTAGTTTAGGGGACAAATATTTCATGAAAGGATCGATCTGCTGATCAGATCTAAAGGAGGAAATCTATGAGTGAAGTAATTGTCGTTACATCGGGAAAAGGTGGTGTCGGTAAGACTACCACAAGTGCAAATGTCGGAACAGGTCTTGCACATCTTGGACACAAAGTTGTATTGATCGATACGGATATCGGTCTTCGAAATCTGGATGTCGTGATGGGACTTGAGAACCGGATCGTCTATAATCTCGTAGACGTGGTAGAAGGTAACTGCAGATTAAAGCAGGCATTGATCAAGGATAAACGTTATCCCGGCTTGTATTTACTGCCTTCTGCACAGACAAGGGATAAAACAGCCGTAAATCCACAGCAGATGAAAAAGCTTACCAGTCAGCTTAAGGAACAGTTTGACTATGTGATCTTAGACTGTCCTGCCGGGATCGAGCAGGGCTTTCAGAACGCAGTCGCAGGTGCAGACCGCGCCATTGTGGTCACGACACCGGAAGTATCCGCGATCCGTGACGCTGACCGGATCATAGGATTATTAAGTACCTATGAATTAAACAAAATAGAACTTGTAGTAAACAGACTCCGTTATGACATGATCAAACGCGGTGATATGATGAATGTTGAGGATGTCGTGGACATTCTTTCCGTTCCGCTTCTCGGAGCTGTTTATGATGATGAAAGCGTTGTCATTGCGACCAACCATGGAGAACCTCTTGTATGCACAGACTCATCTGCCGGTAAAGCCTATATGAATATTTCCAAAAGGATCACAGGTGAGGATATACCTCTTATGACAATGGAACGGGATCGTTCCATATGGTTCCGATTCGGGACAATTTTTCAAAAAGTATAGGGGGGACTGGCATGAAATTCATATCTGTATTCAGAAAGAAAAAATCAAGAGATATTGCAAAAGACCGATTAAAAATTCTTTTGATCTCGGACAGGATCAATTGCACTCCGGAAGTCATGGAACGCATCAAGCAGGATATCTTTGAAGTTCTTACCAAATATATCCAGATTGACAGCGAAAAAATGGAAATACAGGTAAGTAAAAGAAAAATTAATGTTTTTTGGTAGAAAGTCTGGTTTCAACAATGTTAAAACGTTACAGAGTACGCGATTATGATTTTAAACTGGTGCTCATGCTGATCGCCCTTACCGTTATCGGTATTCTGGCGATCACCAGTGCCAATGAAAGCTTTAAAGACAAACAGATCCTGGGGACAATCATGGGAGTTTTTCTCATGATTGTCATTTCCCTGTTTGATTATTCCTTCTTTTTACAGTTTTACTGGATCATTTATCTGGTGAACATTGCTTTGCTCGCAATGGTGCAGATCTTTGGAGACAGCGCAAATAATGCGCAAAGATGGCTTACAATAGCCGGAATTAAATTTCAACCTTCAGAGACTGCCAAAATTTTGTTGATTTTATTCTTCGCACAGTATATTATGGTACATAGGGAGAAGTTTAACACATTCCGGAATCTGACAACAATGGTACTGCTTTTGCTGCCTCCGCTTTTACTGATCTATAAACAGCCGGATCTGTCTACCAGCATTATGATCTGTGTGATCTTTTGCTGCGTGGTATTTGTTGGAGGACTGGACAGACGGATTATTATCGGGATTCTGGCAGTGGTCATTCCTCTTGCAGTCATCTTTTTAAATATTGTTCTTCAGCCGGATCAGAAGCTGATCAAAGATTATCAGCAGACACGTATTTTAGCGTGGCTTCATCCGGATGATTACATCAATACGGAAGGCTATCAGCAAGACAACAGTAAGACAGCCATTGGTTCCGGGCAGCTCTGGGGCAAAGGTCTCAATAATAACGAGATCAGTTCCGTCAAAAACGGCAATTTCATCTCTGAGCCACAGACAGATTTTATCTTTGCGATCGTCGGAGAAGAACTGGGATTTGTCGGAGGCTGTATCGTGATCAGTCTGATCTGTTTCATTGCGATCGAATGTCTTCTGGTCGCAAGAAAGGCGAAAGATGTCGCAGGTACAGTGATCTGTGTCGGTATGGCGGCGCTTGTCGGGGTACAGGGGTTTATAAATATAGCTGTTGCCACAGGACTGATGCCCAATACCGGTATTCCCCTTCCGTTTGTAAGCTATGGACTTACTTCTCTTGTGAGCTTATATATCGGGATGGGTTTTGTACTTAACGTCGGATTACAATGTGTTAGAAAATACAGTTAGGGGTGTAGACATGAATATAGCATTGATTGCGCATGACGCAAAAAAGAAACTGATGCAGAATTTCTGTATCGCGTATCGTGGTATTTTAAGTAAAAATGATCTCTTTGCCACAGGTACGACCGGAAGACTGATCGAGGAGGTTACCAACTTAAATGTCCATAAGTATCTTGCCGGACATCTTGGTGGCGAACAGCAGATCGGTGCACAGATCGAGCATAATGAGATCGATCTGGTGATTTTTTTAAGAGATCCTTTAACGCATAATCTTCATGAGCCGGATATGAATAATGTGATCCGTCTGTGTGATATGCACAATATTCCGCTGGCAACCAATCTTGCCTCTGCGGAGCTTTTGATCAAATCCTTAGACAGAGGAGATTTAGAGTGGCGTGAAATGTACAAATAAGATTACCGGGACAATGTTTATAGTTTTCGCGGGGATACTTTTATCCGGTTGCGGACATAAAGAGTATGATCTGGCATATGACCGCAGCAGTGTGACCGGCAATTACCGTTTTGACACATTTGCCGGTACCGATCTGGCGAAAGGCTTTGCCGACGATCTTTGTGTTACAGATAAGGATATTACTCCTTCTTCGGCAGATACCTCTCAGGCGGAAGCCGCTCTTTTATGTGATGTAAACGACGAGGAGGTTCTGTATTCCAAGGGAGTTTTTACACAGTTGCATCCGGCCTCCCTCACAAAGGTCATGACGGCGATCGTAGCACTCAAATACGGCAATCTTGATGACGAACTCACAGCTTCTGCCAATGTGGAGATCACAGAATCCGGTGCCAGTCTGATCGGCTTAAAGCCGGGAGATAAGATGACTCTTACGCAGGCACTTTACGGTCTTTTGATGCCCTCCGGCAATGATGCTGCCATTCTGATCGCGGAAAACATCGGCGGAAGTGTGGAGCATTTTGCAGAATTGATGAATGAGGAAGCCGCAAGACTGGGAGCAACAGGATGTCATTTTGTCAATCCTCACGGACTTACGGCAGATGATCATTATGTTACCGCCTATGATATGTATCTGATCTTCAATGAAGCCATCAAATACGATGTCTTTACTGAAATCATCAACCAGAAGGAATATACCACTGTCTATTATGACGCCGAAGGGAATCCGAAGGAATTCAGCTGTGAAACGACCAATCAGTTCCTGAAGGGCGAACGTCAGGCTCCGGAGCAGGTTACTGTCATAGGCGGCAAGACGGGAACGACCAACGCTGCCCAAAACTGTCTGGTTCTGTTATCGAAAGATGCCGGAGGAAATCCGTATATCTCCGTGATCTTAAAATGCTCAGAGCGCGGATATCTGTATGAAGAAATGACAAATTTGCTTTCTTTGATAAAGTAATCTAATTTTAGGTTGTTTTTTCTAGTAAAATCTACTATAATAGTTACATGATCGTAACAATCAAACAGTAATAGAAATATTTATTTATGGGGTTGGGTTAATGCTGTTTGACATGTTACAAATACAGATTAAGTAATCGATATGATTACTCATAGGAGGACGCAGATATGGTACAGTTGATCTTAGGCAATAAGGGGAAAGGCAAGACAAAGCATTTATTAGACAAAGTAAATGCACACATCAAAGAAGCAAGCGGTAACATTGTTTACCTCGACAAAAGCACCAAACATATGTATGAATTAAATAATAAAGTCAGATTGATCGATACCTCTGAATATCTGATTTCCAATTATGATCAGTTTCTTGGATTCCTTTGCGGGATCATTTCACAGGATCACGATCTAGAGGCAATGTATCTGGACAGTTTTCTGGATATTGCCTGTCTGGCACCTACTGATACTGCGGCAGTCATCGAGAAGATTGAAACCATCAGTGACAATTTCAAAGTGGATTTCACTATCAGTATCAGTCTTGATGAAAGTGAACTGCCGGCTTCCTTAAAGGAAAACATCATTATTTCTTTATAGGATCAGGATTGATTATACTGAAGCCCCGGATTCTTCCGGGGCTTTTCCTACGAATTTCGGCTGTTGTAACGGAGGAGCAGTGTGGCTAAGAGAAATCAGCAAAGAAACAATACAGTTCTCAAATACAAAAAACCACTAAATCTGAATATCGGCATTATTATTTTTGCGACCATTTTTCTCTATGCCTGTGTCTGTGTCTACATATACGCAACGACCAAGCATATCGTCGGATATGAGGTTACCACCGGTTCATTAAGTGTCTCCAATATCTACGAAGGGATCGCACTCAGGCAGGAACAGACTGTTTCTTCCAATTCTACCGGCTACATTAATTATTTTGCCAGAGAAGGGTCACACGTGGCATGTGGAGATATGATCTATACTGTCGATCAGTCCGGCACGATCGCCGATATGGTGGATCTGGGTGATGAAAACGTCATGCTCTCCGAAAGTGATCTGAGCGAGCTACGTACAGATATCCTGGACTTTGACAATGCTTTTGATGCTTCCGATTTTTCATCGGCCTATCAGTTCAGTTCTTTTCTGGAAGGCGCCACATTGAAGCTTGCCAACTACAACATTCTTTCCAACATGGATAATATACAAAACAGCGACAGCAATGTGAATTTCTGTTATTCACCTGCCAGCGGCACTGTTGTATATTCCGTGGATGGGATGGAGGAATTGACGCCGGAAGATATTTCCGCAGAGAGTTTTGAGAAGCAAAATTACAAAAAAAAGGCATTGGTCAGCAATGAGCTGATCGGTTCAAATGACGTTGTCTATAAGCTGATCACCTCCGAAGACTGGAGTATCATCATTCCGGTTTCGGAAGAAAGGGCAGCCATCCTTGCTGATGAAAGCTATGTTGAAGTAAAATTTTTAAAGAATCAGGATACTTCCTGGGCACAGGTCCGGATTCTTCAGCAGCCGGACGGTGCCTACGCACTATTAACCTTTAATAATTCCATGTCAAGTTATGCCACGGATCGTTTTATCAATATCGAAATCTTGGACAATACAGAAATCGGGCTTAAAATTCCGAACAGTTCGATCGTGAATAAAGATTTTTATCTGATACCGAAAGAATATCTTGTCGAGAAGAAGGGGATTCAGGGTTTTGAACTGGAGCGATACAAAGAGGATGGTACCGTATCCGTCGAATTCGTCGAGACAAAACTCTATTCCGAATCCGATACGGATTATTATGTAGATACTTCTGCTTTTGATATCGGTACGTATATATGCAATGACAAACTCGATAAATATGCGATCAGTAAAATGGGGTCTCTGATCGGAGTTTACAATATCAATAAAGGTTATGCTGATTTTACAGAGATTACAATTCTTTCCGAGAATGAAGAATATTCGATCGTCAAATCAAATACCCAGTATGGTCTTTCTGAGTATGATCACATTGTTTTGGATGCCGAAAGTGTTTCGGCAGACGATTTTATCAATCAGTGATGGGCTTTCCGGGATACTGCTATAGTATGCGATCAGGGAGAACAATCCGGATATCGGGTTTTGACCAGGACATCCTATCATTTTTGGAATTGTATTTAGGAGGAGAAGAAAATGACACTATGTCAGAATTACGACAAGGTTATGGGGGCTATCGAACAGGCCTGTAAGACGTCCGGGAGGAAGCGGGCGGATGTTACGCTGATCGCTGTTTCCAAAACCAAGCCTGTTCCCATGTTGCAGGAAATCTATGATCATGGTTGCCGGGACTTCGGTGAGAACAAAGTACAGGAGCTGGTTGACAAGTATGATGTACTCCCTAAGGATATCCGATGGCATATGATCGGGCATTTACAGCGTAATAAGGTAAAATACATTGTGGATAAAGTCTTTCTGATCCACAGTGTCGATTCTGTCCGGCTGGCTGCTGAGATACAGAAAGAAGCGGAAAAGAAACACGTGGATGTGAATATTCTGATTGAAGTAAATGTTGCCTGTGAGGAGACCAAATTTGGCACCACCGTGGAAGATACCCTCTCCATGATACAGGAAATTGCCGGTTTTTCGCGGGTACATATCAAAGGATTGATGACAATCGCCCCATATGTTGAAAATGCAGAACAAAATCGACAATATTTTGTGAAATTAAAGCAATTATCTGTTGACATAATGCAAAAAAACATTGATAATGTATGTATGGATATTTTGTCCATGGGTATGACAGGCGATTATGAGGTAGCTGTTACAGAAGGTGCTTCCTATGTAAGAGTCGGTACCGGTATATTTGGAGAACGCGATTACGCAAGTAAGGAGAATTAGACATGGGAGCTATGGATAAGTTTTTAAAAGCAATGAAGTTAAATGACGATTATGATGATTACGATGAAGATTATGATGATTATGATGAGGATGAAGTAGAAGAAGAAAAACCGGTCAAGAAGAGAGTCGTAACTCCTGCAGAAGATGACGAACCCGAAGAAAAGCCTTCCCGTACAAAAGCACCGGCTACCAAAGTGACACCGATGAAACAGTCCAAACGTGCAGGCAGCATGAATGTCAGTGATATGGAAGTACGTGTCATAAAGCCGACAAGCGTTGAGGATGCAAGGGAAGTGACAGATATCCTGTTGGCCAACCGTACAGTTGTTTTAAACTTAGAGGGGCTTGATGTGGATGTTGCACAGAGGATCATTGACTTTACATCCGGTTCCTGCTATGCGATTCAGGGTAATCTTCAGAAGATTTCACATTATATCTTCATTATTACCCCGGCAACAGTGGATATTTCCGGCGATTTCCAGGAGATGCTTTCTGATTCCTTTAATGTACAGGCATTTAACAATCCACTCTAAAATCAGTTTATGGATATGGTTTAGCTTCCTGTCCTTTCGGCAGGAAGCTTTTTTATGAGAAAGGAGACCTGAATGGCAGAACGTTTATCCGTCAATAAAGATGGCAGTTTTTGTTATGATATCGTATTTGAAGATAGTTTTTTACATTTGAAGGAAGAAATGGCTTTTCTGTCACTTACCGGCCGTAAGCTGTGTATCGTGACAGATTCTACCGTCGGTCCGCTTTATGCCGACGATGTGAAACAGATCTGTCAGATGTTTTGCGGGGAAGTATTTGTCTTTACTTTTCCGGCAGGAGAGGAGAGCAAAAACTTAAATACCGTACAGGAACTCTATGCTTTTCTGATCCGCCATCATTTTGACCGCAAAGATGTTCTTGCCGCTTTAGGAGGCGGAGTCGTTGGTGATCTGACCGGTTTTGCCGCAGCTACATATCTGCGCGGGATCCGATTCATTCAGATACCTACCACACTGCTTTCTCAAGTTGACAGCAGTATCGGTGGCAAAACCGGAGTAGATTTCTCACAATACAAAAATATGGTCGGTGCCTTCCATATGCCAAGTCTTGTTTACATGAATTTAAAGACTTTGGATTCTCTGGATGAAAGGATTTATCTTTCCGGAATGGGAGAAGTATTGAAATCCGGTCTGATCAGGGATATGAAATTCTATGTCTGGCTGATCGATCATTTCAATGAGATCCGGGATCGTGAATATCCGATTCTGGAAGAAATGGTAAAAAGGTGTTGCAATATTAAGCGTCTTGTCGTGGAAAAGGATCCCACAGAACAGGGCGAACGTGCACTGTTAAATCTCGGGCATACCATCGGGCATGCGATCGAAAAGTCAAAGGATTTTACCATGCTTCACGGAGAATGTGTCGCTCTTGGTACGGTTGCCGCTGCTTTTATTTCGTGGAAAAAAGAAATGCTCTCCATGGAAGAATATTATGAGATCCGGGATATGTTTGTACCGTTTTCACTCCCGATCACCGTTGATGATATCGATCCGGACGAAATCCTTCGTCTGACCAAATCTGACAAAAAAATGGAAAAAGGTCAGATTAAATTCATTTTATTAAAGAAAGTCGGGGAAGCGGTGATCGACACAACTGTTACCGATGAGGAGATCCTCGCCGGTATCAGGGAAATATATTTTAGCAATGAGGATAAGCATGAATAAGAAAAAAGGAATCCTGTTGAGTATACAGTTTCTTGTTTTTTGTATTTTGATCTGGTTTGATCAGTTTACCAAAAAACTTGCAGTAGTAAATTTAAAAGGCCAATCCGATCATATAATCTGGGAAAATGTTTTCCGGTTACATTATCTGGAAAACCATGGTGCTGCTTTTGGAATGTTGCAGGATCAGATTGTTTTTTTTATTGTCATAGCCGCCGTCATATTATTCTTTGTCGGGTATGCATTGATCAGACTTCCTGCTGAAAAACATTTTTACGCGATACAGTTTTTGCTGGTTGCGATTGCTTCCGGTGCCGTAGGGAACATGATCGACCGGGTGTCCAATCGATATGTTGTGGATTTTTTCTATTTTTCCCTGATTAATTTCCCGGTGTTCAATGTTGCAGATATTTATGTCACTGTCGGGACATTTGTTCTTATCTTTTTCATATTATTTGTATATAAGGAAGAAGATCTGCAACTGTTAATGCCTACGAAAGACAGATAACCTTTGCTATGCCGGATATTGAGTCAAGTCGACAGGTTCCGGTCAGCACGAAAAAGGAGAGTGGCAAAGAATGAGGGAAATAAAGATCGAAGTCACTGATGAATGGGACAATGAACGGATCGATAAGGTGATCACAGCAAGCTGTGAGGGGATGTCCCGTTCCTTTATACAGAAATATATCAAGGAGGGCTATTGTCTTGTTGACCGGAAAACAGTTAAATCCAATTACAAGGTTCACACCGCAGAACAGATCTGTCTGCAGGTACAGGATGCCATTCTTCCCGATATTGAGCCGGAGGATATTCCGTTAGATATCTTATATGAAGATGATTCTGTACTTGTTGTCAACAAACCGAAAGGCATGGTCGTACACCCGGCTGCCGGTCATTATTCCGGCACCTTGGTCAATGCTGTCATGTTTCACTGTAAGGACAGCTTAAGCGGCATTAACGGCGTTCTGCGTCCGGGGATCGTGCACAGAATCGACAAGGATACTACCGGCTCTTTGATCATTTGTAAAACCGATCAGGCGCACAATGATATTGCTGCCCAGTTAAAAGATCATCGTGTTACACGAAGGTATCGGGCTATTGTTCATGGGGTGATCAAAGAGGACGAAGGTACTGTTGATGCCCCGATCGGACGCGACGAAAAAGACAGACTGAAAATGGCAGTCAATCATAAAAATGGCAAGCCTGCGATCACTCATTATCGAGTGCTCCGGCGTTTTGGCGATCATACCTATATCGAATGCCGGTTAGAGACCGGCAGGACACACCAGATCCGGGTGCATATGTCCAGTATCGGCCATCCTTTGCTGGGAGATAGTGTTTACGGGCGCAAGAAAGAAAAATATCCATTGGAAGGTCAGACACTTCATGCCATGGTTATTGGATTTTGCCATCCGGTGACCAAAAAATATCTGGAATTCAAAGCTCCCTTACCGGAATATTTTGAAAATCTGCTAACTAAATTATAGGACGTAGTATTATCACTGCGTCATTTTTTTTGTGCAGGATAAACCGAACTGTTTAATTATCATATTTTTAATGCGTTCCGCTTATAATTGTAGATCATTTTACAATTTTAATAGTAATTGTTTCTATAAAAACTTGCCATAGCCACATTTTTTTAGTATAATAGAACAAATTAAAGCAATCCGGAAGCATTTTCGTTTCTCCGGATCCCGATTATATCATACTAAAGGATGTGGTTCTATGAAAACAATCATAACAATCGGCAGACAATATGGTTCTGCCGGACATGAGATTGGGGAGAAACTGGCTCGTGAGCTTCATATTCCCTTTTATGACAAGGCATTACTCACTCGCGCCGCAAAAGAAAGCGGTTTTTGTGAAGAAATGATCAAAACCCATGATGAACGTCCTACCAACAGTTTTTTATATAATCTTGTCATGGATACTTATTCTTTTGGATATAATTCCGCAGGAGTAGTGGATATGCCCATCAGCCAAAAGGTTTTCCTTGCTCAGTTCGATACGATCAAAAAGATTGCGGCAGAGGGACCTGCCGTAATTGTCGGACGTTGCGCTGATTACGCACTCGATGACAATCCCGACTGCCTTAGTGTCTTTATTCAGGCCGATATGAATGCTCGGATCAAACGTATCTGCCAGAAGTATGACATGACCGAAGCCAAGGCGAAAGATGCCATTCTCAAAAAAGATAAACAGCGTTCCAGTTATTATAATTATTATTCTACGAGAAAATGGGGGCACTGCTCAACCTATGATCTTTGCATCAGCAGTTCCCTTTTAGGTATAGATGCAACCGTCAGATTTCTAAAGCAATTTGTGGAAGAATTTGATCAGACTACAAAATGAAAGGAAGTAGAGACCTATGAAAAAATTATTCGCCAAAAGTAATCTTTCCCTTTTAGCTTCTATGATGCTTCTTATCACTCCTCTTACAGTAGGAATGATTGTTGCGATCGTATGGCTCAGCATGACAACACGAAACGTATACAGGAATACAGAAGATTTGTATTTCAACAGCCTTTACTCGATCAATTCCACTTTATTAAATGCAGATCGTGATTATTATCAATCTGTAATGGCTGCAACACAGTATTATGATCTGACGAATGGTAATGTTGATATGTCGCAAGAAGAGTTGAACGGATTTCGCGACACGTTTCTGAATGATTATAAAGATAATCATGCGCAAGTACTTGAACGCGTTCAGGCAGCTGTAGATACCGCTTCTAAAGATGATACCTTATATACCGGCACATTACTGGAAGGGGATTCCAAAACCTTTAAAGATCATGCCGAGGAATTTCAAAAAAATTTTGCGGCATGGGACAATTCTTTCGATGTTGCCAATAATTCCGGAGACTGGAGTGCTTTCAATTCTACCTTTGATACAGCCAGACAGTCTTTATCTTCCATGTCTGATATCGTGGAATTGTGGGCAGAAAATGAAAATAAGACGTTAGGTGTCAACATTAACAATACCATTTCCGGTACGTTCATTGTCTTTATCATTGTCTTGATCATTTTGATCCTTTTAGCCATTATCACCGCACGCAGTCTTTCTTTAGGGATCCGTCGTGTATCTGCCGAAATCGATATCATGGCAGAGGGCAATTTCGTGAAAGAGATCAGTGAAGACAGTCCTGTGAAAGAATTCAGAGGAATTGCGAATGCTGCAGAAGGTCTTCGCTCTAAACTCCGCGAAGCACTTTATCAGGTTAAACAGCATGCCGATGAAGTCAATATGGGGGCGATCGATACAGAAGCTCAGATTTCAGACAGCCAGCAGACTGTTGCAGATATCAACAATGCCGTTTCTGATCTCGCGAACGGTGCCACTGCTATGGCAGGAGATGTGGAAAACACCTCCGATATCACGATCCATATCGGTGAATCGGTTGAAACTGTACTGGAAGCCTCCAATCATAATATGGATATGGGTCGTTCCGTTTATGATGAATCTGTAAAAGTGCAAAGTCAGCTCAACGAATTAAAAGAAGCCGGACAGAATACTCAGGAAAAAGCCGGAGTCGTAGCGGATTCTGTCAATGAAACAGCTACTGTTGTAGCTCAGATCAGTCAGGCTGCCGAAGCGATCATTGCCATTGCAAGCCAAACAAATCTTCTTGCTTTAAATGCTTCGATCGAAGCAGCAAGAGCAGGAGAGGCCGGCAGAGGTTTTGCAGTTGTTGCGGATAATATCAAAGGTCTTGCAGAAGAGTCTAATGCCGCTGCGAATGAAATCACAAATATGCTCGAGCAGATCACCAGACTTTCTGATAAGAATAAAGATCTGACTGAATCGATCAAAAATGCAACAGAGCATGAAGCAGAAGCATTGCAGGAGATGAGTAGGTCTTTCGAAAATATGCTCGAACTTTTGATCGAAACAGAAAAAGGCAATCAGAAAATCGTGGATCTTGTTGAAGCTCTTAATGCAGATAAAAATTCCATTATGCATTCCATGGAATCACTTTCATCCGTATCCGAAGAAAATGCAGCTTCTACAGAAGAGACCAGCGCTTCTTTGACACAGCTTGAAGCCAATATGCAAAATGTAGTGGCTCAGGCTGATGCCCTGAAGAATATTGCTAATGAATTACAACAGAATGTAGCAATCTTTCAAGTAGATTAATGATTCTGTTATGACCAGACCTCCCGAAACTTTTCGGTTTCGGGAGGTCTTTTATCACCTGGATAAAAAAATCGTAAATTTGAAAAAGATCAACGCAAACATGCAAAGTATGTTATAATAAGAAGTGTTATTTTATGCATAGCATTTACATTATGGGAAAGGAATGCATACGTTTATCCGGTATGTAATGATTCATTATGAGTTTTAAAGGCGAAAGAAAATATTTTTTTTGGGGGTTGACAGCTTTTTCCGTGATCGCAGCCAGTATGGTATTTTATGATCTTTTGTTCAGCGGCAAAAACATTGCTACCTTTTTTGATAAGACCTTCACGATCTTGCGGCCGATCACTTATGGCCTTGTTTTGGGATATCTCTTTACACCGGTCGTTAATTGGATGGAGCGCTGTTTATTTACACCGATCTGTAAAAAAGCCGGCTGGGCTTCTGATACCGTGAAAGCGAAGAAACGTATGAGAGGATTGTCCATCTCCATTACACTTGTAATGTTTATCAGCGCGATCTATGGTCTGATTTCTATGATCATCCCGCAGTTAGTTTCCAGCATCACCAGCATTGCTACTCAGTTACCCACTTATGAAAAGAATCTGGAAAATTTTATCACCAAGCTGCTTCGTGACAATCCTCAGATCGAGACGATGGCTAACAGTCTTCTGGCTGAATATTCTACCGAATTCAGTGTATGGCTCAACAAACTTCTCCCTCAGCTTGGGAAAGTAGGGAATCTGCTTAAAGAAGTAAGTGCCAGTTTATTGGGACTTGTAAAAATATTGTTTAATCTGGTCATAGGTATCATTTTATCTATTTATGTGCTTTCCAGCAAAGAGGTTTTTGCCGCACAGGCAAAGAAGATCATCTATGCACTTTTTGAGCAAAAGAGTGCGAATCAGCTCATCAAGGATTTTCGGGCGGTGAACAAGACCTTTGGCGGTTATATCAGTGCCAAGTTGTTGGACTCCCTGATCATCGGCATCTTATGTTTTATCGGTATTTCCATTTTAGGTATGCCTTATACGGTTTTGATTGCTGTGATCGTAGGTGTTACAAACATTATTCCTTTTTTTGGTCCCTATATCGGTGCGATTCCCAGCATTATCCTGATTTTGATGGTGGATCCGGTCAAAGCATTGTATTTTACTGTTTTTGTTCTAATCCTTCAGCAATTTGACGGAAACATCCTCGGTCCGAAGTTACTTGGTGATTCTACCGGACTTTCAAGCTTCTGGGTCGTAACCTCCATTACCTTGTTCGGTGGGCATTTCGGGATCATTGGCATGGCAATCGGTGTACCTGTATTCGCTGTCATTTATGCAGGTGTTCGAAGATGGATCACCAGAATGCTCACAGCCAAAAAACTTGCTACGAATACTGAGGATTATATGAATCTATCAGAAATCCGGGATCATGAATATATAGAGATCATGCCGCCAAATCAGTCCAAAAACGAAGGCAAAGATCCGGATAAGGTTTTTGAAGCGACCGAAGAACAAAGGATTCATACAAACAAAGCCAAAAACGAAAGGCATGCTTATACTAAAAACGCGAGAAATAAGCCCGATCCTATAAACCAAAAGCATAACGATCATCAATAGTCACATTTTAACTCGCAGTTTGACTCATAGTTTAACTCACAGTTTAACGGAAAGTTGCTCTTCAACTTTTCGTTAAACTGTTCTTTTGCGAATAGTTGCGTGTCTGTCTTTTTACTCTCTTTCCGGGAAACTGAATAGTAATCATCCTCCTTTGCTTCGATGAATATGACTTTTCATGTCCGATAACTTATGCTATAATCATTTCTATTGAGAAAAATATTTGATCCACGACTACATTTATAGAATCCATTTTTTGATACTCAGGAGCAGATTAACATGAAATTACAACAATTACTCAGTTATACAAGACGGGCCATCGATGATTTTCATATGATCGAGGAAGGTGACAAAATTGCAGTGGGTATTTCCGGCGGAAAAGACTCCCTTGCCCTTGTTTATGCTTTACACGAACTAATGAGATTTTATCCGAAGCATTTCACGATTCATGGCATTACCGTTGATCTTGGTTTCAAAAATCTGAATCTCGATGCTGTTCGAAACTTCTGTGAGTCTCTTGGAGTTCCTTATACGGTTGTTCCTACAGAGATTGCCCAGATCGTCTTTGATGCGCGAAAAGAAACCAATCCCTGCTCTTTGTGTGCAACAATGCGAAAAGGTGCTTTAAACAGCACGATCAAAGAGCTTGGCTGCAATAAAGTTGCTTATGCTCATCATAAGGATGATGTTGTAGAAACCATGTTATTATCCCTGATTTATGAAGGACGTTTCCATACCTTCTCTCCTATGACTTACTTGGATCGTAAAGAAGTCACTGTAATTCGTCCGTTCGTGCATATTAATGAAGCTGATATCATCGGTTTTCAGAGAAGATATGACCTTCCGGTCGCGAAAAGCCCCTGCCCTGCTGATGGCAATACAAGACGTGAATATGTCAAACAGCTTCTGAAACAGCTTAATCAGGAAAATCCCGGCGTGAAAGAACGTATGTTTACCGCTATCATGAATGGTGACATTCAGGGATGGCCGGAGTATTTCGGAACCCGTTATCGAAAAAAGGCTAATTAAATCCAGGAGCAGTCCATCCATAAACTACAGTTTAACTTTACACAATTCCAAATAATCGTAAATCATGTTCGGAGAATTCTATGGCAAGAGAAAAACAAAATCTGAATTATCATGATCAGATCAACAAAGAAAATGTATTAAAAATGAGGGAAGTACTTACTACTCTCCCCCCCTTCTGTAAACAGTTTTTTCGGGGAATCGAGGAGACAACTTCTACCCGTACCAGATTGGGTTATGCACTTGATCTTCGTATCTTTTTTGAGTTTTTACATGAAAACAACAGTGTTTTGCGTAAACAGCCGATCACAGAATTTCCTCTATCCATATTGAATCAGATTACAAAGGAAGACATTGAAGAATATCTCGAATATCTATCCTATTATGAGAAAGACGGCCGCGAATACAGCAATGATGAAAGAGGCAAATCCCGTAAACTTGCTTCACTCAGAAGTTTTTATCACTATTATTATGTCAGTGAACTGATCGAAAAAGATGTGGCTTCACTGGTGCCTATGCCCAAGCTCCATCAGAAAGCCATCATACGGCTGGATGCCGACGAAGTCGCTACTCTTCTGGATCTCGTTGAACATGGAGACAAACTGACAGATAGCGAAAAGAAATATCATGACCGCACAAAAGTTCGCGATCTTGCTCTCTTAACGCTGTTGCTTGGAACCGGAATACGAGTTTCGGAATGCGTCGGACTTGATATCAATGATGTGGATTTTAAGAATGGTGGTATCAAAATCCGAAGAAAAGGCGGATATGAAGCAATCGTTTATTTCGGTATGGAGGTTGAAGATGCCTTATTGGATTATATGGAAGAAAGGAAACATACCATTCCGCAGGAAGGACACGAAGACGCTTTATTCTTATCCCTTCAGAACAGGCGCATGGCTGTGCGCAGTGTCGAAAAACTGGTAAAAAAATATGCTTCAAAGGTAACCTCTCTTAAAAAGATCACACCGCATAAACTAAGAAGTACTTACGGTACCACTCTCTATCAGGAAACCGGTGATATCTATCTGGTTGCTGATGTATTGGGCCATAAAGATGTTAATACCACCAAAAAACACTATGCTGCCATTGGCGAAGAACGCAGACGCCTGGCTGCGAATGCCGTAAAACTACGTGAAAAAAATAATAACTAAAATACAGAAGGAATTGTAGATTAGTATCAAACAATTCCTTCTGTATCATTATGGTATTTTATAGGGTTCTCACCAAACGGGTTGCTTTCCCTCTGAAAAAGTATCCGTTTGATAGTGATGAGAAAAGCATATTAGAAAATGATCAACGATATATATCTTATATCCCTATCAGCGTTATCTTATTCATAGTAAGGAAGAATGATATACTCTCCGCTTTTGATCATCGTGCAGGGCAGCATATCATTCACACTGGCAATATCCTTGACATATGCCGGAATGCTGCTGTACTCTTCTGTCATATGCTCTTTGGCAATGCTCCAAAGGGTATCTCCCGGCTGCACTTCGATATTGGCAAAATATTTAACGGCATCCGTATGCTCCCTGGCAGTCGCTTTCGCTGTCATATGCGAACCTATAACAGATAAAAACAGGATCAGAACAAACGTCATTCCGATCGTCATTCCTCTTCTGCATAATAATTGCAATTTTCTCTTTCTTCTTAACTGTTTCATTCTGGCTCTGCTCATAGGTAACTCCTCCAAATCCCAATCATATATTTCCGAACAGAAGTTCCGAACACTTGTTTGTTTTGCTATGTTCTGATTATACCGAACATATTTTCGAATGTCAACCGGTTTTATCAAAAAAATCGAACAAATTTTTGGAATATATGTTTGCTTTTTGACGGTTTTATGTTACACTATATACAGTTATTTGAATTTAATGATATATATATCCAGTCAAAGAAAGGATCCTTAATCATGTCATATGGTAAAATCAGCGCGAAACAGCGTGAAATCTTAGAGTATATTAAAGAGCAGATCTTAGCCAAAGGTTATCCCCCGGCTGTGCGTGAGATCTGTGATGCCGTTCATCTCAAATCCACTTCTTCCGTTCATTCCCATCTGGAGACGTTGGAAAAGAACGGCTATATCCGCCGTGACCCTACGAAGCCGCGTGCGATTGAGATCTGTGACGACAGTTTTCAGATGGTTCGACATGAGATGGCAAGTATTCCGATCGTCGGCACGGTTGCTGCCGGACAGCCGATACTCGCTGCGGAAAATATCGAAGGCTATTTTCCGATCCCTGCCGAGATGGCTCCCAACGCAGACTCTTTTGTTCTGAAAGTAAAAGGGGAAAGTATGATCAATGCGGGGATTTTTGATGGCGACCGGATTTTTGTACAGTGCTGCAATACTGCACGCAATGGAGATACCGTCGTTGCTCTGATCGATGATGGAGCTACTGTTAAGACCTTCTACAAGGAGAAGGATCATATCCGCCTTCAGCCGGAAAATGACACTATGGATCCTATCATTGTCAAGGACTGTCAGATCTTAGGTCGTGTTTACGGAGTATTCCGCCTGTATCATTAATGCGGAGTCTCTTTATATCCGTTTCTCCGAAGCACCATACAAAGATTGTTCGATAAAAAACCGGCATGCAACAGATTGGATCTTTCATCCTCTATTACATGCCGTTTTTTATTTACTCGAATTCCTGAAGCACGCCGTATTGTCGGCCTACAATTCCGCTTCCCACTGTAATATGAATATCCGAGCAGTTATTCTCTTCAAAAAACACGATCAATTCATCAATCAGTTTCATGCTGCTCTCCATATGATCCGGCAGCCTTTACAGATCTGCCGCATTTACTTCCCGACCGTCTTTCCAGATTCTTTCCAGATCATAGAATAAACGGTTTTCGTTATCAAAAATATGCACAATGATGTCTTTAAAATCTATCAAAACCCAGTTGGCCGTATCGTAACCTTCTATCTGCTTAGCCGGATACCCTGCTCTTGTGAGTTTTTCTTCCACTTCGTCGCAAAGAGCCTGAATCTGATTGCGGTTATTACCGCTTGCAATAATAAAATAATCTGCGATCACTGAAATATTGCTGATATCGATCACTTTCAGATCCTCTGCTTTTTTTTCTTCCAATGCGTTGATTGCTATTTTTGCCATTTCTTTTGATGTCAATAAATCCATTTTTCCTGTTTCCTTTCTGTTCATTCTCCGTATGTTCATGATATCAGGGTCTAAAGTCTGATTCCACTTTGAGCTTGTTCAAAAGTGGGTGAGAGACTTTATGACCCGCCCCACATTCATTTATACAGACGGATCGTTTTTACCTGCAGTTTTCTTTCCGATTCTTATAGTAATAATAGGTTTCCATCGTCAGCGGATCGATCTGCGCATCTTTGGTTTTTAAATACTCTATTATGTTTTTTAAGATCATGCAAAGCGCTTCATCAATATCGGTAAATGCGAGTCTTCGTATCTCCTCCATATCTTTAAGCTGTTTGCGCCGCGGTTCTATGTAATCCGCAATATAGATGATCTTTTCCAGTAATGACATATTCGGTCTCCCGGTCGTATGATTGGCGATCGCCCGAATCATATCCTCATCTTTGATCCCGTACTTCGTTTTGGCAAGACAGGCGCCAACCTTTGCATGCAGCAGTTCAGGGTTCTCCTTTTCCCATGGTGAAACCTTTAATTGATACTTTTTACAGATTGCCAGCTTTTTATTGGTTGTGAAACATTTGGCATTATCGTGCAAAAGGCCTGTCACGTAGGCTTCATTCACATCACTTCCATGTGCCATCGCCATTGCTGCAGCTGTGTAGGCTACAGAAACTGTATGTTGATACCGTTTTGCATCCAGCTTCTTTTTCATCTTTTGATCCAGTTTTTGAATCCTGTCGCTGTTAATCTTATAATCCTGCATTCATTCTCTCCTCAAATCATACAAAAATGTTTCCTGTACCGGTTTTACACCCAAATGTTCCTTTCGACATTTTCACTGCTGAAAAACCGTTCCATAACGGTAAAATCGTTCACATCCCGTTACTATCCACAGCCGAAATGCGCATTTACGGCTCGATAAACTATCTCTGTTATTGGATTTTGCCCATCGCGAAGCGATTTTAAATGGCAAAATCCGTTACTTTCACAGGCAAAACGGCTGTGAATAGTAACCACATCCCATGGATATTCCGGGAAATTGTTGCTCTGCTCAACAGTATTTTGATTTTCGTATACTGCAAGAATGTAAAATGATAGGGATTTCTCTTTCTTATTTTGTTTTCATCATGACTGCCTGTACAAATGTTTCTCATCGATATACTGTACAACCTTCCGGGGGACATAGTCACGAATATCTCTTCCTTCTGATACCAGCCGACGGATCATTGTGGAAGAAATGTCAAATCTTGGCATGGACAAAAGTCTGATATCACATACAAATTGGTCCTTCAGATGATCGATCTGTTTCTCAAGCAGCTTTCTGTCAACATCCTCACGCACCGCAGCCAGGATCACACATTCCCGCAACAGTATATCCGGGCATTTCCAATTTTCGAGATTCACCAGTGAATCTGCTCCCATTATAAAGTAGTAATCCTGTAGCGGATTTTGGTTTTTTAAGGCAAGTATCGTCTCATAGGAATAAGAATTTCCCTGCCGTTGAGCCTCAATCCTAGACATTTTAAACCTTGAATTTCCCTCTATGGCAAGAGCAGTCATTTCACAACGGATATTGCTCTTTGGTATATCCTGTCCGGCTTTTAACCAGGAAATCCCGCTTGGAATGAACAAGACCTCATCCAGTGAAAAGGAAACCAGTGCACATTCTGCAAGTCTCAGATGTCCATTATGAATCGGATTGAATGTCCCGCCCATGATCCCGACCTTTTTATGCCCGTTATTCATAAAACACATCCTTTCCAACTCCGGTATATCCCGTTTTCTTTTCCGGGGTTACTATTCCGTTCGTGACCAGCTGGTCACTGAATATAACATGTTTTGCATATATTTCGTTTGGCTACGCCGAAGTGCAAAACATAATTGGCTGCTTTATACAGTTTTTCCGCAACTTCGCGGCGTAGTGCGAGGCTTTGGACAAAATAGTAACTTCCCGGGCTCTTATTGGCACTTCTATATCTCTACTATAATTCGGCATCCGCGATTATGCAACCAAATTTCAGATGTTTTGAAAAATGCGTTTTATCTGGGAAGTTCGATCTTTTTATGATCTTTGTTCTCTTTATATAGTACGATCTTTTTGCCGATCACCTGGACTACCTGCGATCCGGTACGTCCTGCCAGCGCTTCCGCAATAGAACGCGGATCATCGATACAGTTTTTTAATACAGCGACTTTTACCAGTTCTCTGGTATTAAAAGCCTCAGAAACAGCTGTACATACTTCCGGCGTCAGACTGGATTTACCAATCTGGAAAACCGGCTCTATATTCATTGCAAGCCCTTTTAAATAGGCTCTTTGTTTACTTGTCATAATACTCTCCTTTAACTGTCTTACAACTTTTTCATCCTCGACTGATCGGAAGCTTATTTATAATAATCAAAAGATAACCCGTACATACGTACCGTATCGCCTTCTTTGATATCCAAAGCCTCCAGCTCTTTTAAGATTCCGCTCTCTTTCAGGAAACGCTGGAAGAAAGCAAAGCCCTTTTCGGAGTCCAGATTCGTATAGCCAAGCATCTTCTCAATGCGGGGACCTTCCACTACATACTCATCTTCTTCCTCATCATAAGTAACCGTAAACGGTTCATTCCCGACAGCAAATTCTTCATCCGGATTGTACTCAGGTTCAAAGATTACCGGAGCATCATCCAGCTCTGACAGCATATGCTGCACCTCATAGAGAAGCTCTTTAAGTCCTTTGCCACTGACTGCCGAAATCGGAAATACTTTGATCCCTTTTGGCTCAAATTCGGCTTTCAGGGCATTAACAGGCTCATTCTCATCCTCCGCATAAATCGCATCGATCTTGTTCGCAGCGATTACCTGAGGCCTCTTCGCGATCTCTTCATTATACGCTTCCAGTTCCTTATTGATCGCATAGATATCCGCGATCGGATCTCTTCCTTCCGTACCTGCAACGTCAACCATATGGATGATGACCTTCGTGCGCTCGATGTGACGCAAAAACTCATGTCCCAGTCCGACTCCTTCGCTGGCGCCCTCGATCAGCCCCGGAATATCCGCGATCACAAATCCGTTGCCATCTTCCATATCCACGACTCCCAGATTGGGATTCAAGGTTGTAAAATGATAGTTCGCGATCTTCGGACGGGCATTTGTCACTCTGGAAAGAAGTGTGGATTTTCCCACATTCGGGAATCCGACCAGCCCCACATCCGCGATCACCTTTAACTCCATCAGTAGATTTAATTCTTTTGCAGGCTGACCGGGTTGTGCATACTTGGGTGCCTGCATCGTACTTGTGGCATAATGCTGATTTCCATTGCCGCCACGACCGCCGGTTAAGAGCACGACACGTTTGCAGTCACCTGACATATCCGCAACGACTCTGCCGCTTTCTTCATCCCTGAGTACAGTTCCTGCCGGTACTTTGATAATGATATCCTCTCCCTTTTTACCGGAACAGTTACGTTTGCCGCCTTCTTCGCCGTTCTGGGCACAGTATTTGCGGATATGTCTAAAATCTGTCAGAGTATTCAATCCCTCATCCACAACAAAGATCACATCACCGCCCTTGCCTCCGTCACCGCCGTCAGGACCGCCGTTTGGTACATATTTTTCACGCCGGAAAGAAACGTGTCCGTCACCGCCCTTACCGCTTCTCACATAGATTTTAGCTCTGTCTGCAAACATGCTTTTCTCCTTTTTAAAGTTCCGTATCCAAACAATCGGTGCTTTTAGGCAGAGCGCATTCTCTCCTCTGTCGTATTCACTCCGCCGTCGTTCATCGCACTCTGGCGCCGATTTTTGGATACTGTTTTAAAGTTCCGTATCCAAACAATCGGTGCTTCCAGGAAGAGCGCATTCTCTCCTCTGTCGTATTCACTCCGCCGTCGTTCATCGCACTCTGGCACCGATTTTTGGATCGTGATTTTAGTTCCTTGAGTTTCTCATTCAGACAATTAAGAAAAGAGCTTCAAACGAAACAAACGTTTGAAGCTCACCTTTTTACTGTTCTGCCGGATATACGGAAGCCTGCTTTCTGTCTCTTCCGCTTCTCTCAAATCTTAATACACCGTCTACTAAAGCAAATAATGTATCGTCACCGCCGCGTCCTACATTGACACCCGGATGAATCTTAGTACCACGCTGTCTGTATAAGATATTTCCAGCTTTTACGAACTGTCCGTCAGCTCTCTTTGCTCCTAATCTCTTAGACTCGGAATCTCTACCGTTCTTGGTAGAACCAACTCCCTTTTTATGAGCAAAAAATTGAAGGTTCATCTTTAACATTGTATTACACCTCCTTATATTTGAGTTTTAAATACTTTGGATAACTATCCTGTATCTGGGACAGACCCAAAACCATGGATCTTAGCAGTAACTGTACATCACAGGATCCTGTGCTTCCCAGTCTGAACAGCATAAGACCTTTTTTCTGATCCTCTTTGTAATCAAAAGGCTCACCGACAATAGTCTCGATCGAATTCATTGTCGTAATGGTCAGTGCAGAAATGGCAGCACATACGATATCTTCACCGTCCGGTGCATACCCTGCATGGCCGTTCACCTTAAAACCGATATACTGTCCCTGTTTATCCCGATACATCGTAACGATTGTCATATCAAATACCGATTAGTTATTAATCTTGTCGATCTTAACCTGTGTGTATGCTTGTCTATGACCGTTTTTCTTATGGTAACCGGTTTTTCTCTTATACTTGTAAACGATTACCTTTCTGCTGCGTCCCTGCTCTAATACAGTAGCGGATACGTTAGCTTTCGCAACGTCCATACCTACACTGAGACCGGAATCGCTGATTGCAAGAACATTGTCAAATGTAACAGTCTCGCCAGCTTCTGCTGCAAGCTTCTCAACTTTGATCACATCGCCTTCAGAAACCTTGTACTGCTTTCCACCTGTTGCAATAATTGCGTACATAGGGCACCTCCTATCAAAATTACTCGCTAATTTTGGTGTTATCCCGCTTTCGCCGGACAAGCTTATACCTAATTATGCGGCATACTGTTGTATATTAGCATACAGAGGGTAAAATTGTCAAGTTTTCACTCAAAAAAAATACATTTGCATATTGTAGAAAATCATTAGGACAGAGTTGATATTTTGTGCATATTGCACATTCAGGTAACATCACAGTATCCGATCCTTTTTTAGGCTCTTTTATCGCTTTAGCTTTCGGTTTCTCCCTGGTCAAACATTCCCTGCAAAAAGGCATACGCGACAAGCTGGCTTCTGGAAGAAAAGCTTTCGGTTTCCAGTAGTTTTTCCACCTCTTCTTTCGAATAAAGCCCCGCCTGGATCTGCTCATTATCCGATCCATGGAAGGCCAGTGAGCCTTCTGCTTCGATAAAGCAGAGTCTGGTACAGGTATCGGAAATGCCGACTGCCGCAAAAGAAGGAGGCAGGATTTTTTTGATCCGCTTCACTTTTAACCCGACTTCCTCGTAGAGCTCGCGACTGATACAATCTTCCACCGTTTCATCAGGCTCTATCATGCCTGCGCACAGATTATAGACCGTTCTTCCGACCGCCATGCGGAATTCTTTAAGCAGCAACAGCTTTCCCTCCACTGTCGCAGCGATGGAAATGCCATTCGTTTTATTCCCCAGTTGGGAAACATCCGTCATCTCATTGAAGCTGACCATTTCATATGTTTTTTCTTTCCCTGCTTTGTTCAGATAGGTGATTTCATAATTTCTCAGATATTTTCCCTGCCGCACCTTTTCAAAGCGAATCCATTCCATCATTGTGCTCCTTTCCAATCCGTTTTCTTACGCCCATCATTTATACAAAGATCAGATCATAGATCAATTCCAGATATTCTACTTTTTTCTCACTTTTCTCAAAACTGTTTTCCATATCTAACCAATATCTTTCAACATGCAATTCCTTATGTAACGAAGGTTACTGTTTTATCACCAAACGGCTGTTTTCGGCGTTTTTCCAAAACGCATTTAATTTAACGGCTTATTGCTGAAACGGTGCGTCTTATAAGAAATCTTATCTCCGGCAGACAAGGCAGTCCATTCCGAATAAGGATATTCGACTTCCTGTTCTTTTCCTTTTTTATCTTTTATGATGACAAAATAGGTTTCCTGCTTCGGTCCCTGCCTTTTATCTCCATAGTCTGGAGAGGAAACATCTTCAGGATACTCGCATTCATGCCAGACAGGATTCTGGTCATTTCCGGAAGTCGGAAGATCATCAACCTTCTTCCATCTTCCAATGTCATAGTAATACTTGGTACGGTATTCCGGGACATCTTTGTAGACCGGTTCTTCATAGGTCTCTGTCTCCCATACCGTCTTGTATCTCGGTGTCTGTACCGTCTCATACTGGCCGTTGCCAAGATCCCTGTATTCGGTATCATACCCGTCCTGTTCCTGATGCGAGACTTGCCTGGTCTTCGTCTCATAGTGATCCAGAACCTGGTTATAATGATGTATTTCCTGTTTGGTATCCGTCAGCGTCGCACCTTCCGGCAGTGTCCAGTCATCCTCGTGACACAGGGTATATTCCTCTACTTCCACATTGCGTTCCCAACGGAAGCTCTGGATCACGGAGCTTCGCGTGACCGGAGTAAACAGCCAGATCAAAAACAGAATCACAACTGCCGCAATCGCAATACCGGTAAACCGTTTTTGCTTTGCATCCGTTTGGCGGTTATTCTGACCAACCTGCGGTCTGACCGGCGGTGGCGCGGGCCGGTTATTCGGCAGTCCATGAATCTCCCGCTCCTTCTTGTCTTCTTCCGTGTGATTCATCGCATTACCGAAATAATCCTGTTCGGATTCATACCTTGGTGCGCAGCAGCCCTGACAGGTCAGAGCATCATACGGATTCTGATAACCGCAGTATTCGCAGTTCCAGTTTGCCTGATCGCTCTCTTTCTCTTTATCCACATACTCTACGTAAGAATCAACGGCCTTGCCATTGCCGATTGCTTCCCGTACCTGCGGATCGTCCGGCGGCATATACCTTACATTATTTGGAATCGGCGTACCGCACTGCGGGCATACTCTGTTATCTCCGCGTATGATCGTGGCACAGGAAGGGCACTTCCAATACCCCCATACATGTCTGTTTTCACTCATGTTTTTTTCCTTCTTACAGTATATATTTTAGCGATTGGGCATCAATTTTTCACTAAGCGGTGCCGTCTTTTTCTGTCGGGTGATCTCCACCAGCCCAAGCGGCGTTATGTCCACAAAATAAGTCTTTACCGGATCTTTTAAAAATTCCTGTTTCAATACTTCTATAAATGACGATTCCTCTTTACAGTTAATAAAATCGATCAATATGATACCGCTTAAATTGCGCAGCCGGATCTGTCTGGCGGATTCTATGGCAGCCTCCCGATTGATCTTTGCAAAAGTGCTTTCCCGTTCTTTGCCGGAAATGTTCTTTCCGGAATTTACATCGATCACCGAAAGTGCCTCTGTCTCCTCGATCACCAGAAAACCGCCACATTTTAACCAGACTTTCTTAAATAGTACTTCCTCCAATCCGGTCTGCAGACTGTAAAGTGCTCTCAACGGATAATCCGGATCCTCATAAAACCGAATGTTCAGTTCCGTAAAGCCGTCTTTTTTCGCGGCTCCGGACAGTTCCTCGTAAACATCCTTATCATCTGTCACGATCTCCTCAACGCCCAACTGCCGGAAATGATAATACTTTTGCAGGCCAAACGAAGCCTTTCCGTAAAGAACCGAATATAAAGTCCGCATCTTTGAATGTTTATAGAGATCTCCCAACTGCTCCGAAAGCGCTTTTGCCTCATCCAAAATCATCTGTGGCGTAACATCTTCCTTTTCTGCGCTGGTCCGCACCACAATCCCGATACATTCTCCAAACCGTTCTTTAAACCCGTCCTGTAACGCTTTTAAATCTTTCTCGGTCTCTGCTCTCAGATATTCTTTGCGCTCCTGCATTAATTTGGCGGAATATCCGATACGGGAATCATAGAGCTGTACGACAGTATAATGACCACTCAGCGCAAGTCTGGTAGAAAGGACGGGGTCCTTTGTCTTCACTGCGGCTTTTTCGATCTGTACCGGCAGCAGGTCACCACATTTCAGATAATCTTTGCGTTCGCCCAGATCCGACAAGGGCAAAAAGCCGTTCTGCCCCTTGGCATATTCGATAAAAGCCGCCTGGATATTCGGCAGGATCTTCTTGACCTGCCCTACAAAGATCTGACCGATCTCAGCCACATTCCCTTTTGACGGGACCAGAACATCCATTTCGGTCAGTAGGTCATCCTCATAATAAAAAGAATATTTTTTACCATCTATTTCTGTTAAGATCAGTTTTTTCATGGGTAAAACTCACCCGCCTTCCCTTACCTTACGAGTATTTGATACTTTTTTATAAAATGATCCGCTAAAACGAACCAACAGGATTCGTCTTTCTTTCAGACACCGGTTTCTCCTATGATCCTGCCCACTTCATCAAGCGGGACAAAAACAGGTGACTCATCTGTACCGGTATTTGTATAGGTATCTATTCTTGTCACGATCCAGTCAAATTCCCCTGCCTGCAGTCCGGCAAACCGATAAAAGCTCTCGAGTACGAGAGAAGGCTTGATATTCCCTGCACTGCTCGCATTGACCAGCATGGTAAACACCGGTTTTTCTTTTCCGTCCGCCGTCTTTTCCATCTCGCAGGAAAGCTCATAAATATGTGGCCTGATATCGATCTCTTTTTCACTCTTTTTGGTCTGCTTTACCACCGGAATCGTTGGCTGATCATAGAAGCGTCCGATCAGACCAGGGTAGTCAATACCGTCTGCCGCGTCATACCTTAACCTTACCACATACTTTGCCGCCGCCACACTCGCCATGGCATTGCCGGCAGTATCCGGAAGCGACCGCACATTAACGATTTCAAACCCTTCCACCATAGCCGCCTGCAGCCTGTCCCTCATATCGTCCGACGTCGTCACACTGTTACATTCGATATCAAAATATTCCCCGTCACTGCAAAGCCCTACGCCAAGAGGCGCCGCAAAGGACATGATCTGGTGCGGATTGAATCCCTGT
Organism: Lachnospiraceae bacterium; assembly: GCA_015056815.1. Lineage (GTDB taxonomy): Bacteria > Bacillota > Clostridia > Lachnospirales > Lachnospiraceae > SIG333. The sequence goes on along the minus strand of SVFN01000018.1, from coordinate 27,259 downwards.
GTATAGGCAATATCAATATCCGCCCTTCGTATTGCCTTCTGGAAATACCGCATCACGTCCAGATGACCGATAAAGACCATCGGACCGGACTTACGGAATTTAATACGTACTTTCATAATTATGCTTCCTCCCTGGGCTCAAAACATACTCCGCCGCCGAATCTCGCCGCCCCGCAGCCCTGACACTGCATACGGCAGTTGGGAGTCGTTACCTGGTCTTTCGTTGCCCTTAGCCATTCTCTTTCAAAGAACTTACGACTCACGCCGCAGTCAATGAAATCCCAGGGAAAGATTTCATCCAGCTTACGCTCTCTTGTCGTATAAAAATCGATGGAAATACCATTCTCACGAAAGGCCTCCAGCCACACATCATGCTTATAATATTCGCTCCATGCATCAAAGAAACAGCCTTTATGATACGCATCCAGAATAACTTTGCAGACCTTGCGGTCCCCTCTGGCAAATACCCCCTCTAACAGAGAAATATCCGCCTCATGCCAGTTATATTTGATCACCTTCTGATTTAACTGCTCCCTGACGGCATCTTTTACCGTTTTCGCATAGGAAATAAACTCCTCGGCAGTATGCATGGCTGCCCATTGAAACGGTGTAAACGGTTTGGGAATAAAGAAAGAGGTACTTGCCGTCACCTGCACTTTTCCCTTGCGTTCTTCTTTCGGAACGGTATCATAAAAGGTCTTAGCCACTTCATTACTGAGAATCGCTATTCCGCGTCTGTCCTCCTCCGTCTCAGTCGGGAGTCCCAGCATAAAATACAATTTGACTTTCGTCCAGCCGCCTTTAAACGCCTCGGCAGCTCCGCTCAAAATAACTTCTTCGGTCAATCCTTTATTGATCACATTCCGCATTCTCTGCGTCCCTGCCTCCGGTGCAAAGGTAAGGCTGCTCTTTCTGACATCCTGCACCTTGCTCATCACATCCAGGGAAAATGCATCGATACGCAGGCTCGGCAGTGAAATATTGATCTTTCTCTTATCGCATTCCTCGATCAGAAAATCGATCAGCTCCGGAAGCTTACTGTAATCGCTGGAGCTTAACGAGCTTAAGGAAATCTCCTCATGCCCCGTGGCGCGAAGCATCTCAACCGCATATTCTTTAAGCATCTTCACATCACGCTCACGCACCGGCCGGTAAAGCTGCCCCGCCTGACAGAAGCGGCATCCTCTGATACACCCTCTCTGAATCTCCAAAACCACCCTGTCCTGCGTGACCTTAATAAACGGGACGACAGGTTTCTTCGGATAGTAGGTATCGCTGACTTCCATTTCAATCTGTTTAATGATCTGTATGGGTATCCCGTCCCTTGTCGGTTTAAACGCAGCGATCGTACCGTCTTCTTTATATTCTGTCTCATAAAAGAGCGGACAATAAATCCCCGGCAACTTCCCCGCCTCTGCCAGAAAATCCAGTCTGCTCATATTTTCTGCTTTTGCTTTTTTATACAGATCCAGCAATGCCCTGTAACCGGTCTCCCCCTCTCCGATATAAAACAGATCAAAGAAATCTGCGATCGGTTCGGGATTGTAGGAACAAGGTCCTCCTCCGATCACAACCGGGTGCTCCCAGGTACGCTCTTTGGCAAGAAGCGGGATCTGAGCCAGATCCAATACCTGCAGGATATTGGTATAACACATTTCATATTGAAGCGTAATCCCCAGAAAATCAAAATCCTTCACAGGCTCCTGGGACTCTAAGGCAAATAACGGGATCCGCTCCTTTCGCATGATCTCATCCAGATCCACCCACGGCGAATAGACACGCTCGCACCACGTGTCTTCAAAGCGGTTAAACATATCATACAAAATCTGAATGCCAAGATGGGACATGCCGATCTCATAAACATCCGGAAAGCACATAGCGACTCGAAGATCGATATTTTCCTTGTCTTTCATTACGGAATTGACTTCGCCGCCGATATATCTTGCCGGTTTTTCGATTTTTAATAAGATTTCATCACTCAATGCCAGTTTTCTCATACTTAAAAGTATATGCTAAATCTGTCATAAAATCAAATCATTTCTTCGTCCTCCGGAATTACCTGACATTTCCTATATCGACCTAGTTATTTCGATCCGAAAAAGCAGGCACCCCCAAACGGAGTGCCTGCCCTGTCATTATTGATTATTTGATCTTAACATCTTTCGAAAGCCCTTTTTTCTGGAAAAGTTTCTTATAATCCGCTTTCTTTGATTTCGGAACTTTTACCTTAACGGTATTCTTAATTCCCTTAAACGCTTTGCTTTTAACACTCTTTGCCGTCAGCTTCGTGGTCTTCACATTGATGGATTTTAACTTCTTGCAACCCTTGAAGATCTCTTTGCCGATCGTTGTCACGTTGATTCCGATCGTAACATTGGTAAGTGCCTTATTGTTTGCAAATGCCTTAGGTGCAATTCCTGTCACCTGATAATTTACATTGTCAAATGTCACTTCTGCAGGAATGTTCACTTTCTTCACTGCTTTCAGAAGTTTTCTGAATGTGACAGCAGGAGTCTCTCCACTCTTGGAAGTAACCACATACTCTGCCGTACCGTCTGCCAAGGTCAGAACTGTTCCTTCTGCTTTTGCCAAAGAAGGCTTCTTGACATCTGTCCCCGGAGCAGGCTTCGGATCTGTTATTCCGGGCTCATCCTGCGTTTCCGCTTTTTTAATCGTTACATCCAGGCGATATTCTTCTGAAGCCAGATCGATATGATCTTCATCTCCAACTACCTTGTAACGGACGGTATAAGTACCTTCTTCCCTGGCTGTAGGAATCTTTTCGCTAAACTCACCTTCGCCGAGGCGGTAAACGAAAGTACCTCCCTCTGCCTGTCCTTCTTTTACAAGCTCCAGATCCCCTCCTGTATAGGTCAGATCATTTGCAACAGGCGCCTTCTTGATCTTTGCCGGGCCTTTCGCCACTTTGATCCAGCCCGGAATATAAGTGATCTCATAATTCTCTGTCGTGTCATTGCCGTCCTGATCACAGATTTTTGCTTCTGCCGGATAGATCGGTGCCGTACCCGGTCTTGACGAACCAATCGCTGCTGTCAGTAAGATATCGTTTATCTTCTCTCCCTCTGCATAAGACCCCGCTGTTACTTCTGTCTTGGAAGCACCGGTCTCAATCATGCTGTTGGCAGAAACGCTCTGATCCAGCGCTTTAATGCTGACCGGACGTGGAAGAATCGTTCCCTCTGTCTCGAACTGCTCTGCCTTTACTGTATAATTATCTGCATCCTCGCCACTTATTGTAAAGTCTTTTGCGGTTACTTTTTTCTTGTTTCCTGCTTTTGCAGAATCATAAGTCGCTGTTGCTGACTCGATCGTAACATCATCTTCTTCCAGACCTCCGTCAAAATCGATTTTTTCGATAGTTGCCTGTAAAGTACCGTCATAATTCTTATCTTTGACAGAAACGGATGTGATCTCCAGTTTCTTACGGTCAATCTTGAATTCTCTGCTTATTTCACCGGTATATTCCCCGATAAAGGTGATCTTTGCCGTGTAAGTGCCTGCATTTTTATGCTCGCCCTCCACCCCGATCGTATAATCTTTATCATAGGTAAGGTATTCTCCGTCATACATGACAGCCGGTAATTGTTCTTCTCCGTTGTAACCGCAATTTGTGTCAACCTCTACTTTTGATTCATCCAAAGGTTTCGCCCATTTTGCATAAAGTACAATGTCTCCTGTCACACGGTCTTCTTCCATATTCCATTCTTCCGTATAGGCAGCATCTTTATACCAGCCTGCAAGTGCCATTCCTTCTTTCACGGGTACTTCCTTTAATTCCAAAAGCTCGTCTTTGTGATTGTAAAGTGCCGGAAGTTTGGAACCACCTACGGTATTAAAACCTACTCTGTATGCACAGAAAGACGGTTTTGAAACAAATTCCTGTATTTGCAATTCACTCAAGGTTCCTTTTAATACAGCACCATCTTCTGTAACAAAATATCTGCCCTCCGGGATCGTAACGGTTCCCATTACGCTATCAGTGCTAACGGATCCTCCGCTCAGGGTGATGATACATTTTGTAGCTTCATTTGTACCGCCGATACCATAGCCGTTCTCTCCACCGTTGGCAGTCACCTGACCGCCGTAGATATTAACATCACATCTGCTTCCGCCGCCGCCAAGTCCTGATGCATTTGTATCACCTGTTGCATGGATGATTCCGCCATAGATATTGACATGACAGCCATGATTGCCATTGGAACCGCCGATTCCGGCAAATCCGTCTGCTCCGGTTGCGATCAAAGTACCGGTTCCTTCTTTCTGTCCGTAAATGCTGATCGTGGTTTCCACTCCCGACCAGTCGCTTGTAGTACCTTTTGCTACTTTAATTCCTTTTTCCGCCTTCAAAGTCACGCCGTCACACAGAAGCAGTTTTACTGTTTTGGATGCCACTACAAGCTGCTCCGGGATTGTTACATCATGCTCCACGACATACCAGCCTTTTGGTCCGTTCTCGCTTCCGATCATATCTCTTGTCTCATCGGTAAGGATCTCATACTCATCACAGGTCTGCTCGTTGCCGTTTTCATCGATATAAATGTACGGTTTCACCCATTTTGCGTATAATACAACTTTTTGATAAATCTGCTGGTTTGCATTCCATGCTTCTTTCAGGTTTTCGTCCGTAAACCAGCCCTTGAATACAAATCCTTCTTTTTCGGGATCTGTCAGGTTTAACTTCTGTCCAATCAGAACGCTTCCGGGATTGTCCTTATTATCCACATCTTCGTCTACCATATAGATCACCGGAAATTCCGTCGTTGAAATATCTGCAGTTACAACGACATCCTTCTCACCCATAATGAAAGTGTATACTCCTTTTTCATCGGGTTCAACGGCTTCATCATTCATTTTTACATTCTTTGCAGTATAATTCTCTTCAACAGCCACTTTAATAACTGCACCCGGTTTATACTTTTCAGAAACCTTCATATCCTTTTCTGCATCTTCCACAATGATCATATTCCGGGGAAGCGTTAAATAACATGCCTCATCATAAGTCAGGATCTTGATCCAGCGAGGATAGAATGTAAGGTCTTCTGTCGGTACCGTACCCTGTGTCCATAAAGTCTTGCATTCTTCATCGGTATACCAGCCTTTGAAGATATATCCTTCCCTTTTGGGATCATTCAGATACAAGGGGGTTCCTGCATCAATTTTGTCAGTGTTTGCAGTATTATCAACATCTTCTTCCACCACATATTTAATCGCATATCTGATATGTTCTACATCAGCAGTTACGACCACATCCTTATCTTCCATGTTGATCGTATAAACACCTTCATCCGGAGTAAGCTCTGTTCCGTTTGCCTTGACATTTTCTGCCTTGTAATACTGTTTTACGGAAAAAGCGATAACCGCTTCCGGTTTATATTTATTACCGTCTTTCCACTTATCCTCTGCATCTTTCACAATCTCCATATTTTCCGGCAATGTAAGAGTGCTTAAAGGATTGTCATAATAATGGATCTCGCAGTTCTCGGGAATATTGGCAGCTTTCAAACCGATTTTTCTGCTTTCTGCCCAGGTATGTCCCAGATAAAGATCCGTAAGGGCGTTATGATCTGCAAAAGCATTTTCGCTGATCTTTGTGATCCCGGCTTCAATCTCTGCTGTCTTGATCTTTTCCACATACTTTTTCCAGAAAACACCATTTTTGCTGATTGAATCCATATCTCCGCTTCCGGAAATCTTAAGCTTTCCAGCTCTTGTCAGGGACCATTTTGCTTGCGCTCCACAAGATCCTTCTGCAATGATATCCTCGCCAGATGCCAGCGTAAGAGTTAAGTCAAAGCCGGAAGTTTTGGTACCATTGCCGTCTGATTCAAATTGAAGGACCATGGTATCACTGTCACTTACAAGCGAATCCGTAATTTCTTTATTGCCGGAATATTCCTCCTTTTGGGACTCTGTAACATTCTCTCCCCGGATGATTGTCAGAACATCATCGTCCAGAGTATTCACATTTCCTGTCACGCTCGGATAATAACCTTCCGGTGCCTTTAACGTAAGGGTGCCGGAAGAATCAGAACCATAACTACCGTTTTTACCGCCGTCATCATAAATATGGATTGCAGCCTTCGGAATCGGGAGTTTTACCTCCAGATTGCCCGAATGCGGTACTTCCAGATACAGCTCATTCTCGCTGACAAAAACAGGTGTAATCTCAACATTCGCTCTGGGCATTTTGAAATTAGGAAGATTTTCCTTATCAAACGTATACCAGGTGTTGCCCCCTGAAACATTCACAACTTCGCCGGATTCATTATTTGATACGGATTCCGGTATCGTCTTTACTTTCACACCGTTGAACCGGTATCCTTCCTCCGGTTTCGGTTCGAGCACGATCTTATCCTTATATTTATAAACTTCTTTAGGAGCGCTGACAGAAATGCTTCCATATTTCGCATCATTGATTTTAATCAAATAGTTTTCTGCACTTTCCATCTTCGGAAGGACTTTATCATCCTCTACAATCCAGCCGTCTCCAAGCTGTTTCCTCAAAGCTTCTCCCGTATTGTTTGTATAGGTCCCCATATTACCGAATTTCTTGGTTTTATAACAATTTTCTACTGTCTGAACCTTATTGCCCGTCATCAGATCCACACCTTTGCAGTCTTTGAGTTCAGAAGGATCTGCCAGACAGTTAATGATCTTATGCTGTCCCTCATCGCTCCAGCCATAGATAACACCGGTCTTTGTGGTAGCATTTGCTATGCTTCCGGTAAAGAGACAGTCACTAATCGTCGTGGTAGATGCCTTTCCATGTCCGAGAATACCTCCGGCGTGGGAATGCGAGCCTCCATTACAGAAAACATTCGTCTGTACCCAGCAATTTTTAATCTCGTTGGTTGTGCCATCCCATGCGAATCCGGCAAGTCCTGCACAGTGCAATGTTCCTTCTACCCTTCCTGTTACGGTCAGATTCTTAATGGTCGCTCCCCCAATACAACGAAAAAGCGCAGTGGCATGATTGTCATTATCCGTAATATCCACTTTGATAACATGACTGTTTCCGTCAAAAACACCGCTGAACTTATGCTCCTGCGTGCCGACCATGTTTTCCTTGCCTGTTACACTGATGTCCTCAGTCAGCCTGTAGTACTGATTCTCCAGCTTACCATCATTGATTATGGTTGCAAAAGTCTCCCAGTCTTGTTCTGATCCGATCAGATACGGACTTTCTTCTGTTCCCTCTCCTGCAAGCTTAATCGCTGTGTCTGCCTTAATCTGCTGGGCGGGCAGCAGATTCAGCACAAGCGCGATCACAAGCAGCATTGCTATCGTCCGTTTCCGGACAACGTTTGCCAGTTTCATATTAATTCCTCCTTTTTACCCCGGATATCCCCTTGGGCATATTTTGTATTTATTTTATTATGTTTTTTCTCATTTGCATAGTCCACCCAGGTGGACAATATTTGTTTTTTGAATTTATTTTTTTGTTTTTTCCGATACAGCGGTGTCTGTCAGATCCGTCATAAACTCTAATACCCTATCACTGTAATCGGGTTTGATGTAAGTATGTACTTCCTGTCTCATACTGTCTCTGAGAGAAAGATAACATCCAAAGACCAGAATGGAAAGAAAAAACCTGAGCGCAAAACTGCTTTTTTTCATACCGTTCTCCGTATGAAAATCATTTTGTCTGTCCTCATAGCTTCTCTGACTGTTTAAGTAGGCACGGTAAACGCCCTGATGTGGCTGTTCATTTTCGTGATTGAAAAAAGGTAGCATGCTTCTTTGTCCTTTTTTGGGTTTTGTAAAGGATATGCCTGTTTTATACAAACTATGCGCATTCTTCCTATTATCATCATTCGATACAAGAAGAGACAGGGGTCATATTTCCATATGGGTCTCCCTGTCTCGTTTAAAGCCATATTCACATAATAAAAGATTTTGTAAAAGTTCTCATACTACTTACAGCGCAATCTCACGATAAAAGCAACTGTAATTCCCTGTATGGCACGCTGCTCCCACCTGTTCTACTTTGGCAAGCAACGTATCATTATCACAGTCGATCGCAAGAGATTTCACATACTGATAGTGTCCGCTGGTCTCACCCTTGATCCAGAGCTCGTTGCGTGAACGGCTGTAGTAGGTCATTTTCAGCGTCTCACAGGTCTTATCAAAAGCTTCCTCATTCATATAAGCCACCATGAGCACTTCATTTGTCTGATGATCCTGCACCACGACAGGGATCATGCCGTCACTGTTTAATTTCAGATCCTGAAATGTAATCGTTACCTGTTCCATCATAAAGCTCCTTTCGTGCTTAAGACGCCATTTACTCTCTCGTCAAAGCCGCTTGCTTCGTCGAGAGCCTTTCCAAACGCTTTGAAGATTGCCTCCGCCTTATGATGGTCGTTGATGCCGGATAACAATCTGATATGTAAATTCATTTCGGCAGTGTAGGAAACCGCGTAGAAAAACTCCCGGATCAACTGAGTATCCAGATCGCCGATCATGGGTGCGTCAAATTCCGCCTCAAAAGAAAAATACGGTCTTCCTCCCAGATCAATGGCACACAGCGCCAGTGCATCATCCATTGGCAGGATAAAGTATCCGAAGCGTTTGATCCCCTTCTTGTCTCCCAAAGCCTCTTTGATTGCTTTTCCAAGAACGATCCCGGTGTCCTCCACACTGTGATGTCCATCCACCTCAAGATCTCCTTTGGTCGTGATCATCAGATCAAAAAAACCATGCTTTGAAAATCCTTCCAGCATATGGTCAAAAAAGCCGATGCCGGTCGCCACATCACTAACCCCCGTACCATCCATATCCAGCTTTACATCAATTTCTGTTTCCTTCGTTTTCCTGGTCACTTCTGCACTTCGCATGATTTTTTCCTTTCTATATTAAGTTCCGTATCCGGCATCATTTTCCGGATACTGTTTAAAGTCCGTATCCGGAAGTCTTTCACTCAATTTTCATTCAAATCTCACCTTAATGGAATTCGCGTGCGCCGTCAGCCCCTCTTTTTCGGCAAACAATTCGATATCCTTGTGAATCTCTCTCAGTGCCTCATAGGAGTAGGAAATAATGCTGGACTTCTTCACAAAGTCATCCACGTTAAGCGGTGAGAAAAACTTTGCCGTCCCATTGGTGGGAAGAACGTGATTGGGTCCCGCAAAATAATCTCCCAAAGGCTCTGAAGAATACTGTCCAAGGAAGATCGCACCCGCATGACGGATCTTTGGCATCACCGCCCATGGATCTTTGGTCAGGATTTCCATATGCTCTGACGCGATCTCGTTTGCCGCCTCGATTCCCTCCTCCAGGCTGTCCACCAAAAGGATATATCCATAATTATCCAGAGATTTCTGTATGATCTCCTTACGGGAAAGTTCTGCTGTGAAACTGTCCACTTCTTTGGAGACTTCCTCTGCCAGTTTCTCGGAATCTGTGATCAGGATCGCACTCGCCAGTTCATCATGCTCCGCCTGAGACAAAAGATCTGCCGCCACGAAACGGGGATTGGCGCTCTCGTCCGCTAAAACCAGGATCTCACTCGGTCCCGCGATTGAATCAATGCTGACATATCCGTAAACCGCTTTTTTGGCAAGCGCCACAAAAATATTGCCGGGTCCTACGATCTTATCCACCTTCGGGATACTCTCCGTTCCATATGCCATCGCGGCGATTGCCTGGGCACCGCCCACTTTATAGATTTCCGTCACTCCCGCGATCTTCGCAGCCGCAAGAGTACCGGGGTTCACTTTTCCGTTCGCAGCCGGTGTACACATGATAATCCTCTTTACCCCCGCCACCTTCGCCGGGATCACATTCATGAGTGTAGAGGACGGATAAGCTGCTTTTCCACCCGGCACATAGACCCCGACCAGATCCATCGGCGTGATCTTCTGTCCTAAGATGGTACCATCCTCTTTGGCATCAAACCAGCTGTTGCGTACCTGCTTTTCATGGTAGGTGCGAATATTGTCCGCAGCCTTCTCCATGACTTTGATAAAATTCTCTCCCACAGCAGATAATGCTTCCTCGATCTCTTCTTCGCTGACACGGACTGTGTCAGCAGTCAGCGTACAATGATCAAACTTTTCCGTATAGGAAAATACAGCCGCATCCTTTTCGTTTCGCACCTTCTCTATGATCTCGTTAACGGTTTGCTCATACTGCGTATAATTATTCGGACTTCTTTTTAACAAATCATCCAAGATACTCTTTTTTGTTTCTTCTGTCAGTTTTACAATTCTCATGCCAGACGCTCCTTTAACTCTGCGATCAGTTTTTTGATCCTGTCGGCTTCCATCCGCATGCTGACCTGATTCACGATCATGCGTGCAGATAAAGGACAGATTTCCTCCAATACTTCCAGGCCGTTTGCCCTGAGGGTAGATCCGGTCTCCACGATATCCACGATCACATCGGAAAGTCCCACGATCGGTCCCAGCTCCACGGAGCCGTTCAGTTTTATGATATCGACTGTCTGATGTTTCTTATTATAAAAATAGTCCTTGGCAATACGCGGATATTTACTGGCAACGCGGATCATCTCGTGATGCTGTAAAAGCTCCTTTGCACTTGCCGGACCGCATACACACATGCGGCATTTGCCAAATCCCAGATCCAGCACTTCAAAGCAACGTCGGTCTTCCTCCAGGATCGTATCCTTTCCCACAACGCCAATATCCGCTGCCCCATACTCTACATAGGTCGGCACATCCGGACCTTTTGCAAGGAAAAATCTTAATTTCTGTTCTTCATTGACAAAGATCAGTTTCCGGGAGTCCTTATCCTTGACCTCCTCGCATTTGATCCCGATCTCTTCCAATAATTCAAGTGTCTGACTGGCAAGTCTGCCTTTTCCCAGTGCAAATGTCAGATAACGCATTTCTTCATTCATATTCCATCCCCAATTCCGGTTTTCTTTTTGTTCTCTTCTTTTCCTATTTGATCCCGTGCGGCTTCTTTCTTATTCCATGGCTGCAGTCTGAATCTTCTCTACCTGATCTTTTTGCAAAAGCCAGACTTCATCCGTAAAATTTGACTTTGCAAAACGCAGATAGTCTTCTTTACTCTTTGCTTCGTCCCGGGCATACAATGCTACCTTTTTGCCCTGGGCACGGTTCTTTTCGGCGAGTCTGAAAGCCTCTGCATAGTCTGCTTTTTCAAACAGCAGCATAATGCGGTCTTTTTCCGTCTGCGGAGTGATCTTCTGGCTTGCCAGCGCTGACATCAGATCATCAACCACGATCATAAATCCGACCGCTGCAGCATCTTTACCAAAATAAGATAGCAGATCATCATATCTGCCTCCTGTCAGGACAGCGTCTCCCACACCATAAGTATAGGCTCTGAAAATGATCCCTGTATAATAATTATATTTGCTTACCATGCCCATATCGAAAGAGACGTATTCCGCCACACCGGAAATCTCAAGAAGCTGGTAAAGTTCTTTCAGTCGCATGCAGGCCCTTTTGGATCTCTCATTCGTTACCAGTTTCTCAGCCTCCCCCAAAGAATCAAAAGAGCCGAACAGCTCCGTGATCTTTAAAAATGCTTCGATCTTTTCTTTCGAAATCTTTCTGTCAAGCAGCAGTTCTTCCACACCAAAGTAATTTTTCATAGAGATCTGCTCTCTGACCTTTAGCTCCGTTTCTTTATCCAGACCGGCTTCCTCACACAGACCCTTGAAATACTCGATCTCGCCGATACTGATCTGAAATTCTTTCAGTCCCGCTGAAAGAAGTGTCTGAACTGCCAGTGTGATGAGTTCTGCATCTGCCTCCACACTGTCATCTCCGATGTATTCCACTCCCGTCTGCGTCACTTCTTTCAGCTTTCCCTGCAGACTGGAAGTATTGGTAAAGGTATTACCGGTATAGGTAAACCTTACCGGAAGCGTCTCTTCCATATAATATTTGGCGGCACAGCGCGCGATGGACGGGGTAAAATCCGGCCGCAGAACAAGGGTATTGCCTTCTTTATCAAAGAATTTGTATAATTCCTTGCTGGGTGTCGTCCCGATATCCTTCCCGAATACATCAAAAAATTCAAAGGTCGGTGTCTGGATATTATGATAGCCGAAAGAAACAAACTGTTTATTCAGGATCGTCTGTATCTGCAGCTTTCTTTCGTATTCCGATCCGTAAATATCACGAACGCCCTCCGGGGTATGTACTAATCTTTTACTCATAAAATACTCCTGTTAAAATCCCGTATCCATCAAACAGCGCAGATAGGCAAAACTTTCCATCCTCATTTTCATTCGCTGTATATTGTCCTGCCGCACCATTTTCAGATACTGTTTTATTTCTGTTTGCTTTTCTTTACCATGTGAAACAATGATCACGCCGATGCGCTTTAGCGCTTCGCAGTGATAATTCGTTATCATGTTAGTATGTCAAACTAACGGTAGTATACTAAAGAGTTTCCTTCTTGTCAAGAAAAAAACAGCTGTTTTCCTGTCTCTTTTACTGTCCTACTTCAACCGTTTCCGCATTCTGACCGGCAGCTGCGGCGGCTGCTGCGGCGGCGGCTTCCGCTGCCTGTCTTTGCTGCTCCTGGATCTGTTGCTGTTGTAAGATTGCCTGCTGTTCCGGAGTCATCGCCGGTTCCGTTTCTTCCGGCTGCGGTGTATCCAGACCTCCGTAGACAAAGACCGCTTCTCCTTTTTCCACTTTATCATAGATGCTTGCCGCCTTGGAAGTTGGCAGGTTGATACAGCCATGGGAACCGTTTGTGACATACAATTTGCCGCCAAACTCAGATCTCCAACTTGCATCATGCATCCCGACATTCCCGTTAAACGGCATCCAGTAACTTACCGGAGAAGAATAATTCTCGCCATTGAGCGTTGCATCTCTTTCTTTATAGGTAATCCCATAAGTGCCGCGTGGTGTCGTCGTCCCCTTATTGACACAGCCGGATACAAAATCAGATTCTTCCACAACGCTGCCGTCTTTGTATACCCAAAGATGCTGTGCTGTCAGATTGATCTCCACATAAGAAGACCCCCAGTCATTCTCTCCGTAGGAGACCGCTGTGGAGCGATACTCCGGCGTTCTCACACCCCTGTCTCCGTTTTTTATGGCTTCGATCAGCCCCGCCGTTTCCGCATCGCGGTTCATCCACCAGCCATAGTCTCCGCCCGAAATCTTCAAAACTTCACCGGAGTGAGTGCGCAGGCTTCTGGTACGTCCGAAGGTATCGTACTTCTTCGCAAGTCCGTTCACAAATTCACGGACTTTTTCTTCGTTTAATGTAACAGTAGTGCCTTCAATATCGCACCACTCTCTTACCTGCTTTCCGTCTACAACGACCGTATCATCTCCAAATTCATAGGTCAGGTTCACCTTGCAGTATTGATTCAGGTTCTGACACAGTGCAGTAAGTGTCGGATCATCGGATTTTACACTGGCAGTCTCGTAGCACTCATCTGTCAGTGTGACCTCATTTTCCATGATGTCCAGTGCCTCGCGTATCTGCTCCATAACCTTATCTCTGATGGGGGAAACGCCGTTTTCCTCTGAAACGATCGTATACCCGCTTTCGCCGGGGACTTCGGATACATAGGCATTTTTCGGAAGAATGATATTTTTGGCATTAAACATCTTCATGGATTTCACGACTTCCTCCAGAGCACTGTCGGGATAATCCACCACGATATCCGTAGTAAGCTGTGTCTCGTGGAACAGATAGCCGGGCCATGCGAAGGAGTTCTGTGTTTTCAAGATCTCATCGAACTGTCCGTCAAGCTGCGGAACCATCTTTAAATCCTGCGATGTAAGTTTCTGCGTGACATTGCCTCTTGCATGAACCGTCAGTGTATATTTTCCAATGCCGGAGAGAACATCTTCTTCAAAGTCCTTTGGGGTCTTTTTATAGGCTTCCTTTCCGTTTACATAGGTGTTAAAGGCAAAATGCTTGTTAAAATACAGAGCAACCCCGATATAAACACATAAAAGAGCCGTCAGGGTGATCCCTGCCGTGATCATCAGACGCCGCTGTCTTCTTTTTTTCTTACTGATCTTTTTCTTCTTTGGTCGCTCTTTCTGTGCCATCTCACTCACTCCTCTATTTTAAGTTCCGTATCTGAACAAATGGTGCTCCCTCTTCCTGTTTTCAGATACTGTTTTTAAGTTCCGTATCTGAACAACCGGTGCTCCCTCTTCCTGTTTTCAGATACTGTTTCTATTATTTCTACGATTCGAAAGTCGCGGCGCGCTTGAGTGCATCATCAATATGCGCGCAGAAATTTTCGCGTCCGACCATTTTGACCATGCCCGCTTTCTCCAGCGAGCGCATCGGCTGCTCGTTCACATGAGAGAAGATGATCTGTACTCCATGCTCCTTACAGCGTTCATACAGTGCTATCAGAGAATGGATCGCGGTCGCATCCAGAGTCGGTACACCTCTCATACGGATGATCAGTACCTTCGTAAAGTCTTTTAATGTGATTTCTGCAAATCGCTCCGCCACACCGAAAAACATCGGTCCGCTGATCTCATAAACACGCACGTGTTGCGGCACCTCTCTCAGCTCGATATTATCCGGATCACTTTCCGGATCAAAGTACTCCCAGCCCTTGACACTGGTTTCCTCTGCCATACGTTTCATCAGCAGGATACATGCAAGTACCATACCGACTCCGATCGCAATGACAAGATTGAAGCAGACCGTAAGGATAAATGTGGTCATCAGCACGATGATATCACTCTTAGGCGCTCTTTTACACAATCTTGCAAAGGCTCTCCAGCCACACATATTGTATGCCACCATGAACAGAATGGCTGCGATCGTGGGCATAGGGATCAATGCCGCATACGGCATCAGGATGATTAACACCAGTACCAGCACAACAGAGTGTACCATGCCTGCGATCGGGGTACGCCCGCCGTTTTTGATATTCGCTGCGGTACGTGCGATCGCACCGGTCGCCGGAATACCTCCAAACAAGGCACTTCCCACATTACCGATACCCTGGGCCACAAGTTCCATGTTGGAACGGTGATGAGAATTGATCATACTGTCTGCAACCACACAGCTGAGAAGTGACTCGATGGCTGCCAGGATCGCTATCGTAAAGGCATCTGACGCGACATTCGTCAGCGCACTCCAGGAAAATGACGGAATATGTAACGTCGGCAGTTTATTGCTGATCGTATAAAGTGCACCGATGGTATTGACTTCCATGCCAAGTCCTTTTACCATTCCGATGCCGGCAAAAACAGCGATCAAAGATCCCGGGATTTTCTCACCGATCTTGGGGATCATGGGCCAGGCGATCAATACGGCAAGACTTACCAGTCCGACCAACAGAGCCTCACCATTTAAGGTATGAAAATTGACCGCTACTGCTTTTAATTTGTCCATCGTCTCGATGGCAGGCGTTCCCTTTGCAAAGGTCAGGCCCAGGAAATCCTTGATCTGCCCGATCACGATCGTGACAGCAATCCCGGCTGTGAACCCTACCGTGATCGTGTACGGGATAAATTTGATCAGGCCGCCGAGTTTAAAGATACCCATTAAGATCAGTATCACACCTGCAAAAAGTGTCGCTAACATCAGTCCTTCCATACCGCTTTTGGCAACGATTCCTGCCACGATCGTGGCAAATGCCGCAGTCGGTCCCGCAATCTGTACCCGGCTTCCGCCAAAAAAGGAGATCAGAAATCCGGCAACGATTGCCGTATAGATGCCCTCCTCCGGTCCGACTCCGGAAGCAAGCGCCAGCGCAATGGAAAGCGGAAGTGCTATGATCGCCACGATGATACCGGAGATCACGTCTTTTGCGAATTGCTCTTTGGAATACTTTTTCAATACAGAAAAAAGCATTGGTTTGAGTTTGTCCTGTTTCATAAATCGTAGTTACCTCTTTTCTTAAAGTGTTGTACCCCCAACACAATAACCTATTATGCCCCCCTACGAAAAAAAATGCAATCCTTTCTTTCGGATTTGCA
This sequence comes from Lachnospiraceae bacterium, assembly GCA_015056815.1. Taxonomy (GTDB): domain Bacteria; phylum Bacillota; class Clostridia; order Lachnospirales; family Lachnospiraceae; genus SIG333. The sequence continues at coordinate 11,319 of SVFN01000018.1, read as the reverse complement.
GATTGTTTTTCTCATTTCCTGATACAGATCCGTTTTGTTCCGTTACCTCTTACGCTCTCCAAAAACGGTATCTTCAGATCTTATTCCCGCTCATTCATGTCCTTCTGGATCAGATCCAGATAGGGAACCAACAGTCCCGGCTTTGGCCTGATCTCATACGAAAGATCCAGTTCTTCAAAGCGGAAGCTTTTTCTTCCTCCGCCTTCCATACGCTCCCAGAAAGGTTTCAGATGGCGAAAAGGAAGATAATACAAAAAGTCTTTCTGCGTATAATGGATCAAAAAGAACGCGATCCCGTTTTGTCTCTCAAATTCTTCCATAAACGCAACCTGATGTGCGTGGATATTCTGCAGAGCAAACGTATCCGTGGCACATTCCTTCGCATCGAAGCATACCGGGATTCCCTGTACCGCACCGATATAGTCAACGGTGCTTTTCTGATCGAAATAAGCCAGTGTGATATGGCGGTTTTCCTTATCGATCCTGATCGGTGTGATTGGTGTCGGTACCTTCTGAATCAGTGCCAGATGATTTTCTCGATATTTTTCGTTGGTCTTATTGATCAGCTCCTCTAAGGCGGATCCCCGAAGCCCTCTTGAATTCCATGTGGGCATGTTACCTCTCCTTTATTATCAAAAAATTCTCCGGCAGTTCTGCCCTGATCGTTCTCCCACTGCATTTCTTGAGTTTGCCGGCATCCTCCGGAAAGACCACCCGACAGGCGTGGAGCATCTGACTCTGTACTCCGAAGGCCTTGCGGCATCTGTCATTGAATGTCCTGTTTCCATATTTGCAGTCACCGATGAGCGGATGTCCGATCCCTGCCAGATGTCCTCTGATCTGATGAGTCTTGCCTGTGATCAGATGAACCTCCAGCTCGGTACAGCTTTCACCAAGCACCGTCAGACTCTTTACGGGCTTCCAGGAAGTTTCAACCCTGCTGCTTCCTTCAAACTCTTTTGGAGAAAAGATGATCTTATTGGTCTTTTCGTCTTTGCGGATATATCCAACCAGTTTATCGGCAGTCACATTGCCGAGCACAATACAGCGATAGTATTTTTTTAAACTTCTTTCCTTTAACATACGTCCCAGTTCCATCGAGCCGGTCAGGGACTTTCCGCAAAGGATGATCCCCGACGTATTGCGGTCTAATCTGTTGCAGATCGACGGGAGAAAGGAATCCTGATGATCATAATCTTCTTGCTCCCGTAAATAGGCGATCAGATAATCGTTCACCGAAATATCCGCCGGTTTTGCTTTTTGCGACAAAAGTCCCGCCGGCTTGTCAAATGCGAGAATATCCTCATCTTCATACAATACTTTTAACCCGCTTTTTTCCAAAGAAAGCTTTGGTATGTTTTTCTCTTTTTTCTTTTCTCCGGCGAATTTTGCAAATGTATCATCTGCCAGAAAAAAGCGGACGACATCACCCTGTTTGATCTTTTCTTTGCCATCCGCTTTTTTCCCGTTCAATGTGATGTTTTTTTTGCGAAGCATCTTATAATAGAAAGAGGCGGAAGCCTCCGGCAGCATTTTGGACAGATATTTGTCGAAACGCTGGCCTGCCTCATTATATGTGATCGTGAATTCTTTCATAAAAAGAAGTCCTTCCATATTGTAGTACAAGACGTAAAGCTGAATACTGACAAGCTGTTTTCTATAACGAGATATTGTGCAATAAATGTCTCTGCGCCTCGTCAAGCTTTTCGTTCTCCAAAGCAGAATCCTTCATCTGCTTTAGTCTGGTCAGATAGTTTTCTTTATTGTCGAAAATCTTCACTACGACCTTATTGTATCCGTTCTGTTTCATGATCTGAAGGATATGTTTCTCCAGCTTTTCCGTCTTACGTTTGGGATCGGGGCACAATCCGCAGATACAATTATTCCTGACCGCGATGCTTGGCACCTCATAAGTCCCGGTATCCGGTGTCGTAAACACCAGTCCATAGGAATGGGACAATCCATTGACCAGATCCGTCAATTCCTGTTTCAAATTGTCGTCACACCCATGATACATGTAATACATCACCGTCTCTACCGCACTCTTGCTGGCCGGCAGCAGTCCCAGTACCGCTACGATCGTCAACATGTTTTTTTGAGTCCCTGTGGTAATAAAGCCGGCAGCAAACAGCACCAGCGGAAGGGCAAACAGCAGGATCGTTTTGATCAACTGCTTTGTCCTCATATAAGAAAAATATCCATATTCTCCCGGATTCGTTTTTTTCATTCTTTCAATGCTCCGTTCTTTTCACATAACCTTTTTATCCTGAAGTCTATTTTAAGCCTTAAAATTCCCCATTGCAAGTGATTTATTGCAATGGGGGATTTGCGGATTTTTGTTTGTCGCTATTTTCTGATCTTCACTTTTTTTGCCTTGCTCCACTCACCATACACTTTCTGTCCGTTTGTATCTTTTCGGTAAGCTCTGACGCGAATATAACAGTTTTTTCCTTTTTTCAGTTTTTTGAGCGTAAGAGACATTTTCCCTGTCTTTTTTGTCACGCTCTTTTTAAACTTTTTGTCAAAGGAATACTGCACCTCATAGCCGGCCGCCTCTTTTGCCTTTCTCCATGATACGACGGCAGTATTTTTCTTCCTGCTTTTTGCAGATTTGATCTTTACCTGATCCGGCGCTTTTACAGCTACTTTCGGTGGATTCTGTTCCTCCTTTGTCTGTGCTCCTGATACCGTTTCGGTCATTCCGCCAGTCCCTGGATCATTCTGTGAAGGATTTTCCGGTGGATTCTCCTGTGGATTTTCCTGCGTATCGATCGCAGCATACTGTTTTGTTGCATTCTGTAAAGTCTCATAGAGCGTCACTTTCGCTTTTTCCGTATTACTCAATTTGTCATACGCTTTCTGCGCCGCTTCGATCTGTTCTTTACTGTCTTTTGTTACCTCACCGATCGCCTTGATCAGTGCATCGACTGCCTCCGCTTTTTCCAGTTCCTTTTGTTCTTTCTCCATGAGCGCGGCATACTCACCGACGGCTTGTTGTAAGGTCTCATAGAGCGTCACTTTCGCTTTCGCTGCATCATTCAGTCCGCCATATGCTTTTTGCGCTGCTTCAATCGCATCTTTGCTGTCTTTATCCACTTCACCGATCGCTCTGATCAGTTCATCAACTGCCTCTGCTGCCTCTTTTGCCTGTTTTTCGTTCGCTTCGATCATTGCATAGTCTTCTTCGGCTTTCACTAAAACTGCATACCCGGTAACAAGTTTCTTTGCCTCCGCACTCAATTGATCATAAGCCGCTCTCGCCGCTTTGATCTTTTGCGCGCTGTCCTTATCCACCTCGCCGATCGATGCGATGAGCGCATCTGCCATCCGTGCCGCTTTCATGTTAATGACTTCTTCCGCAGTCCTGGTCTCTCCGTTGGAACAGACTGTACCGGAGTAGGAAACAGCTGCCGATGTCAGGTCGACATGCAATACCGGACGCACCGCGATATAGTTTTGCTCCGTGTACTGAGTTCCATATATACCTTTTCCCGCAACATACCATGCCTTATTTTTGTCAGGTTCATATGAATCCGGTTTTGTAGAGCGAAGCCACCATAAGCAGATCAGTCTTTCCGCATTATTTGCACCGGAAGCCCCTCTGTTTTTGGCGTACTGTGTATAGTTTGCCGCCCATTTATTACTCTCATGATCATACCCTTTCTCCGCCGGAAAACCCAGACGCGGATCAGTCGCCTCCTCGACTGAGAGCAGATAGACTTTATCCCCGGTTTCCTTCGACTTCAGTATCGCTCTTTGTTCTTCTTCGGTAAAAGCCTGACTGATAAAAGCATCCGGATCATCCGTATCGTTCAGCCATTTTCTGAGATCACAGGTTTCCCAGGTGATACCGGCTCTTTGAGCATGGAATTTCTGGCAATCCAATGCTTTATCGGCAAGAAGAAAGGCATCATTCCCGCTGACCGACAGCACTCTCCATTCAACCGGTTTCTTTTCCATATTACCACTCTGCTTGTAATTGCCAAAATATACACAGTCCCAGACTGTATCACTGCCCTGCTGTCTTGGTACTGTAAAACCGTCCGCCTGATATCCTTCCGTCTCCGGTGTGATCACTGTGCCGTCAGATATTACCTTGCCCGCATCCTTCACACCGGCGGAATTGAGATCCACACAGATGACCGGACGGACTGATACGGAATCAATATTAACTGTGCTAGCGGATATTGCTTCATTTGCCTCGGCAGACATACGCATGGCATCGGTTGCCCAGTAGTCTCCCGGTGTGCGAAGCCAGTACTCGACTACCCCCACATCATACGGATAGCCTTTACCCACAAAAGCACCACGGCCGATGGTATAATCTGTCGCCATTGTTTTTCTTTTCTTACAGGTTGCATTCCATTTTGCTTCAAACCCATATGCGGTATTTAACAGATCACTCATAGAAAGGATCCATACCCGGTCTGTTGTGTCATTCCCGCCATCGTTCTTTCCGTTTCCTTCATTTGTCAGGCGGGTCGCCACGAGAGCCTCCTGTTCCTCTGTGGTAAATGCAGTATTGATAAACGTATCGTTTACAGAGGTATCGTTCAGCCATTTGCGCAGACTGCAGGTTTCCCAGGTAACCGCTTCTTCTTTATCATGATACGGCATACAATCGAGGGCTTTATCTGCTAACAGTAATGCATGCTCCTCCTCGATCGACAAAATCCTCCACTTGATCGGCTCCACCTGATAAACGGGATTCTGCATATAGTTGCCAAAAGTCACTTTATCCCATACGGTTTCCCCTTCCGGTGTTGTCTGCGGATTATCGACCAAAACAGATAATCCGTCTGTGACAGCAGCATTTTGCCGATACGGTTCTGACTTTCCCCCTTCCGGTATAACATTCTCTGCCACCGTACTGATCGGTACAGTCTCTACGGTCAATACCGCCGCCAGTACCATTGCGCCTGCTTTTCCGATCAGTCTCTTCCATGCACATTTTTCTTTCATACGCTTCTCCTTTTCGCCCTGACGGAGTCTTTCATTGTCCGGCACTTTTTATAACGATCTGTATGTTCCCCATATTAACATGTTTTCCTTTCTCATAAAAGTATCCTTTGGTTACCTCTTTTTGCCACGTTGCCATATTTTACCATAAATCTTTGTAAGCGGCAGACGGGAAAGCACATAGAGTCCTTTCATGGAAACACCATAGATCGCAAGCTCTTTTTTCATGACGGAGGCTTTCAGTGCATGCTTCACGACTTTTTCCGGTTTTGCCATAAAGTATTTTTTGATCCCCACAGGTGCACCGTCTTTGGATGACACCTCAAAAAACGGCGTATCCACCGGTCCCGGGCAGACCGTTGTCACATAAATGTGTTGCGGATACAGCTCTGCATACAGTGCTCTTCCAAATGAAAGTACATAGGATTTGGAGGCGGCATAGACCGCAAAACCGGGCTGTGGCAGAAATGCACCCGCAGAAGCCATCTGTATGATGCGGCTTCCTTCCTTCATATAGGGCAGACACAAAGCCGTCAGCTTCGTCAGTGCCTTGCAGTTTAGATCGACCATTTCCGCCTGTTTCTGTCCGGACAATTCTTCGACCGTGCCGGTCAGCCCGAATCCGGCGCAATTGACTAACATCCGGATACACGGCTTTTCGATTTCAAACAGTGTCCGCAGATACTCATAAGAAGAATCCAGAGTCAGATCAAGCGCTGTCAACCTTTTGTATGCCCTTGTATCAAAATCGCACGCATCCAGTTTCTTCTGGCTGCGTGCGATCAGAAAGATTTCATCCAGATTCGCAATCTCATCCAGTTGTCTTACAAATTCTTTTCCCATCCCCGAAGATGCTCCGGTTACGATCGCAATATTCATCTGTTCATCCTCCTTCGGTAACCAACAGTTCGTTGTCTGCCGGTCACTTTACCGCCTTTAGCTGTCTTTTATTATCGTACATCAGGTTATCTGCCCTTTCAAATACCGACGACACTCTGCGATCGATTGTCGGTTCATATTCCGCCATTCCGGATGCGATGACCGGTCCGGTCTCCTCGATGCGGTTCTTATCGACCTGTTGTTCCAGCTTCGCAAACAATTCCTTTCTTGCAGTATAATCATCATTTTGCATAAAGATCAGAAATTCATCGCCGCCGATCCTGAATACGGGACTGTGAGCAAATATACCGCACAAAAGCTTTGCCGCAGCTTTAATATAATCATCTCCCGCCTTGTGTCCTCTGGTATCATTGATCTTTTTCAGATCATTAATATCGCAGATTGCGATTGCAAAGGATATTTTTTCTTCACCTTTATCTATCTTCTCCTGAATCAGGCGTTCATACTCCGTATAGGCATTTTTATTCTTTGTGCCTGTAAGCTCGTCTCTTCTTGCAAGCTCCTTTTCGGTATTCAATGCACGAAGGTGTTCTTTTTCCTTGCGCACTTCTTCATCAATGTTTTCTACACAGATAATAAAATGAGAGGCATCTTTTACTTTTCTGGCTATAAGTCTGGTGTATTGTGCTTTATCACCTACACACAGTCGATAGTCAATGCTGAACTGTCTCCTCTTTTCCAGACTCGCAAGCAGGTAGTCTCTGTCAAGAACCGCTAATGTGTGCTCTCTATCCTGCGGATGCAGAGCATCCCTCAGATCATTTCTGGAATCCGCAAAGAAATCCTCACCACCTGTTTTTACCTCCAGACCACCATAGATACTGTTTGCCGAATAACCTGTATAGCTGCAGTCCTGCGTATTTACATAAAAAATCACATCATAATTCAGAGCAAGGCTTTCGGCAATCTTTCCGAAAGTGACCCTTTTCTTCTGAACCTCTTCCATTCTCTGATTCACACACTCTGCCTGCCGCATTACATCCCCAAGCTTACGGGCATGTTCCATTCTTTCATCCTCTGCCACAAAAGTATGTACCAGACAGGTGCCAATCAGACAGCCGACCGCATAAAACGGAAGTAACGGAAACAGAGTCTGAAGAATAATGAAAAAGGCCATCACAACCCCTGAGACACCTACCGCCCTGTTATGTATTTTTTCTTTCCCTTCTGTTTTTGCCGAAACAACCAGCGTATAAACCGAAGTCACCAGATACAATAACACCTGCATGACCAGTGTGATAAATCTGGCCGTCATCGGCACATATTCATCATTTGCATTAAAAGAAAACACGATCGGGTGGAAAAAATTAATGGCAAGATTCAGAATCTGATATCCAAAGATCAGACACCCGGCAGCAGTGAGTATTTTTCCGAATGTACCCTTTCGATCCAGATACACAATCACAAACCGTGTCCATAAGAATACCGATAACACCATCGAAACAAAATAAAGCACCGTATCCGCATAGACCAGCGGGATCATATCCCATTCATACAAAATTCCCCATAAAATATCAGAGGTATAGTATATCATTACTCCCGACAGAAAATTACGGTAGCAGATCGTTGCCTCCGTCCCCTCTCCTCTCCTGCACTTCCGGAAAATCTCCAAATTTATGATATGATGAAGTATCAGTGACAATACGCCAAAACTCGCATAATACATAATCCCAACATTCCCTCCGTTTTTCAGGATAAAAACGGTCTCCTCAGACCTTATTTCCAGAATTTCATAAGCAGTACGCTTCCCCCGATCAATCCGGCCACGGAAGCCACCAGCATGATGATCAGTACGATCTTAATGACTTTTGCCGCAATCCGTTGCCATTTCACCTCGGATACGGAATATTTTGCAAATAATCCCTTTTTACTGCCGATGATCAGTAAAACTGTCGAAATCACAATTCCAATCAAGGACGCCCCGATTGTCCCCAGCAAAAGAAAAAGCACCAGCAACGCGATCGGGATCAAAAACATCATGAGTACAACAACACAACAGCCACCCATTTCTCTTTTCCTTCCTTTCCCCGCCTTTTCTGTTTCAGACTAATACGAATATTATAGCGCAAATTAATGTCCATAACAAGTTTTTCGATTCATGTCACTTATTTTTCCCGTATTTTGTCACGATTTTTCTCCTTTTACATTTATTGAACAGAAGGATACAGTCCCTATCCGATTACCTCGTCCGACATCATATAGGTATTCCTGCATACACATCACCCGCCGGACGGTCTTATCGCACAAAAAAGCTGAGCGCTTCGACGCTCAGCAATTTTTATCCTTGTGCTCCAAAAACTCATAGTCTGATCCTTATCGTACTAAATGCAGCAACCGTGATCCCTACCGTAAAAACCGTGATGTCTGCCCACATGGACATCTGAAAAAGCTGCATGATAAGCGAAAACAGTAGATATACCGCGGTAAAAACACCAAATATCCTCACGTGACGGAAAGCATAGCGTTTTCTTGCCTGACTCCCCGCTTTAAGTGCTGTCTCATAGTCCATTCCGGAATACCAGAAAATCTTTTCCGTCAGATATATGAGAACGGTCAGAATCAGTATTCCCAAAGCATTGATGCCGAGTGTAAACCTTAAAAGAAGCGCCGTATCCTTGATCGGAAGAAAAACAATAAGAGTATTCGCCAGCATATATACGACCATCCATATCACAAATCCTTTGTAGCTTTTCTTTAATTGCATCCTTCTTACCTCCGTCCTGTCCGCTCAGACGCATCTCACAGGTTATGCTCCCCACACTCGCTCAGAGCGCGTTACCGGAACTATTTTCCGGGTATCTGTTTAAAGCCCGTATTCCAAAAACTAGCGCACATATAAACCAGCCAGTTTCATATCTGTATCAAAGCTCAGACGATATGTCACTGTTACCTTCTCATAGTTTACCGTCACCTCGCCGACCGCATAATGCGCGCCCCCGCTGACGATCTCTGTCAGATAAACCTTTCCGGTCCCTTCCTGTGCACCCCATTCCTCTGCGATCTGGGATTTTATCTGCGCAATGCTCTGCGTTTCAAATACCTCCGCCATTTGGGTTGTGGCCATCTCCTGCAAACCGGCCGTATCCTCTTTCTCGACAAGTCCGATGGTCTCTTTCATCTTCTGCTCTACCCTGTCAGCTTCAAAATACTGACTTTTTTGCAGATCGGACGATTTGGGCATAGTCAGATATAACAGCAAAATGAGAATAGCCAATACAAATGCAACGGTCATAATAATCTTAATGATACGCCCTCTTGAAAATGCTCTTTTCTCAGCCTGCGACAGATTCTCATTGAAATCCGTTGCAATTTCTTCCGGCGAACCCATATCGGCGATGATTTCCTGTACGGACTCTCCCTGAGACAGACGGAAAGAAATATCAGCCTCCATCTGCTTTCTGATCTCCTCTTTTCTTTTCCGGCTGCATCTGATCTTCTTTAAAACTGCATGGATATATGCCTTCTCATTCATTTTCCCTATCCTCCATGATCTTATCGATTCCTTCCTCGATCCCTTTCCAGGTGCGATAGATCTGTGTCAGCTCTGTACTGCCCTTTTCGGTAATCTCATAGTACTTGCGCGGAACCTGCCGCCCCTCTGCACTGCTCCATCTGGCCGCTACAAGTCCATCATCCTCCAGACGGTACAGGATCGGATACAATGTCCCGTCCTTCAGCACAAAAGCCGCACCGCTTTTTTCCTTTAATTCACTTATGATCTGATAACCATATTTGGGCTGATCCTTCAGAAGTTTTAAAACCAGCATATCAAGGACACCCTTTTTCAGTTGTCTCTCATATTTATCGCTCATAGATTTTCTTTTCCATTCAATATACTTTGTATTACTAAGTAAATAGTAATACCGTAATTGCTTTTTGTCAATATCATTTCAAATAAAATTATACGCCGGTCAGAGAAGCATTATTACGCCACTTCCCGCTCAGATAGTATCCCCACGAGATCACAAATCCCAGTCCGAACCCGAACAGCCCGTTCCACCAGATGATGCTGTATCCGAATACAGGGCTATAACGGAACAGATACGTCACGATCACTCTGACACCGAGCGCACAAGTGGCAACCAGAGTCGGAAAACTGCTGTGCCCGGCCCCCTGAAACACTCCAAATAACGGAATATACATAGACAAAACCACGTTGATCAGCGCCACCGTATGAAGGTGCGCCAGACAATATACCGTTGCTTCTTCGCTAATGGAGAACAGAGTAATGATATCTGCCGCAAAAAACCAGACCAGTGCCGAGATAATTAGTGTCATGGTCAGCGAAATGATAAGTGTCTGTCTCACACCGGACTTTACTCTGTCGATCCTCCCCGCACCGATATTCTGTCCTACATAAGTCGCAAGCGTCGTCTGAAATGCATTACAGGGAAGATTCAGATACATCTCGATCCTCTGTCCCACGGTAAAAGACGCCGTCATTGCCTGCCCGAATCCATTGACAGCCCTCTGGATAAAGGTCAGTCCGAACGAAACGATGATCAGCTGCAGTGCAATGGGAAAGCCGACCACTACCGTCTTTGCCGCATATTCCGCGTGCCACTTATAATCCGAAATCCGAAATCGAAAGATTGGATATTTTTTTGTCATATATAGATACGCTGCCACGAAGGAAACCGCCTGTGAAATGTCCGTTGCGATCGCGGCACCCGCCACGCCCCAGTGAAAACCCGCCACAAACAAAAGATCCAGACCGATATTCAGCACTGACGCGATCAACAGAAAGTACAAGGTCGCAGCGCTGTCTCCCACTGCCCTCAAAACGGAAGAAAAAATATTATAACCGAATTGAAATACCAATCCCAGCGCATATAGTCTGAAATATGTGATCGTCAGCTCCAGAAAACCATCCGGCACATTTACCAGATAGGTATAAGCCGGTCTTGAGACCAGAATTCCAAGTAAGGTCGAAATCAGTCCCACACCCATTAACAGCAGGATACCGGTAGCGGCGTTTTCCCTGACTGCCTTCTCGTTTTTCGCACCGTAATGCTGTGCCACCACCACTCCGTTGCCGGCAGACAGTCCGATTGCCAGCGCCAGAAACAAAAAGGAAAAGCTACCCGTCGTCCCGACTGCGGAGAGAGCATCTTCTCCCGAAAAATTACCTACAATGATCGTATCCACTGTATTATAGAGCTGCTGCAAAAGCGATCCTGCCAGTACCGGCAGGGCAAATTTTAAAATGTGTTTCCATGGTGTACCTTCTACCATTGATCTTCCCTTCATGTTCCATCCTCTTTTCTGTCAAAATAAATGTTTTCTGCTCATTCAACAAATTTTTTAAGATTCTACCACATATTTTCCTTCTGCGCCAGAAGTTTCCTCGTGCTGTATCAAATAATATTTTATGCAAACTATTCTATGATTAGGTCGCCAAAAGTCGGGTTATAACCTCCCAACTGGCTACTAAATATTTGTTCCTTGACAATTGAATAC
>SVFN01000057.1 GCA_015056815.1 Lachnospiraceae bacterium | reverse complement strand
ATGTCAAGGTGCTGGCAAAGCCGTAAAATTGCGGTTTTTCGCCCAAAGTTGTGATGTTGGGGTCACGGAATCAGGTACTTATAATAGTGTACATTTTTATAGCGCAGATAAGAGGTATCATTATCAATGTCCGGCAAGGCAAAGGACATATTTTTGGCATGATACGTCTTGACCTTCATGCCGGCTTCTCCTCCGACATTTTCCGGATAGGGCACTGCCACATCCACCTGTTCACCTCTTGCATATTTGACTGTTCTGTTAGCATCCGCCCAATAGGACATCTCTTTTTGGTCATAATTAGACAGAGTGATCATCTGTATAACCGGTACTTCTGTTCCGTCCCCGTCAAAGTCTGCCGCCCTGACATTGCGTTCCACATAATCCCTCCCGGATTCCGAGAATACCTTATCATAGAGCCCGGTCAGTTCCAGATCATTGTCCTTGTAGGAAAAAAGCAGACTGTCCATATAGATCGCATCCGGCTGGCCGAATCCGTTGAAGGCACCGACTGCCAGATTGGCTCTTCCCTGTGTCAGAGAATAAAACTCGCCCTCCGTTCTGCCGTTCATGACCGCATTCACATACTGTCCTTGCTTATCCTTCTCAAACAGATTAAAAGTCTTGGAGGCCGATAAACTAAACCCTTCCCCGTTCCAATCATAGATCATGATATGACGTTTGAAGAGATTCTTATTGGAAACACCTGCGGCGATCATCTCATCATCACCGTCTCCATCCACATCCCCCAGTGCCAGGTTGACATGGACATCGCCTTCATCCTCGACAGGATCTGCAAGCTGTTCCAGCCGCATGGTACTTTTGTTTTTCAACATATCTCCGGCCCGTTCTCCCCAGAAAAAAGTCACCTCCGGAGTATCCTGAAGATAAGGAGTGTAGCAACTGCAAACCGTGGCTATATCATCCACACCGTCCCGGTTAAAATCTCCCACCGAAACAGCCGTTGCATAATTCGTGATATAGGATTCATCCGTATGTATAAAGGTTTCATAAGCGATCTGCGTGCTGAAGACTTCTTTCCAGTTTGCCGCATCCATCCAGCCATCGCTGTCCTGTTTCTGAAGTTTCAGGATATGAAGATACACTTTTTCATCGTAAGTGTGATAATATTTATATTCACATTCTCTTGTGGTATAGGCGATCTCATCAATCCCGTCCCCATCAAGGTCTGCGGTACGTAAGTCTGCCATCCCCATCCAGTCCCAATCATTAACCATAGAAGACGTATCAAAATCTCCAACACGAGCCGGATGCATCTCGGCACCTTCTATAAAGCGGTTGATCTGTCTGTCGGGATCCGCTGCATCCACGATATCGAACATCGCTTTCGAATTATTGTTTCCTTCCTGGGCATACGGCCAGAAGCTGACCACCTGCTTTTTCTTTCCGTCATTGTCTGTCGAGAAATTGCCCTCCATCGAAATAGTAGCCTCATATCCATGTCTCTTCGAATTTGAGTGCCCCCATGCTTCTTCCATATACATATCGAGATTTTTCTCAGTCTGTTTTGTCTGCGTCGGAGTCTCTAAAACACTGGCATCACCTTTTAGCAGCGCACTGTTTTTGCCATACTGGCTGTAGCGCACATTCACACTGTGCTCGGTATCTGTTTGCGTACCGTCCCAGCTCTCCACGGTAAACAGTTCGCTTACCTTCTGCATCTGCACTACATTTTTGCCGTACGGATTGAGCGCATTCTGATCATAATCCTCCGGCTTGTCCTGACTGATCCCCAGTGCATCTAAGGATGTCATGTCATTGACATTGGTGGAATCATTTGCCGCCTTCACACTGATCTGTGAAAGACTGCCAAAAGGCGCCGCTAGCGCCAGTTCCAAAGACAGTGCCAGACATCCAAACCGCTTCGCGATCTGTATGCCGGTTCCGCCTCCCCTTTTCCTCATGCTTTTTCTTCTCATACGCGTCTCCTTTTCTTATTTTTTGCCCATAGGTAATCGCCTGTTACCGTTCATGGTTTTGGGACACACTTTCCCCGTGTGCCCGGATAATATAATTATAGTGGATAATTCTTTGTGTGAAAAGTAACTTTTGGTTACCACTTAAAAAACGCCTGACAATTCTTTCTGAAAAGTCAGACGTTTTCCATATCCTCAAACTCTATATAAAATGATGAATTCTTCTTCCGGTTTGAACAGCACCGTTCCATCATACCGTATGCCGGTATTTGCAGTCACCATACCGAAGCCTGCGAGTTCTGCTCTAATTTTCGGATGATCTCACGCAGTCTGGAGATTTCTTTTTTATCACACTGGAGCTGCTCGTCCCTGTTTTGCAGTTCATTTTCCAGTTCGGATATTTTTGTATCCTGTTCTACGATCTTTGTATTCATTTTATCAAATTCTTCCTGAAATAAATCTCTCAATGCTCCCATTCCAATCAGCTCCTTTATCCATTCTTTCTCTTTATTTAACTGCACGATCAGATTCCATACCGACTCCGCATGGAGCAGATCCTGTGCATCCTCTAACTTTCCCATCTCCTCCAGCATAGGGACTATATCACTTCGTTCCAGACGATCCGTCAGCTTTGTGATCCATTTATATTGTTCTCCCAACAGGCGTGTCACAATAATCTGTATATCTATATGCCCTTTCTGTCTGACATGATAGATCCCTGCTTCATACTCCGTTATCTCATAGCCTCTTCCCTGCAGATAGGCCATAAGTGACTCAGGTTTTCGATCCCGAATAAAAGTGATCGTAAAATCCTCCGGCTGATTATCCTCTTTCTCATAGGCTATGTACAAGCCGACATATGCCATAGTGCGATAGTATACCCTTTTCCCTATCGCTGAGACCGGGGATTTATACTCCATCATATTTACTTTTTTGAAAATCGCACCCAGACCGCTTTTGACCTTTACCCCGTCCGGTTTAATCGCCATAAAATCAACGGAATTGGGCTGTGTATTCAGCTTATGTTCGCAGTCAAAGATCAGCTCGTTCTTATTCTCTCTCAATTCCAGCATCATGGATGCGCACATGGGCGGGTGATACTGCTGCCTGTCATCTTTCATCCGATACCTCCTGTGTCCGACAAGAGATAGCATCCGCTTTTAGATACACCCTGACTCATATCTTCTGAAATCTCCTGCCTTTTATGAAAATGTTGGTTTGAAATAAAAGCATTTGAATTTCAGATGATGAATTAAGAAAACAAGATTCTTTGAATTGTTTAAAGTGAAATATCTATGCTTTGAAATAATAGTAGCATATGGGGGATAAGATTGCAATAAATTTTCTGAGAAAAGGACATTGTTAAGAATTTTCCCTCTCCCCACCCAAGATCCTTTTATGTTATTAGGCGATATTTCAGTCAAGGGTTAGTTTTTCATTCAAGGACCTTTTGAGAAATCTCACATTCCTCCAATCAATTTTGATCGATCGCCTGGAGGAACGCAAGAAGCGTTTCGCGCTGTCTGTCGGATAACTTATAAATCTGTTGTAGCAGGGGATCATCAAATATTCCGCTGGTCTGCTCCACATCAAAGAACAAGTCCTCACATAATTCTATTTGTTTTTTTATCTCTTCTTCTTTCTCTTTCAACTTCGTTTTCAATTCTTCAACTTCTTTCGAGTAATTATGTAGCTTTATACTCATTATATTCCTCCAACGCCTTTCCATTTGCGATTCCAAACCAACCGCAATCATCGTCACCTTGCAGGTATCCGTCATAGATTCATCATATCTTGCTCCATATATAATATTGTCAGCGGACTCTATCTCATCCGACACATAACCGACTACATCATAGGCATCAGACAGGCTAATATCACCATATAAATACACGATCACACCTCTTGCTTCAGAAAGTGCCTTATTCAAATATGGATCAGCACACATCCGCTTAACAGCCTGCTCCGCTTTTGTCTTACCTTGACCTGTGCCACTGCCGACAACTGTAAACCCCTGGTTCCTCATAAGTGCCTGAACATCTGAAAAATCCGGACAAATGATGGTAGACGCATCATTAAAAAGATCCGCAATAGCGGTGATCGGCTGACTTGTAATATCATTTGCTTTCCTATAGAATTCCGGGAGCGTCATACGTCTATGCGCGTGCACGCTCTCCATAGCCTTGTCTCTTGAGAGTACGATCAGCGTATCCGCTTTTTCTCTTAATATGTCGATACCAGCAGCTGTATTTTTTTTCATTTTTTCACTCTCGAATTTGTAAGGCTCCCATGCAATGCAGATCGTAAGTATCCCCATCTTTTTCGCTGTTTCCGTTATGACCGGAGTTGCTCCGCTGCCGGTACCTTCTCCCATACCGCAGACTACATATAATATATCTATCCCCTTGAGTAACTCACGGATTTCTTTCAGGCTCTCTCTGGCAGCCTTCCTGCCAAGATTCGGGTTGGTTCCCGCGCCCATTCCCATCGTGCTCCTCTGACCAATCTGCAGTTTTCTCGTTGCCTTACACAAGTTAAGATTTTCTTTGTCTGTATGGATACCTGCAAACTCTACCCACCGAACCCTCCTATCTATCAGCATGTTTATTTCATTGATTCCTACATCGCCTATCCCTGCCACCATAATCTTTATGTTCCGATCCATATCATTTGTTTCTATCTCTAACATTGTACTTCTCCTTCCATCGATTTTTCAGCATTTGATTTTGTTACTTATCAACAGTATAAATTATTACAATGAAATATTCTGTCATCTTATCCTATTGCGATCGCCTTTTTGAGGAAAAATACCGTCTCCTGTCTCCTTTACGATAACTGTATGGTTTCCATTTTGCAGCAATTCTCATCGTGATACTCTAAGATGCTCGTATAATGGCATTCAATTCCTTTACGAAAAAAGGAGCGGCACGATCCGCTCCCTTTCATCTTTATGCTTTAAATTTTACTGCTGTTCCATAGGCGATCACCTCAGCCGCTCCCTGCATGATGGCAGAAGAGGAATACCGGATATTCACGACTGCATCCGCCCCGAGTGCCTCCGCCTCCTGCACCATACGCTTGGTGGCAAGAGCGCGTGCCTCATTCATCATCTCGTTGTAGGCAACCAACTCACCGCCTACCAGCGTTTTGAGTCCCTGTGTGATATCCTTTCCCACATTTTTGGACTGGATGGTACTTCCCTTTACCAGACCTAACATCTCCAATTCTTTTCCCGTAATGTAATCAGTATTTACTAAGATCATCTTCTTCACCCTTTCTTATTTCTTTAATTCTTTCGATACAAACATAGATCATCGCACCTGCAAGTGCCAGAGGACCTGCGATCATGATAACCGCCATCACTGCCGGCATCTGTCTGATCGCGATCACTCCACAGGCAATCCCTACATAGTAAAGGACTATCAAAACCGTGATCACGATCGGAGCGATCATTTTTTTCTTATGTTCATCTTTCATATGTCTTCCCCTTTTCCACCGGATCTCATTTGATGTCCAGTTCAATCCCCTCATCCAGATGCTCTGAAACATATTTCCCATCTTTTTTTCTCTGTTTTACACATTCTGTCAGCAAATATTCAATCTGTCCGTTGACGGAACGGAAATCATCCTCAGCCCATGCTGCGAGCGCATCATAAAGCTTCGCGTTTAACCGCAGGGGAACCTGCTTTTTTTCAGCCATTAATAAAGGCTCCCTGAATTCACAATAGGCTGTGCGTCTTTGTTTCCGCACAATACCACGAGCAGATTGGAAACCATTGCCGCCTTACGTTCCTCATCCAGCTCAACCGTCTGTCTCTCGCTCAGTCTCTCAAGCGCCATCTCTACCATGCCGACTGCACCGTCCACGATCAGCTTGCGGGCATCCACAACCGCTGCCGCCTGCTGTCTCTGCAGCATCGCCGCCGCGATCTCGGGTGCATACGCAAGATAAGTGATCCTCGCATCCACGATCTCAAGCCCGGCTTCCTCAACCTTGCTCTGGATCTCTTCCTTGATCCGTCTGGCAACGATCTCGGTCGAACCTCTCAGGCTTCCGTCATCCGCCTCGCCGTCGCCCGTTGTATCCACATTGTCCGTAACATCATAAGGATAAACCTTAACCACATTTCTTACTGCCGTATCACACTGCAGCGAGAGATATTCCTTAAAATTGTCTACATTGAAAACCGCCTTGGCTGTATCGGAAACTCTCCACATAACCGCTACCGCAACCTCGACCGGATTACCCAGCACATCATTGACCTTCTGTTTGCTGTTGGAAAGCGTCATAACCTTTAAGGAGATCTTCTTGTTCATCGCATCCGCACTCGCCGAAACCGTCACGCCGTCCGCCGAAACTGTCGCTCCGTTTTTACCGGTCACCACATCACCGCTCTGTCCCAGATGTGTGCCTGCTGCCGGATTGAATGCAGTACAGAACGGATTTACAAAGAAGAATCCGTCACCCTTTAACGTACCGACATACTTACCGAATAAAGTAAGCACCAACGCTTCATTGGGCTTTAACACCTTCAGCCCGCACAAGAAGATCCATCCGCCGATCAGCCATACCAGACAAACGATAAACAAAAGACCGTTGATCGAGTTACCTTCACTGCCTTTCACGGAAACAATGAGCCCGACCACCGCCAGCACATAAAGCGCGATGTCTCCCAAAAGCACCAGTCCGCCAATCTTGCTTCCTGACAATATCTTTTCCTGTACTTGTACCTGTTCCTTCATAATAAGCACCTCCTGCTCTCTGTTCCGGATAATAAAACCGCTTCGGTTCTCTTTCAGCCGATTTACTTTTCGGATATTTATTTGATATCATTATGATATCACTAAGATTTTATTTTGTCAATCATTTCCATTCAAATTATTTTCATTCAAAATCTTACTCTCTGTCTGTTCAAAAAGAAAGCCATATGTTACACTGATGGAAATACCTGATGAATGGAATCTCAAAGACAAACGGAGGAATTATTAATGAACAACCATGGTAACAGCAATCTTTCTTCACTGCTTAAGATACTTATCTTTGCAGCGGTTCTTTTTTTCGGCGGCAAATACGGTTATGATCATTATCTGAAACCGATCGATGTCACAAACGATCTGAAACTTACCGAGAAGCAGCTTGCCTCGAAATACCAGACTTCCTTTCAGGATAATCCCTCAATGGTCAAACAGATCCCGCAGTATTCCAAACCCGGTACCACCATCACCGTCCATTCCGACGCAACCTATGATGTTATCTATGCAAACGGCGTCCAGATCGGTGTCGGCACCAGCCTGAAACGCAGCAAGGCTTACAATGTCCGCTGGGGATATAATGAAGCGGAGGTAAATGATAATCTCACCTTTTCGTATAATGACGGGCCCTCCGAAGTGGTCAGCGATCTGGCAGAAGGGCGCTCGACCGCGACTTTTTACGCCAACAGGGATACCAATGAGGGAATGGTTTTCGTCCGCAACAATACGACCAACTGTGTCATTTACATCCTGTATTATTCGAACATCCAAAAGGCAATGGAAACTTTGGAACATCTTTGGTGATCATTAAAAGGGCGTGTGAAAAAACGAAAAGTTTTTTCACACGCCCTTTTTATTTTAGGGAAAGCGTGGCCATTTCAGTTGAAATTGAGCATAATCCCCCTTACCCCATAATAGGCTCTCGGAATCTTTAGCCCAGATTCCAAGGGCTTTTTCTTTATGCTCATTTTTCAAATCCCCCCAAATTCTC
>SVFN01000017.1 GCA_015056815.1 Lachnospiraceae bacterium | reverse complement strand
TACCCATAAATAATGCTCCCTTCTAGGCAACAAGCTTTTATTATTTTGCTTGTCTACCTAAAAGGGAGCATATCACCGACAATCCGATGGCAGAAAGTTTTTGTTTTTTTAATTGTCTACTTGACGGGGAGCGGTTCAATGGAACGGGCATAATATTATTCCGCAAAAGATGAACATAATCCTATTTTTTTCTTTGACGCAAAGGGATCTGTCATGTAAAATAACAGTAACGGTCCTGCAATGGCGCAGGGACGTATGAAGGCTTTTGCGGAGAGGATGAAGCAGGCAAACGACCAGATGATTGACAGGAGGACTACAGGGTATGGAAAAAGCAAATGTATATTTTACAACATTTAAGGCAACAGAGCACGAAAATCTGCTGCAAAAGCTGCATCGTCTGATGAAGACGGCCGGATTTGAGCAGATTGATTTTGCGGATAAATATGCTGCGATCAAGATTCACTTCGGGGAGTACGGCAATCTTGCCTTTCTTCGTCCGAACTACGCGAGAGTGGTGGCGGACTATGTGAAGGAATTGGGCGGCAAACCGTTTTTGACAGACTGTAATACTCTTTATGTGGGCAGTCGCAAGAACGCGCTGGATCATCTGGAGACAGCGTATGTAAACGGTTTTTCTCCTTATCAGACGGGGTGTCACGTGATCATCGGTGATGGTCTGAAGGGAACAGATGAACAGCTTGTGCCGGTCAACGGAGAATATGTAAAGGAAGCAAAGATCGGTCAGGCGATCATGGATGCGGATATTTTTATTTCCCTGACACATTTCAAGGGACATGAGATGGCCGGTTTTGGCGGGGCGCTCAAAAATATCGGCATGGGATGCGGTTCGAGGGCCGGCAAGATGGAACAGCATTGTGAAGGCAAGCCGAGCGTAGATCAGACTGCCTGTGTGGGATGCGGTGCGTGCAAGCGGATCTGTGCACATGATGCCCCCTGCATCGCGGATGGAAAAGCGGTGATCGACCATGATAAATGCGTGGGTTGCGGACGCTGTCTGGCGGTCTGCCCGAAGAATGCGATCGCGGCGGATTTTGCGGATTCCATCGCCATGTTAAATTATAAGATGGCAGAGTACTCTTTAGCGGTTTGCAAAGACAGACCTTGTTTTCATATTTCTTTGATCTGTGATGTATCGCCAAACTGCGATTGTCATGCAGAGAATGATATTCCGATCATCCCGGACGTGGGAATGTTGGCTTCCTTTGATCCGGTGGCGCTCGATCAGGCCTGTGCGGATCTTTGCAATCAGATGCCGCCGGTGGAGGCAAGCATTCTCGGTGAGAATATCAGGGCGCACGAGGAGGAGCATGACGAACATGATCATTTCCATATGACACATCCTGATACCGAGTGGAGATCCTGCATCGAGCATGCAGTCAAAATCGGTCTTGGAACCGATCAGTATGAGTTGATCAAAATCTGATCGGAGAGTTGCGAGGATTGTTCGGATACGGAACTCAAAAAACAGTATCCGAAAAATAGTGCCAGAGAATGTTCTCTGCCATTATGCGCTATTTGTTCGGATGCAGAACTCTAAATAGGAGAAGATGATGAGCGATTTCAAAAAAGAGATAAAGATTGAGGAGCAGGATATTGACAATGTCATGGCTCTTCTGGATGAAATGACAGCGTCCGGCGTCGGACGGTTAAAAGTAAAGGCCTCAGAGGAACTTAAGCAGGGCGAGACGAAAAAGGCCTATCACCACGGCAGATGCGACATCGGGAGCCCCTGGGCGTGCGGGACAGCATTTGATGTTCTGGAGTAGGTCCTTGTCAGAGATTTGATGAATTGTTTTACGGCCGGATGCAAAAGAATATCAGAGAATGACATCCGACAAAAGATTTGGATACATTTAAAATACCGGGAGAATCAAAATGAAACTGATCACATGGAATGTAAACGGCTTTCGGGCCTGTTTGAAAAAGGGATTTGAAGATTTTTTTAAGGAGGCAGATGCGGATATCTTCTGCATTCAGGAGACAAAAATGAAACCGGAGCAGGCAGACTTTTCGCCGGAAGGATATGTCAAATATTTTCACAGCGCCGAGAAGGCCGGTTATTCCGGTACGGCGGTTTATTCCAAAAAAGAACCGCTATCGGTCACCTATGGTATGAATGGAGAACATTTAGATGAGGGGCGCGTGATCACCTGCGAATATGAAGCGTTTTATTTTGTCTGCTGCTATGTGCCAAATGCCCAGAATGAATTGAAGCGTATTGATTATCGCATGGAATTTGAAGATGCCATGCGGGCTTACCTGTCAGAACTGGATCGGAAAAAGCCCGTGATCTATTGCGGCGACCTGAATGTGGCTCACAATGAGATCGATCTGAAGAATCCGAAGAGCAATGCGGGGAACGCAGGATTTTCCGATGAGGAGCGCGGCAAGATGACGGAGCTTTTAAGTGCCGGATTTGCGGATACCTACCGCAGGCTGTATCCGGATACGACAGGTGTCTATACCTGGTGGTCCTATCGCTTCAATGCCAGAAAGAATAATGCAGGATGGCGGATCGACTATTTTATCGTTTCCGAGCGTCTGATGGAAAAGGTGAAAGACCAGATCATACATAATGAAGTCGAGGGTAGTGACCACTGTCCGGTGGAGTTGCTGGTAGAACTGTAGGAAATCTCCGGGCGGGATGAAGCAGTAAGAAGGCTGCGGAACATTCCGGTGTCCGTAAAAGAGAGGATCCTGCTGCGGCAGACCGGCCAAAACAAATGAAAGTTGGGGAAAGTATGGGAGGAATAAAAAATGGCGGATGAAAAGGCATCGCAGACGGATGAGGAAACTGTCACAGACGCAGTGGAGGCCGAAGCTGTGGAAATCATAGATGAGGTGGCAGGAGAAGTTGATCGGGAGATTAAAAACAAGGGGACAAAAGCAGAAAAAAAGAAGCGAGACCGAAAAGAAAAACTGTTGTTTCGTGCCTTGATGGTGTGTGTATTTTTACTGGCTGTCTTATCGCTGTGCCTTGGCTTTTTTCTGGGCAGTCCGGGGAAGGAAAACAAAGAGATCATCACGACGGCATCCCTGCAGAAGATTCTGGATGTCAGCGAGCTTTCCACCTTTGAGGCGGTCTATAACGGCATCGCGAAAGTCATGAACGAAAAGAATGCGGAAAAGGTTGATTACTATGTTTCTTATGAGGCTACGGTAAAAGCTGGGATCGATTTTTCGCAGATTAAGATCAGTGTCGACCGGGAGGCAAAGAAGATCCTGATCATCCTGCCGCGGGTATCGCTCGCGGAACCGAATGTGGATATCGGGACTCTTGATTATATTTTTGTAAACAACAAAGCCAATACCTCCACGGTTTCCGAACAGGCCTATAAACAATGCATCGAGGATGCAAGGCAGGAAAGCACGGCCGAGAAGGAGATCTATGAGCTTGCCACGCAGAATGCACACAATATCGTGGAAGCACTGGTGAAGCCGTTCGTGGAGCAGGTGGATGCGGACTATACGATCGAGATCAAGGAGGCGCAGGAGTGATGAAAAAGAAAATAGCATGCGGTTTTTTTCTGGCGTTGACTCTTTGCGCAGCCTGTGCAAAAGAGGAGGAAGAACCGGAAGTGGTGATCGAACCGCAGACTACACAGATGAGAGCGATCTGCGAACTGGCGACTATGGATTGTTATTATCACAATGTGGCGAAGTTTAAAGAGGAAGACGCCGCAGGATGGTTTTTATGGAAGAAGGATAAACAATTCTGGGTAGAGTATTCCGGTGTGGTCTCAGTCGGGATCGATGCGTCTTTAGTCAATATTGCCGTGTCGAAAGACCGGGTCGCGATCACGATGCCGCCTGCGAAGATCTTAGACTGCAGGGTGGATAAGGATTCTCTTTCCGAGGAGTCTTTTATCGTGGATGGTAAATCTGCGAAGGTTACGGCGGAGGATCAGACGGAAGCCTTTAAAATGGCGCAGGAAAATATGGAGCAGACAGCCGCCGATGACAGTGCCCTTTTGACAAACGCGCAGCAGCGGGCACAGAAATTATTGGAAGACTATGTCAAAAATCTTGGGAATGCCATCGAAAAACAGTATACCATCGACTGGGTGTATGTGGATGAAGAAGGAAATAAAATCTGAGAAAACCCCGGGGCATTTATAGAAGAATGACGTAAGCGGATGGGAGCAAAGGACATATGGGACGAGTGGAAAAATACAGGAGTATGCGTGGCAAGATCCTGATCCTTTGTCTTATGAGCACGCTGGTCGCGCTCCTTTTACAGACAGTTCTTTTTATCAGGGTTTCGGACAACCTGATCTATGGCTGGACGAAGGATGAAAGCTATAATCTGTTAAATAATATGCAAAATGAGATCACCACCTTTGTGAAGAGGATCGAAAGCAATATGATCGCCGTTTATAATGAGAAGCAGTTTGTGCAGGCCCTGAAGGAGGATAATTCGGACGGGCATTTGCAGAAGGATTATTATAAGATGGCGTACAATCTTGCGACAACGCGCTTCGACACTTCCGATAAGGTGGTGGCAGTTTATATTTACAGGATCGATCACGAGATCATCAGTACATATCGAAGGGCTGTGACGCCAAAGCATAATTATCCCAAAGATATCTATGAACAGGAAGAGCAGAACAATGCCGGTAAGGTCAGGGAATACATTGAGTCGGATGAGAAGAGTACCCTGATCTCGAGTTATTATAATCCTTATCGGGAAAAGAATATCGTGCGTATCTGTTTAAAGATTTACGATACGGTAAGCAGCAAGGACAAACTGGGTTATATCATCTGTGATGTGGACAGCAGTGCGTTTGTAAAGATCATGGAAAAGTACAGTTCACATCTGCAAGGGTATATGTGGCTGCAACCGGAGGGTGACAGAGTATTGGTGCACAGCGGTGCCCTTACAGAAGACAACCGGGAGTTTTATGAGGCAGTGACGGAAAAAATCCAAAACGGGACAGGAGAGTTTGATGTTTACCGGAAGAACAAAGTATTGTTTCAGGTGCCTCAGGAGAAATATAATATTCTGGCCTGCTCCATCGTGCCACAGCATATTCTGCACCAGAACCAGCATGCCCTGACACAGAATCTGATCCTGATCGTACTTGTCATGTCTGCGCTGATCACCCTGGTAACGGTTTTTGTGACAAAGACTCTGACCAGACCGCTCGAGCAGTTGACGACCACGGTACGCAAGATCAAGAGCGGTGACACCAAAAAGAGAGTCTCTTATCTGAAAAAGGATGAGATCGGAGAGCTCGGACTGGAATTCAATCAGATGCTTGACCGGATAGAGACGCTGATCGGACAGGAATATGAGACAAAACTTTTACTGAATAAAGCAGAGTATAAGGCGCTGCAGGCGCAGATCAATCCTCATTTTCTGTATAATACGCTGGACACGATGAGCAGTATAGCGGAAATTCAGAATTGTAATATGGTCAGCAATCTCTGCCAGTCGTTGTCCAGTATCTTCCGTTACAGTCTGAGTATGAAGACGCCTTATGCAACGGTTTCCCAGGAAATCGTGCATCTGAAGAATTATATTTATGTCATGAATGTCAGAATGCGGGATGAGATCACTTATCGGTTTGAGATCGATGAGAGTGTTTTGCAAAATTCCATTCCCCGCATTTCCATCCAGCCGCTCGTGGAAAACTCCATTCAGCATGGCTTGCGGAACAAGCGCGGCGATAAGAAGATTCTGATCAAGGTCTGCCGGGAGAACGAAATCCTGCAAGTCATTGTCGAAGACAACGGCGTGGGTATGGATGCGGAGAGTATGAATGAGAGGCTGCGGCAGAATGACACCAGGGCAATGGAAGAGGGGACTTCGGTCGGTCTTTTTAACATTCATGCACGTATGAAAATGCTGTATGGAACACAGTTCGGACTGACAATAGAAAGTGATGGAAAAACAGGGACGATCGTGCGCCTGAGACTTCCGTGTATGCGTATGGAGGAGCTTGGCAATGACAAAGAAGGAGTATAAGATACTGATCGCGGATGACGAGTACTGGACCAGGGAAAAGCTTCGTACCATGATCGACTGGGAAGAATATGATCTGCACTTTTTGGAACCGGCGAAAGACGGAGAGGAGGTCTTAAACCGTATTCCGGCCGAATGCCCGGATATTCTGATCACAGATATCAATATGCCGTTTGTAAACGGCGTGGAGCTGGTAGAACAGGTGCGCGAAAAATATCCGGATGTGGTGGTGTTTGTGATCAGCGGATATGATGATTTTGCTTATGTCAAAAGCACACTGGTAGCGGGAGCGATCAATTATCTGCTCAAGCCGGTTTCCAAGATCGATCTGATCAATGCTCTGACAAAGGCAATGGATATTCTGGCGGAAAGAGAACAGGACCGCAGGGAAATCGATAAAGCATCGTCTTTGATCGAGGACAGGGAATTAAGCGCTTTGCTGGAAAGAGAGGAATCTCCCTTCGTGCCGGCGGTGCCGATCGAAACGATGGAGGAAAAAGCCGGATACAGCGTGATGTTAGTCAAGCTTCATTCCATGTCGGAGCTGATGAAACAATATGATTATGACCGGACGTATTTATCCAGTGAGATCAAAAAGAAACTCAGACAGATATTACAGAATAATACCCTGCTGATCTTTAATCATATCTATCGTTCCAATGAGTTTGTGATCATTTCCCAGCTGGATGATGAGGAACAATACCGGATGGCATCAAAGATCCTGACTCTTCTGGAAAATGCGGCTAAAGGTGTGGTAAGCATCACGATCAGTGAACCGGCATATTCGATCGAAAGTATTCATTCGGGATATATCCAGTGCGTCTCTCTTTTCATGACAAGACCGTATGAAAAAAAGAGTGTGATCATAAGAGGAAAAAAGCAGGACGATACCGGATGCTATCTCAAAAGCGTACTTACGGATGAGATGACCGGTACTCTGAAAAGATTGATGAAAAGCGGTGATGCCGAAAAAATCTGCACCTATGTGTTTGAAAAGATCGGGATCGCAGACTGTACGCAAAAGAAATGGGAGTACATTCATCTGAAACAGGCAGTCAAGAAGATCTGCAATCTGTTTATGGATGAGAAGGCGGAGAAAAACAACACGGTCAATCTCATCGATCTGGAAGAAATGGTGGAGATGATCGATAAGATCATGGAGGGACTGGAGGCAGAACCTTTGTGCGAGGCGTTGCGAGAGTTTATTTTATCAGCGATGGAGAACGACAGGGAAAAAGAAAGCGGAAGCATACGGCAGGTGGTGAAGGAAGCTGTACAGTATGTCAATGATCATTATGTCGAAGAACTTTCCCTGACCTTTCTGGCAGAGCATTTTGGAGTGGAAAGCTCTTATTTTTCCAGAATGTTCAGACAGGAAACCGGTACGAATCTGATGCTTTACATCGCGCAGAGGAGGATCGAAAAAGCAAAACAGATCATGCGGGATGAGTCTGTCAGCCTTGCAGAAGTGGCTTTTCGGACCGGGTATGATGATTATACTTATTTTAACAGAGTGTTTAAGAAGATGACAGGATACAGTCCGAGGGAATACCGGGCAGGGATCTGAAGCGGATAAGACTTGTACTTTTTGACGGGTTCAAAAAAGTGCAAGTCTTTTTTTCAAAAATATCCTATTTCTCTTTTGGGAAAAAAGATAAACTGATAGATGTAAACGGATGAGCTTAAGAATACAGCTTTCCGCGAACGGCAAAAAACAATTGTATTTTTAGTAAAGCAAGGGAGGAACTAAACGAAATGAAAAGAAAAATGCTGACCATTCTTATGAGCATGACTATGCTGACATCGGTCCTTTCGGGATGTGGAACATCCGGAAAGGAGACGGCAGAAAAAACGGAGACAGACGCTTCTGCGGCGGCAGAAGAAAAAAGTCAATCCGATGAAACAACACAAGAGCCGTCGGAAGAAGTGACACTGACGGTTTTGGCAGGGCAGTCCACGACAGATGCAGGGATCGAGGATATGATCGATGAAGCACTTGCCGAAAAATATCCCAATATCACTCTGGAATGGGAGTGTGTGGACTGGGGAAATGATTTTCAGCCCAAGATGCAGCAGTATATGCAGTCCGGGCTTCCGGATATCATGATCGGCAAGGCACAGGATGTTGCGACCTATGCACCGCAGGGGATCCTGGGGGAGATTGACAGTACCTATCTGGACCGGGTTCTGGACGCAGCAAGCGAGAATGTTACGATCGACGGAAAAACATATGGACTCGTCTACAATGCACTTTATCAGGGCGTATATTATAACAAGGATATGTTCAAAGAAAACGGATGGGAGATCCCAAAGACAGTAGATGAGCTTCAGGCGATCATTGACGATTGCAAGAAAAAAGGGATCACACCGTTTGCAAGCCATATGGTGGATACC
Organism: Lachnospiraceae bacterium; assembly: GCA_015056815.1. Taxonomy (GTDB): domain Bacteria; phylum Bacillota; class Clostridia; order Lachnospirales; family Lachnospiraceae; genus SIG333. The sequence continues at coordinate 82,760 of SVFN01000017.1, read as the reverse complement.
TGGTCGATCGGCAATGTGACGATGCAATTTGCCATGAACGATGTATTTAATCATAATCCGACGTGGGGAGATGATTTCCGGGCGGGCAAGACTTCGTTTGCAGACAGCGAAGAAATGAAGACAGCCTACCGATACAATGAGCTGATCTATCAGAATACATTCCCGGAGACTTTTTCGACAGAGCAGACAGACTGTGATGCCAAAATGGTGAAGGGTGAGGCAGCCATGAAGGTTTCCGGTTCCTGGTCGATCCAGAATTTCCTGGATATTGATGAAAATTTCAATTTTGGTATCTTTCCGTTCCCGAATCAGACCGGAGACTCCAAGCTGATCTTTGAGCCGAACATTACGATCATGACCAGTGCGGACAGTGAACATCAGGATGCGATCAACTGTGTTTTGGATGTGCTCACAAATGACAAGGAACTGGCGGTTGAGATTTATGATTATACCAAGACAGCTGCCATGTTAAAGGATGTGACACCGACCTTTGCCAATCCCAGTCAGGCGGATATTGATGATTACGCGGCAAAGGGGATGATCGTGGATGTGACACTGGGCAACAATCAGCTGGTATGGGGCGGATTCCAGGAGGAGAACGCCAAAGACATCGCTGCATGGCTGCAGGGCGACTGTACGTTTGAGGATGCACTGAAGGCATCGGATGCAAGAGTGGATGCCAGCAGTGCCAACTAGACGGCGACAGATATTTCTTTATCCCGTAATCGGATGGAGCAGAAAGTCCGGGATCATGTCCGGACTTTCTGAGATGGGATCAGGAAACAGAATATACGAAGACAGAAGGGAAAAAATATGACAAAAAAAATGACACGCCAGTATCTGGTATTGGTCCTTCCGGGTTTTATTATTTTTACGATAGGGCTGATCCTGCCAATGCTTATGGCACTCAGATATTCCTTCACCAGTTGGGATGGCATGTCAAAGGTGAAGGAGTATGTGGGATTTCAAAATTATATCGACTTGTTTCATGACAGGGATTTTTTGTCTGCCTGGTGGTTTACGATCCGCTTTACGATCGGCAACACGATCATACAGAATGTATTTGCGCTGTTGTTTGCCGTAGCACTTGACAGTGGGATCAAAGCGCAGAAATTATACCGTACGGCATTCTTTGTTCCCTGTCTGATCAGCTCGCTGATCGTGGGATTTATCTGGCTGAAAATGTATTCAAATGTGCTCCCGGCAGTCAATGATCTGCTTGGCACACACTTTGATTTTCTTTTGTTCGGAAACAAAGATACCGTTCTGACGGGGCTTTTGATCGCCAACAACTGGCAGTGGATCGGCTATTGGATGCTGATCTATCTGGCTGGCCTTCAGTCCATTCCGGCAGAACTGTATGAAGCGGCGAGAGTGGATGGTGCCGGGAGCGTGAGCCGGTTTTTCAACATCACGATCCCGATGCTTGCTCCCGCTATCACCATTTGTGTGGTGGGTATCACAACAGGTTCTTTAAAGGTTTATGATCTTTTGGTTTCGTCCACGAAGGGGGGACCGGGAAGGGCATCTACTTCCATTATCTATCAGACCTATACCACGGCGATCAATACAAGACAGTATGGCTACGGTTCCGCCATGTCGGTGACACTTGTCATTGCGCTTCTGCTGGTGGCGCTGATACAGGTAAAACAATTAAAAGCAAGGGAGGTACAGGCATGAGCAAAAGACGAAGAAAAGGGGATGAGCTGCCCGGACAGCCCTATACCAAACAGACTCTTTTTACACAGATCATCATGACGGTCGTGGCACTGGCGTTTATCGCACCGATTATGATCATCCTCAATTATTCACTTAAGACAAAAAAGGAACTGTACCTGACCAGCCCGTTAAGTCTGCCGCAGGCCTTTCAGATAGACAATTATCGAAAGGCATTTGAAAAACTGGATATGGTGCACACATTTACCAATACACTTTTTTATACGGCTGTCAGTGTTGTGCTATTGGTTTTACTGTGCGGGCCGACCGCGTGGGCGATCGCCAGATGTAAAAAGCGCTTTTTCAAATTCTGCTATGTCTATTTTATCATCGGGATACTGATCCCGTATCAGGCGCTGTTTCTTCCGATCTATATGATCGGATACAATCTGAAGCTGACCAATACGCGGTTTGGGATCATCTTTATGTATGTGGCGACAGGGATTTCCTTCGGGGTGTTTTTGATGACAAGCTTCATGTCAACCGTCCCGGTCGAACTGGAGGAGGCGGCAAGGATTGATGGCTGTTCGGTCTATCAGACATACTTTAAGATCGTGATGCCGCTTTTAAAGCCGGCAATGGCAACGCTGATCATCATGCAGTCATTCCAGATCTGGAATGATTATCTGCTGGCAAGTCTTTATGTCAGCAAGAAGCAGCTAAAGACGCTGACGGTTGCGATACAGTCTTTGTTCTCTGCACAGACCAGTGACTATACCACGGCCATGGCGGCGATCGTGATCTCGGTGCTGCCGATCGCAGTGCTGTTTATGAGTCTTCAGAAGTATTTCATCAAGGGAATGACGGTAGGTGCTGTAAAAGGATAAAAACGGGATGTTATTCAGGAGTTGATTATGGTAGAATTATTACAGAAATATGTGTTTGGCGACATGGAATGCCGCTATTATATCGACAAAGAGACAGGTGGCGTGGAGTTAATACTGGTTCCCGCAAACAGCAGCATTGTTTCCTGGGAAGAAAAAAAACAGACGGTGGACAGCCTGGTACAGCTAAAGCTCGCAGGGGACAGTTACCCGGGAGGCTATGCCGGCGGCAGGACAATGCGTCAGAGCGGGTCGGTCGGGCTTCTTTGCTACAAGGATCAGAAAGTGATAAAAGACGGCGAAACGACCTGCGTCTGTACCGGACTTTCCTATCGGGAAAGTCTGAGTGTGCGGCATCTGCTTACATATCGAGAGAAAACGAAGTATCTGTTGTGCCGGACAGAAGTGGAAAATCTTTCAGACACTACCTGTACCGTTGAACTGCTGTCCAGCTTTTCGCTGGGCGGCATTACGCCGTTTGCAAGGGGGGACGGACAGGATGCGCTGCAAATCCACCGGATCCGGAGTGTATGGAGCATGGAAGGAAGAGCAGAGACGAGAACTGTGGAAGAATTGCAGCTGGAGCCATCCTGGGCCGGACATGCGATCCGTGCCGAGCGGTTCGGACAGACCGGTTCTATGCCGGTTAACGGCTATTTCCCTTATCTGGCGGTGGAAGATACCAGACAGAAAGTGCTCTGGGGGGCAATGCTTGCGCACAATGCATCATGGCAGATGGAAATCTATCGGAAGGATGATGCGCTTTCTGTGTCGGGAGGACTGGCAGACAGAGAGTTCGGGCACTGGATGAAGAAACTGGGAGCGGGAGAAAGGTTTGAAACACCGTGGGCCATTCTATCCGTCTGCAGGGGAGATGCGGAGGTATTATCCGACAGACTGACAGAAGCAATGGAGCCCTATCTGGAGGCAGGACCGGAGTGCGAGAAGGAGCTCCCCGTGATCTTCAACGAGTACTGTACCACCTGGGGCTGTCCGTCTTCCGAGAATATCCGCAGGATTCTGGATGCGATCCGGGGCAGAGGCTTTTCCTACTTTGTCATAGATTGCGGATGGTACAAAAAGGAAGGAATCCCATGGGATGTCATGATGGGAGACTATGAGGTCTCAAAAACATTGTTCCCGGAAGGTCTGCAAAAGACGGTGGATGCCATCAAAGAGGCAGGATTAAAGCCCGGAATCTGGTTTGAGATCGAGAATGTGGGTGAGTCGGCAGAGGCTTATCAAAGGACAGAGCATTTGCTGCATAGGGACGGTGAAGTGCTTACGACATCCATGCGTCGTTTCTGGAATATGAAAGAGGAATGGGTGCAGGATTATCTGACAAAGAAGGTGATCGGGACTTTAAAGAAATATGGATTTGAATATATGAAGATCGATTGCAATGATACGATCGGAATCGGCTGCGACGGAGCGGAATCTTTGGGGGAAGGACTACGGCAGAATATGGAGGCTTCTCTTGCCTTCTTGGAGAAGGTTAAAAAAGAAGTGCCGGGGATCGTTCTGGAAAACTGTGCATCCGGCGGACACAGGCTGGAGCCGTTAAGCATGAGCAGGATGAGCATGGCATCGTTTTCCGATGCGCATGAGTGCGAGGAGATCCCCATCATCGCAGCAAATCTGCATCGTGTCATACTTCCCGCGCAGAGTCAGATCTGGGCAGTGATCAGAAAGGAGGATTCGTTAAAAAGAATCGCATGGTCGGTGGCAAGTACGTTTCTGGGAAGAATGTGTATTTCAGGTGATGTCACGTTTTTATCAAAAGAACAGTGGAGAGTGATCGAAGAAGGCATTGCCTTTTATAAAGAGCTGGTGCCCGTTATCCGCAAAGGCATCACCAGACGATACGGGACAGACCAGACCGCATACCGTCATCCCAAAGGCTGGCAGGGGGTTTTCAGACAGGGGGAGGACAGTGCGATGGTATTGATCCATATTTTTGAACAGACACGGGAAATACGGATACCGGTCGGCACTTATAAAAATTGGGCGATCAAAAAGATTTATTCGGATGATGCAGCAGATGTCCGGCTGCAGGGCGATGAGCTTGTCTGCCGCACCGATGAAAGCAAAAAGGCAATTGCCGTACTTTTAGGATAAGAGAACGGCTTTCAGAAAGGAGAATTCTTTTGAAAAAGGTAAGAGCAAAAAGACTAATAACAGGGATCATGTCAGCCGCGCTTGTGACGGGAAGCCTTCCTTATAACGGCTTTACTGCAACAACGCAGGCAAAGGAGGTTCTTCCGGAACCGGCTTATGAGTATACCTTTGAAAACGTGATGGATAAGACAGTGGATAATTCCGGTACAGCTTCTGTTACGGCTGACAGTCCGGATGATACAGACGCTGTTATGGGAGGAAGCGGAGACGTTTCGGTGATTTATGATGAAGAGAGAGGATCTGATGTCTTATCCCTTCCGGGCGGAAGTGTAGGGGCAGGTTATCTTTCCCTTCCACAGGATCTGTTTAAAGGAGTGGAGGATGCCTTCACGATCAGTTTCTGGGTCAAGGCGGATACGGTATCCAATACACATTACAACCGCATTTTTGAAGCGTCTTCCACCGAGCTTGGAAAATATGAAAAGGGAATCAGCAACGATTGGGTGGATCCGGAGTTTACCATGGTGGTAGGCGGTACGGACAGTGCGAGTACCCGCTATGACTTTTGCGTGAATACCGCCGATAAAACAAAAGCGCGCGTGGAGCTGGGACAGCCGCTCGGGAATGGGGCTTGGTCCTATCTGACCGCAAGCGTGACCAAAGACGGATTTACGGTATACATGAACGGCAAACCGATCACAGCCACGGATCTGACCAATAATACTGCGGCGACTCTGGCAAAGTTTTTTGATGAGATGGATACGTTCCGCTACAGCGCTCTGGGACGAAGTGTTTATACCTCAGACAAAGATACCTGTGCACTTTATGATGATTTCAGATTTTATAATATGGCACTTAGCGCACAACAGGTATCGGCGATCTATGTGGAGGAATACGGTCAGGTGATCGATGAGACAGACGGATATGAGTCGGAGCCGACTTTATCCTTTGATCTGGACAAACAGACTACAGAGGTGTTCCATGGCTCCACAGGATTTTTGTACGGGATCAGTGAAGTAAATGTTCCGTCTACCGAGATGGTATCCGCCATCGCACCGAAGCTTTTGGTACAAAAGGCGGCGGACGGAAAGCAGCATCCTTCCGGAGATGCATATCGTCTGACGAATTATCTTACCTCCAATGGTGTGGAGAGTATACAGGTCTATCTGCAGGATTATTATCTGGAGTGGCCGTATGAGTACAATGGCATTAATGATTATAACGAAAAAGTGGAATCCATCGTGACGAAGATGACAGAAGGGAAGACTAAAGAGGAGAAGGCACGATACAGCTATGTTCTCTTCAATGAACCGGACGGCATCTGGTATAATCCGATGAACAGCACAAATATCCAGTCCTTCTGTAAGGACTGGCTTCAGATTTACAATACGGTAAAGGATATTGATCCGTTTGCAAAGGTGGCAGGTCCCAATTTCTCCGTATACAATCAGACCTATTACCGGACGTTCTTTGATTTTTGTAAGAAAAACGGATGTCTGCCGGAGATCATTACCTGGCATGATCTGCAGAAGGATAAGCTGGTGAATTTTGCAACAGAGTATAAACAGATCAAGGACATGGTTACGACCTATTATGCGGGGAGCGACATCGAGCCGATGTTCTTTGTCAATGAGACAGCGAACTTTGAAGATGTGGGAGCTCCTGGACCTTTAGTCAACTGGCTTGCCATCTATGATGAGAAAGATACGTATGCTTCCCTTCCGTACTGGGGACTTGCCAATTCCTTAAATGAGCTGGCAGCCGGTGCCAATAAGCCGAACGGAGGCTGGTGGGTATACCGTTTTTATGCGCAGATGCGCGGCAAAAAGACCGAGATGACAAAAGAAAATGTACAGACCCCATCCTCTGCCAAAAAAGGCGATACTCTTTATGGTCTGACCAGTATCGATGAGGAGAACAAAACAGTTTACAGTCTGTTTGGCGGTCATGACGGAACACAGGTGATCCGTTTTAAGAATCTGAAGGAGCAGGCATCCTTTGCGGGTGCAAAGAGTGCCCATGTGAAGCTGTATCGTTCCAAATATACCGGGCATCAGGGATTTGCTTATGAAGCACCGGTGGTATTCGAGGGAGAAATTGCTTTTAACAATGCAGGGACTCTGAGCCTGATCCTGGAGGATTGTGATCTTTTAGATGCTTATTTTGCACTGATCACTCCCTCCGAATCCGAAAAGACCATGAATATTTCCGATTATGAGGCCAAATGGTCCGCAACCTACGAAGCCGAAGAAGCGACACTTCTTGGCAATGCGAAAGCTGTATCCAGAACAGGCGGAAGTGATCTGGCCAGATCCAACCGCTCGGATGTGGAAAACATTTTCAGTGAGAAGGACGGTGTAAAATACAACGTGGAAGTGCCAAAGGACGGCATCTATGAGGCACAGGTTTATTATTCCGTGGCGGCACCTTTCGTCAATGCGGTAACTTTAGTGGAGGATGCCTCCGGGCAAAACCGTGCCATCGGACGCGTGGTGCATAATAAGCTGGTCGTGGATGATGATGAATCCACTGCACAGATCCTGGAGTATAAGTCCACGGTAAAATCCGGCTATTATAATTATGAATCCGTGAAGCTTTCCCTGAAAGCAGGCAAGCATACGATCACGGTGACGCATTACGGAGACGATCAGACGAATGTGCCGGGAAGCATCCGCAAGGTGGCATCCCAGGATAAACTGGATCTGATCAGCGTACAACAAGATGTGGCAGGCAGCGAGGTGGAATTTGAAGAAGCCATAAACGGCAGCTATGGTTATGACAATACCGTGTCCGGCTATCATGGTGGCGGAGCTGTGAAGGGCAGTGGTGAGAACACGGTGTACGTTGTGGTAAGAGAGGATGGCCTGTATGATACCAGTCTGTTTTATGCAGGCACGACACAAGGAACCCTTAGTGTGAGTAAGATCGGATTTGATTACGGAAAGGATGCGACAGCTCAGGCAGAGGTAGGCAAGAAGCAGATACCTTTGACGGATCTGGCGACGAAAAATGATCAGAATATCATCCGGGAGGCTGAGTTGGGCAGGATTTATCTGACCGCCGGCGTCAATGCGATCGTGTTTGACAGTACGGAACCCATCGTGTTGGATAAAGTGACTTTTGTAAAAGATGAACGGATCACACAGGAGGCAGCGACGGTTATAGAAGCCGAAGCAGGAAGCCTGTCCGGAGATGTGACAAAAACCGAAACCGTTCAGGCTTCAAGAGGTGTTGTGGTTGACGGCATCGGAGGCGGCAAGGCGGACAATACACTTACGATGAAGGTCAAAGTGGCACAGAAGGGCAACTACAAATTGTCCATGTACTATACCAATGACGAGCCGGCACCGGTCATGAAAAGGAAAGACGGTTCGAATTACGTACATCCTTACAATACCGATCTGGTAGAGCGCTATGCCCAGGTGATCGTGAACGGGAAAGAGCCGGAGACAGTTTATTTCAGAAATACACTTTCCTGGGAAGTAGTGGAAAATGTGATCATGGATGTGGAATTGGACGCAGGCGAAAATACGATCGTATTTGCAAATGATAATTCCTATAAGTTCAGTGAAGTGGTGGATGATCATGCGCCGCGCTTTGATAAATTTGAGATCACCAGGGCTTTTGTGGAAAAGAATTATACACCTGCCGTGAATGATGAGACGATCTACAAGGCACTTGTTTCTGTGGAGTCTCTGAAAAGAGGCGATTATACAAATGACAGCTATGATGTTTTTGAAAGTGCCAGAGAAAAACTGCAGGCACTGGAAGGAACAAATGCTTCCGAAGAGACGATCCTTGCGGCTATTGAAGAAGTGAGACAGGCAGAGAAGGCACTGGTAAGTTTTGCACCTCTGAAAGCGCAGATCAGGGAAGCAGAGGCGGTTGATGCCGCACTTTATACGAAGCGAAGCTATCGCATATACAAAAACGTGATCAAAAAAGCGAAAAAACTTATGGAGGAAAAGGAAGTATCCGCAAAAGAGATCGAAGACGGGATCCGGGAGCTGAAAGAGGCGGCCGAACTGCTGGTAGAGGTCTATGAGCCGATCGATAACAGCACCGGTAAGATCACAAGCAGTGCGCCGGGAACCAATACCCACCCGGAATATGCGTGGGACGGTGATGCTTCCACTCATCCGGACCTTGTAACAGCAAGCGGCGGCTGGGATGCCTCTGCGGCATGGACAGCGATAGAATATCCGGAGCCTGTTACTTTTACCAGACTTTCTTATTCGGGACGAAGCGGCTATTATGACAGACTGGTGGGAGGTACCTTTGAATATTCTATGGACGGTTCACAATGGCAACTTTTGTACAAGATCACATCGGCACCGGCAGACGGGGCGGCTTATGTGGACTTTGATGAGCCGGTAGAGTTAAAATATCTGCGCTATAATGCACCTGCCAATGCATATTTAAATATCTGTACGATCCTGCTTGCCAACGAATCAGAGGATGAGCCGGCAGTGGTAACAGAGGCGATCGATAAGATGGAAGCACTGGCAGACAGCACGATCACTCTGGAGAGCGCACAGGAGGTGAAAGCGGCACAGGAGGCATATAATGCCCTGACCGATGCACAGAAGGCATATGTGCCAAAAGAAACGCTGGAAGCATTCAAAACGGCGGAAGCCTTATACCGGTCCATCAAAGCGGCAGACGATCAGAAAAAGGCGGCAGAGCAGGCAGCACAAAAAGCGGCGCAGGAGGCAGCAAAGAAACCGCTTGCAAAGGGAACGCTGCAGACAGTCGGGGGCGCGGTTTATATTGTGACCGGTGCGGAGATTTCCTCTCCGGAGGTTTCCTTCCGGCAGGCGGTGGATAAGAATGTAAAGAAACTCAGTGTACCTGCATCGATCGTGATAAACGGTATCACCTATCGGGTAAGCGGTATCGCGGATAATGCTTTTAAAGGAAATAAAAAGCTGAAAAGCGTTTCGCTTCCGGTAAACATCACCACGATCGGCAAGAATGCATTTAACGGCTGTACGGCTCTTAAGAGCATCACGATTCCGCAAAAGGTTGTATCGATCGGTGCGAATGCGTTTAAAGGAGATAAAAACTTAAAGAAGATCACAGTGAAGTCGACGGTTCTTAAGAAGGTCGGGAAGAATGCGCTGAAAGGCATTCATGCAAAGGCGGTCATTAAGGTACCGGGAAAACAAAAAAAGAGTTATGAGAAGCTTTTTAAGAAAAAGGGACAAACAACGACTGTGAAGATTAAATAAGAATGAGGCCATGTTCTGCAACATATTGACATATTTGCAGTGCATGGCCTTTTTTGGATGGACATACTTAAGCAGGAAGTGTTATAATAAATGACATAAGATATGCAGATCTGCCGGGAGAAGGAAACGGCGTGACAGATATTCCGGACAGAGAAGCATACGGGGAATAATGAAATAAAAAAGGAGAAGAAAATGGGTATGAACAAAAAACGAGGAAAACAGGCAGCAGTGCTTGCACTGAGTGCCGGACTGTTTGTCGGAGGCGTCCTGGGAGGCGGCACTTTTTTTTCGGCAGATGCGCAAACGGTTGCACAGACACCGCAGATCGGAGACACGCTGAAGTTTGATTTTGGTGATCCCGGAGAGGTCGCTGACGGATGGATCGGAGTGGATGAGGACCGCACTTATTTTGAAGACGGTGCCACGGGATTGAACACGGATGGGGAAACAGGTTATACCTATGGCTTTCTGGGAATCGGTGAGAAGGGATATCTGGCATCGGACAGACCGGATGGAGACCGTACGGACGGCTATATCATGGATCCCGGAATGGAGATCACATTGCACAACGCCGGGAGCGGAAAGCAACCTGCGGATGACTATGTATATGCAGACAGGACGATCAGCTATGAAGGTGCTGAGGTAAATGATGCCTATGACATGGGAGATGGTTCCATGCCGGTCCGCTTTGCATTAAATGTGGAGGAAGACAGTTATTTTACCATTCATGCGACGGTTGCCAATGCCAGCACGAAGGAAGAAGCTGAGGTAAATCTTTACAGTGAGAGACGTCACCAGATCGTGACAGGGTTAAAACTTGCACCCGGAGAAACGAAAGAGATCACCTTCAATGCGGCAGTGACAAATGTCTATTTTCAAAAATCAGATCCCAAGGGACTGTATAAGGATACACAGTTAAATATTGCCGTGGCAGGAAAAAATGCTGCCCTTGCGGCACTGGAAGTGACCAGGATCGAGCACAGTCCCGTGATCTTTTTGTGTGGTGACTCTACCGGCTGTGACCAGAGCGGTTATGTGCCTTCTTATCCGCTTCAGAATTATACCGGCGTAGGGCAGGGAATCACAGCTTATTTCCAGGATGTGATGCTCTCCAACCAGGGCGAAGGCGGTCTGGCAGCGAATGACAGTCTTCACTTTAACAGTGCGGTGGCACAGCTGAAGGAAGGCGATTATCTCTATGTTGAATACGGACATAATCATAAGACGGATGGCGTGGCCGGCTATGTCAAGTGCCTGAAAAAATACTATGAGGCGGCGCACAAGGCCGGTGCAAAGCTGATCGTGGTCGGACCGATCGACAGACGGATGCAGACCCAGTATCAGGCTGCATCCAACAGCTGGAGCTCCACGCTCGGAGATTATTCCGTGGCAGGAGAAGGATATGTGAAGGCATTGATCTACGGCGGTCTGACAAAAGCGGAAGAATATGCCGCTGCCTGGGCAGGCGGAAAGAGTGCGGCGCAGGCGTATCTGGATGATCTTGTGAAAGAAGGGATCACGGATGGCGTGACAGATGCAGCGTTTATCGATCTGAACGAAAGATGGCTTTCTTTCCTGGAGAGTGTGACAGCCGGCAATGATACCGTTGGAAAGAACAACTACTCACTGGCTGCTTTTTACTACACCTGTGATAAGATCTACGGGGCTAATGACCTGACGCATATCAATGATCATGGTGCGAACAATGCCGGCTATATCTTTGCTTCCGAAGTAAAAAGAGTTTATGAGGAAGGCGCAGAAGCACAGGAAGACACGGTGGAGTATGTACAGGCACAGGTGCTGGAGGATCTGTACAGAGACTACATGGACCATCGCAGTGAGACACAACCGGACAGAGTGCCGGATGAGATCCTGGCGGCAGGCGGGGCACCGAATGCATTTTATCCCGACAAATTCAATGCAGGAGCCGTAGCGGCCTATCCGGCACAGATCACGGATGTCCGCAAGGATTATGGGATCTTCACGACCGTGGATGTGGAGATCATCGATAATATGAAAAGCTATGGAAAGGTAAGACTGGATCTGTTTGATGAAAGCGGGAAACAGATCGATTCCGTCTGGACGACAGACTGGCTGGATAACACTGCCATGAAGCCGGGCGCTTTTGCAACACTTCACTTTGAGCTTGGCAGCGCGGTATTACCGGAAAAAGGTTCCTATGTTGCCAGAGTGTATCCTGTGGATGATATCGAAGGATTGTATGACGGAAATGCGAGAGCAATGTCAGGCGAATTCAGCGGGAATTTATCCAATGAGGTACCGACCGGAGATCTGGCATTGCAAAAGCCGGTGACTGCGAGCAAGGAAGCAAGCGGACATCCCGGTTCTTATCTTGTGGATGGAGACGAGACGACTGTATGGAGCCCCGGCGGGGATGCAACAGCGAATATCATCGTGGATCTGAAAAAGAGCTATCCGATCGGCAAAATAGAATTAGCGACCTATGACTGGTATGGACTTGCTTATAAGGTTGAGCTGTCCGAAAACGGGACAGATTATGAACTGTTTTATGAGAACCCGACTGCCAGCGGCAAGACGCAGATGCAGGATGTGATCGAACCGGAGCAGAGCATGAAGGGACGCTATGTGAAACTTTCTCTTCAGAAACCGGATGACAGAAACTGGATCGGACTGGCAGATCTTAAGGTGTATGCAGATGAGAATGCACAGGGTCAGAAAGAAGAACCGACCACCCTGCAGATGCATATTGCGGAAGTGATCGGTAAGATCCTTGAAGTCGGTACGGTCACCTGGGAGAGCGGTGAAAAAGTCAGAACAGCGCAGGAAGCCTATGACAAACTGACAAAAGAGGAAAAAGAGGCGCTTCCGGCAAGTGCCAGCGATAAGCTTACCGAAATCAAAGCGGCATATGCAGCGGCAAAAGCCGAAAAGGAAGAAGCAGATAAAAAGGCACAGCAGGGGAAAGAAGAGCAAAAGCCGCAACCTTCCAAACAGCCGGAACAGAAAGTGCCTGCAAAAGGGACTGTACAGACTGTCGGTGATCTGGTTTACATCGTGACCGTCTCTGATGCTTCGGCACCGGAAGTGGCTGTAAAACAAAGTGCGGATAAAGCGGCTAAGAAGATTACTGTACCCGCTTCGGTTGTGATCAATGGATGTACCTGCAAGGTGACAGCGATTGCGGACAATGCGTTGAAAGGCAATAAGAAGCTGACAGACATCAAATTGTCCGGAGAGATTCTTTCCATCGGTAAAAATGCGTTTGCGGGCTGCACGGCACTTAAGAGCATCACGATCCCGGAAAAGGTTACCCGGATCGGTGCGAACGCATTTAAGGGCGACAAGAAATTGAAGAAGATCACAGTGAAGTCTGCTGTGCTTAAGACAGTTGGAAAAAATGCGTTGAAAGGAATCTACAAAAAGGCGGTCATTAAGGTACCGAAGAAACAAAAGAAGAGTTATGCAAAGCTGTTTGGAAAGAAAGGACAGAATCCGAGCGTAAAAGTCAGATAAGAAGTACGGCTGTGAATAGTAACGGATATTAAACGGAGTGATTTGACAGATGATATCGGATGTGCTATGTTAGGAGTAGTTGAGTGAGCATTCGGGATGTGGATGCTTGCCGAATATATGATCTTCAGGGCAGGGTGAGATTCCCTACCGGCGGTAAAGCCCGCGAGCCGCAAGGCATGATCCGGTGAGATTCCGGAGCCGACAGTAGAGTCTGGATGAGAGAAGAAACGTAAAGGCGAGAACGATCTGCTGTAAAAGAGCAGAAGCGTTTCTGCACAGAAGAAAAGATAAGCCCTGAGTATCGATGGATACTTGGGGCTTTTTTTGAAGCGGAATATGTGCTGTATGCATTGGCAAGGGACCCTTGCAGGAAACACAGGCATATCCGGATACTATACAAACAGGAGGCGAAGGATGACAGATCAGGATTATATGCGCCGTGCGATCGAGCTGGCAAAAAGAGGAGTCGGTGCCACCAATCCCAATCCGCTTGTCGGGGCAGTCATTGTAAAAGACGGACGCGTGATCGCAGAAGGTTATCATGCCAGATACGGAGAGCTTCATGCAGAGCGAAATGCCATTGCGAATCTGAAAGAGTCTGCCGAAGGGGCAACGATCTATGTGACCTTAGAGCCCTGCTGTCATTACGGGAAGCAGCCACCCTGCACGGAAGCGATCATCGGACAAAAGATCGCAAAGGTCGTGATCGGCTCTGCGGATCCCAATCCACAGGTGTCCGGAAAAGGAGTCAGGATCCTGCGTGAAGCCGGGATCGAGGTGGTGACGGACTTTTTGCGGGAAGAATGTGATGCTTTAAATGAAGTGTTCTTTCATTATATTACGACGAAGATGCCGTATGTTGTCATGAAGTATGCCATGACAGCAGATGGCAAGATCGCGACAAAAACAGGTGCGTCCAAGTGGATCACATCTGAGACGGCGCGGGAAGAAGTGCAGAAAATGCGCTATACTTATATGGGGATCCTGGCGGGGATCGGAACAGTGCTTGCGGATGATCCGATGCTGAATGTGCGGCTGGAGGGCAGACGCAGTCCTGTCCGCATTATCTGCGACAGTCATTTGAGAATACCGTTGGACAGCCAGATCTGCAAGAGCGCGCGGGATTATCAAACGATCGTGGCATATGCGGATGTGGAGCGGAGGAGAAACGACGGACAGCGGGGACAGGAGGATCGCACTGCAGACCGATACGGTGATCAACCGATCGCCCAAAAACGCAAAGCACTTTGCGGGCTGGGAATCGAGACCGTAGAATGCGGCGATGAGACAGGAAAGATCGATCTGAAGAAGCTGATGCGGCTGCTTGGAGAAAAGGGGATAGACAGTATCCTTCTGGAAGGCGGCGGCACTTTGAACGAGAGCGCTCTTCGGGCAGGGATCGTGCAGAAGATCTATACCTTTATCGCACCGAAGATCTTTGGAGGAGAGGGAGCAAAAACCCCGGTGGCAGGAGCAGGGGTGAATGTGCCGGATGAGGCATATACCCTGCAGCTTCAAGAGGTAAAGACGATCGGAGAAGATCTGCTTCTGACCTATGAAGTTGAGAAGAAAGATTGACAGAGGAAAATCAATGTTTATTTGTGAAAAGCTGCAGCGATAGGTGGCAAAGAGGGAAGGCAGATGGAAGAACGAGAATGGATGATTAATAAGAAGGTGGAAAAATGTTTACAGGCATCATAGAAGAAATGGGAACCGTGAAACGGCTCTCTGTCAGGGAGCCTTCGGGTGAGATTGAGATCCTGGCAAGGAAAGTACTGGAAGGTACGAAGGTCGGAGACAGTATTGCAGTCAACGGCATCTGCCTTACCGTGACGAAGCTTTTGCCGGACGGTTTTACGGCGGACGTAATGGCGGAGACCTTCCGCAGAAGCAGCCTGAAAGAATGCAAGAAGGGCACGAAAGTAAATCTGGAGCGTGCGATGGCGGCCGATGGCCGGTTTGGCGGTCATATCGTCAGCGGTCATATCGATGGCACCGGGACGATCCTGTCCAATCGGAAGGAAGGCAACGCGGTCTGGGTTAAGATCCGGACATCACCGCAGATCCTTCGACTGATCGTGGAAAAAGGCTCCATTTGTATTGACGGGATCAGCCTTACGGTGGCAGAATTAACACAGGAGGATTTTTCGGTCTCCATTATTCCACACACCGGAGAGGAAACGACACTTTTACAGAAGAAACCGGGTGATCCGGTCAATCTGGAGAATGATATCGTCGGGAAATATGTGGAGCGCCTGCTTGGGATCCGGTCGGAAGAAAGACCGGACACACAGGAAACAGGCGGCATGCTTACCATGGAGTTTTTGCGTGAGAATGGGTTCTGACAGATCCTTGAAGAAAGCGGTCTGAAACGATTCACAGAGACGCAAGATATTTCCGGAAAACATGAGATTTGCAGAGAACTTGAGCTTTTCCGGGGGCGGTAAGACGGGAACGGACGAGAAGGGGCAATAGAGAGGAAGGGGAACATGACAGAGCAGGAACGCGAACAGATCCGGCTGGAGTTAATGGAAAGCGGACAGATCAGTTCCGAAGCGGATGCAGCGAAGGTGGAACAGACAGTTGAAATGGCGGAAAAAGGAATCAGGGTGATCAAAACCACGATGCGGGTGCTTGCGGCACTTCCTATTTTACTGGCAGGCATCGTCTTTTTCTGCGTTGGATTTGGAATGACAGCTTCCGAGCTTTCCAGATCCGGAGGATATGAAGAAACGATCGGGAAACTGACAGGCTTTGATACGTCTTCGCTGGGTGGATATGTGCCGCTCTATACCTATGAAGCCGGTGGTCAGGTATACCAGACAGACGGCTCGGAAGTAAAGAAGGAAAAAGAAGAGTTCCCGGATACTGCGGCGATCAAATATGATCCGGCAGATCCATCGAGAGCTTTTGTGAAAAACGGCAGCTGGTTTCGCTTTACCCTGTGCGGGCTGGGCGTGATCGCACTCGGACTTGTGATCCTTTTCTGGGACAGAGTCAGTCATTTTTTACACATAGATGATAAGGTGGAACTAAACATCCACTGAGAAGATAGAAACAGGAGGAACTTATGTCTTATCAATATCATACGATCGAAGAAGCATTACAGGATCTTAAGGACGGGAAGATCATACTGGTCACAGATGATCCGGACAGAGAGAACGAGGGCGATATGATCTGTGCGGCACAGTTTGCCACCACAGAGAATATCAATTTTATGGCAAGCCATGCCAAGGGACTGATCTGCACCCCGATGAGTGATGCAGTGGCACACAGACTGGGGCTGCCACAGATGGTGACGGAGAATACAGATAATCACTGTACGGCTTTTACGGTTTCCGTTGATCATGTGGAGACGTCTACCGGGATCTCTGCGGCAGACAGAGGACTTACCATGCGAAAATGTGCAGATCCTTCCACGAAGCCGGAAGAATTGAGACGCCCGGGACATGTATTCCCGCTGGTGGCCAAAAAAGGCGGTGTACTTGTCAGAAACGGTCACACAGAAGCAACTGTGGATCTGATGCGTCTGGCCGGTCTTACGGAATGTGGTGTCTGCTGTGAGATCATGGAAGAAGACGGGACTATGATGCGCACGGAAAACCTGTGGAAGCTGGCGAAGCAGTACGACCTTAAGTTCATCACGATCAAGGAGCTTCAGGACTACTGCAGACTTCATGAAAAGCATGTGGTGCGGGAAGCGCTTGCCAAGATGCCGACCAAATACGGACAGTTTGATATCTACGGTTATGTCAATGACATTACGGGAGAGCATCATGTGGCGTTAGTAAAAGGAGAGATCGGCGACGGGCAGGATGTGCTCTGCCGTGTACATTCCGAGTGCCTGACCGGAGATGTTTTCGGCTCCTGCCGGTGTGACTGCGGAAGCCAGCTGCAGAGTGCCATGATGAAGGTGGAGAAGGAAGGAAGAGGTATCATCCTCTATATGAGACAGGAAGGCAGGGGAATCGGCCTGATCAATAAGCTGAAAGCCTACGAGCTGCAGGAGCAGGGATATGATACGGTGGAAGCAAATGTGAAGCTGGGCTTTGCACCGGATCTTCGGGAATACTGGGTAGGCGCACAGATCCTTGCCGACATCGGCGTGAAGTCGATCCGTCTGATGACCAACAATCCCGACAAGATTTACGGACTGGAAGGGTTTGGCCTGCAGATCAAGGAGAGGGTACCGATCGAAATCCAGCCGCAGAAGTTTGATGCTTTTTATATGCGGACAAAACAGGAGAAAATGGGACATATCTTTCACGATATCAAATTTGAAGAGACCTGAAAGAAAGGCGGAGATCACCCACCTTATAGAGAGTCGGATGTTACTATCACAGAAGAAACGACTGTGAAGCGCAGCAGGCGGATGAAACCGTGTCAGGACACAAAGAACAAAGAATAAACAGGAGGAAGTAACATGAAAGAAATCAATTTACTGGAAGGAAAAGTAGTGGCGCCGGAGGGCATGAAGGTTGGGATCGTGGCATCCCGTTTTAACGAGATCATTGTGAACAAACTGCTTGGCGGAGCTGTGGACGGACTGGTACGTCATGGCGTAGAGGAAGAAAATATTACGGCGGCATGGGTGCCCGGAGCGTTCGAGATCCCGGTCGCAGCCTCTAAGATGGCGCAGTCCGGCAAGTACGATGCTGTGATCTGTGTAGGCGCCGTGATCCGCGGAGATACTTCCCACTATGATTATGTATGCAACGAAGTGTCCAAGGGAGTTGCACAGGTAGGACTGAACACCGGTATTCCGGTATTGTTCGGGATCGTGACAACAGAGAATATCGAGCAGGCGATCGCGAGGGCAGGAAGCAAGGCAGGCAACAAAGGGTATGACTGCGCGTTATCGGCGATCGAGATGGTAAATCTGTTAAAGCAGATGTAAGCTGAGACGGGGGAGGCAATCATATGGTAGATTATACAGAAGGCTCAGGTAAGGAATATCATACACAGGTAGGCAAAGGCGATGTGGGCAGATATGTGATCCTGCCGGGAGATCCGAAACGTTGTGCGAAGATCGCAGCACATTTTGAAGATGCAAAACTGATCGCGGACAGCAGGGAATACGTAACCTACACCGGATATCTGAACGGAGAAAAAGTTTCTGTGACTTCTACGGGGATCGGTGGACCGTCAGCTTCCATTGCTGTGGAAGAGCTGGTGCATTGCGGTGCCGATACTTTTATCCGGGTGGGAACCAGCGGAGGCATGCAGGAGGAAGTCCTCGGCGGCGATCTTGTGATCGCAAGCGGCGCGGTCCGTATGGAAGGAACCACAAAAGAATATGCGCCCATCGAGTATCCGGCAGTGGCGGATGTCCATGTGGTAAACGCATTGATGAATGCGGCGGATAAGCTTGGAAAGCGTTCACACGTGGGAGTGGTACAATGCAAAGATGCCTTTTTCGGACAGCACGAACCGGAGGTAAAACCGGTGGGGTATGAGCTGTTAAATAAATGGGACGCCTGGGTGAAAATGGGGTGTCTTGCTTCCGAGATGGAATCTGCGGCACTCTTTATTGTGGGAAGCTATCTTAGGGTAAGAACAGGTACAGTGCTTCTGGTGGTCGCCAATCAGGAGAGAGCCAAAAAAGGACTGGAAAATAAGCAGGTGCACGACACGGAATCAGCGATCGAAGTGGCGATCGAAGCATTAAAGGAACTGATCGAAAAAGACCGCAAAGGAAAGGTGTGATTATGACAGACGCAGAATTGATGAAGGAGGCTTTTGCCGCAAGAAAAATGTCATACTGTCCCTACTCCGGTTTTGCAGTCGGTGCGGCGCTTCTGGCAAAGGACGGCAGAGTATACAGAGGATGCAACATTGAAAATGCCGCATTTACCCCGACCAACTGCGCAGAGCGGACAGCTTTTTTTAAGGCAGTCAGTGAAGGAGTGAGAAGCTTTACAAAGATCGCTATTGCCGGCGGCAGGGCAGATCAGACAGAGACTGACCTGTGTGCACCCTGCGGGGTGTGCCGTCAGGTGATGATGGAGTTTACGGATCCGGATACCTTTGAGATCCTTTTGGGAAAAAGCGAAACAGATTTTCAGATTTTTAAACTTCGTGAATTATTACCCCTTGGATTCGGACCGAAGAATCTGGAATAATTTTTTGAAAAAATTTGAAAATGGGATAGTCATAAGCGAAACAGAGTGGTAAAATCAAAATAGACCATTCGAGCGTATGCGGGAAAAAGGAAGAATAATAATAGGGGGCTGTTTTATATGGGTACTTTTGCATTGCAACCACTTAGAATCCACAGCGGTTGGCTGGTAGAGTATAACAGTTTTACGGAGTATACTCTGAAAGATGGATTGGAATTTAAAAATTTGTTAAAAGGAGACCTTCTTCAATTAAAAAAAGATAATATCATGATCTTTCTGGGTTGGTATCCGGCAGAGGATCCAACAGGCGGATATCTGCTATACAAACTGGATCTGAGATATCCGGAGCCGTTCAAAAAACCGCTCGCAACATTTCAGTCTAAAGTGAAAGCCGAGATCATTGATAAGATTGATGAATGGACAGCCTGAAAGCAATCAGGGAATGATGAGAAGAAAAGAGTTCTGCGTGGTCGCAGGACTCTTTTTTGGGTGATAAGACCGGTGACATGTTTCCGGTATGATAACCGTTATCTGCTTTCGATAAAGATATTAAAAAACGATAATAAAAGTTGTATTTTGTCTGAAAAATTGGTAAAATTACATAGATATGGGAACGTTGCAAACCGGTACTCTTTGCCCCGTCAGGGAATGACAGGAGGAGCCTATGAATCAAAAGATTACGATACGCAAAGCACTGAGACAGAGCGGTATACGCAATATACTGATCGCGGTATTTGTAATGCTGTTTTTCGTTGCGCTGATCATTGCGTATTTCCTTTCCATGTATAATACCGAAAAGAAAAATATCCTGCTGACAGGCGAGATGAGTGCGATTCAGTCCGCGGGCAATTTTGAACGTTATCTGATCACGGGGACGGATACGGTCAAGATGACCGGATATACACTCGACCAGATGCTTCAGCAAAACTGCTCATCCGGAGAAATCCATGATTATATCGTACAGGAGACAGATAAGTTGAAAAATGCGGTAAATGATAATTTTACCGGTCTGTACGGATATATTGACGGACAGTTTTATGATGGCGTGGACTGGAATCCCGGAGAGGATTATGATCCGGTACAAAGACCCTGGTATCAGGCTGCGATCAAAAAACCGGGAGAGACGGTTCTGGTACAGCCGTATATTGACGCGCAGACAGGAACCTTTATGACAGCGGTAGCACAGACTCTTTCCGATGGCAAAAGTGTGATCGCCCTTGACATTACGGCAGAAATGATCCGGACGATCGCAGAAGAAAAAGCGGATTCGGAGAATCATATGATCGATATGGTCATTGATCCGCAGGGAAATGTTCTGGCGCATTCCATACCGGATCAGATCGGATTGAATTATCTGAAGCAGGATGGATCGATCGGGGCAGCGATCGTAAACAAGCTGTTTTCCGGGAAGGATATGGCGTTTGAGCTGAAGTTTGAAGGAATCCGCTATGTGGTGTATGCAGTGGCGATCAGCAAGGACTGGTACAGTATCTCGGTGATCGACTCCAGGGAAAGCTTTAAACCGCTGCGGATCATGTTGGAGATCACCGCTGTTGTGATCCTGATCATCATCGTGATCCTGTCCTGCATGTTTATTGATATGGGACGCAAAAGTCTGATCGCAGAGACACTCAATACACAGCTCGCCTCCACAGCCAATATTTATATGTCGGTTTATGATATTGACCTGATCAACAATACTTCTACCGAGATCCGGTCGATCAACGAGAAGGTGAATCAGGAGATCGAACGGGACCATGGAAGTCCGCAGAAAATCTTTTTCAATATCATGGAGATGCTGCCGGATAGTCCGACAAAAGCAGATGTCATGAAATTTGTGGATTTTTCAACATTGGAAGAAAGACTCGCCCATACCAACACGGTTTCGATCGAGTATATCAGTTTCGGAAACCTGTGGTGCCGGGGAAGATTTGTTGTGTCGGAACGTACGGACGAAGGCAAACTATCCCATGTTCTTTGGATGGTGGAGAATATTGACGAGGAGAAGAGAAGCCGCGAAAAGCTGATCGATCTCTCCGAACGTGCGATCGCAGCGAATGAGGCAAAATCAGAGTTCCTTTCCAGAATGTCCCATGAGATCCGGACACCGATCACCGCGATCCTTGGCATGAATGAGATGGTACTCAGGGAATGCAGGGATGAGGAGATCCTGGGATATTCCGACGCTATCCGCAAGGCCGGAAATACTCTGATCGGCATCATCAATGATATTCTTGATTTTTCAAAGATCGAATCGGGCAAGATGGAAGTGATCCCTGTGGACTATGATCTGGTAAGCATGCTTAAGGACCTGATCGATATGATACGGATCAAGGCTGAGATGAAGGAGCTCTCTTTTGTGACAGACATTGACGAAGAGATCCCGAGATATCTGTATGGTGATGAGATACGTATCAGACAGATCATCACCAATATCCTTACCAATGCCGTGAAATACACCAATCAGGGAAGCGTGACACTCCGGATCGGTTTCGACAACTGTAAGAGTGAGCCGGATCATATCATGTTAAAAGTGTCGGTTAAGGATACCGGCATCGGCATCCGGGAGGAAAACATCGAAAGGCTGTTTTCGGAATTTGAGCGTATCGAGGAAGACCGAAACCGGAGCATAGAAGGCACAGGACTTGGCATGAACATCACACAGAGCCTGTTAAAGATGATGGGCAGCAGTCTCTATGTACAGAGCGAATACGGAAAAGGCTCTCTGTTCGGGTTTGCCCTGCAGCAAAAAGTAAATGACTGGGAAGCGATCGGCGACTTTGACAAACAGGCACAAAGAGAGAAACAGGACAGGAATGTTTATCAGGAGAAGTTTACCGCACCGGATGCACATGTCCTGATCGTAGATGATACGCAGATGAATCTGATGGTCTTTGAACGTCTGCTAAAGAAGACGCTGGTGAAGATCGATATGGCAGAAAGCGGATTTGAAGGGATCAAGGCGGCACGCGAACGGAAGTATGATGTGATCTTTCTGGATCATATGATGCCCCGCAAGGACGGGATCGAAACGCTGAAAGAGATGAAGGTGGATCAGGCGGGACTGAATCAGGATACTACGATGATATGCCTGACAGCGAACGCTGTTTCCGGGGCGCGAAAACAGTATATGGATGCCGGATTTGATGATTATCTCACGAAGCCGATCGATCCTCAAAAACTGGAGGATATGCTGATAAAATATCTTCCGGATGCAAAAATAAGGTTGGCAGATCCGGAGGGAGGCGATATACTGGTAGAAGAGAAGGATATTGCTTTACCAGATTTTTTAAAAGAAATAGAAGAACTGGATCTTTCAAAGGGGCTGCAAAACTGCGGCTCGGCTCAGACTTATCTGGATACCCTGCAGACATATGCCGGCAGGATCGGGACAGATACCGATGAAGTGGAGTTATACTGGCTTCAAAATGATATTGAAAACGTTACGATCAAGGTTCATGCGCTCAAAAGCACTTCCGGGATCATTGGGGCGACAGAGATCAGCGAACTGGCCAGGAGACTTGAAAATGCGGGGAAAGAGCGGGATGTGGAAACCTTGCGTGAACAGATTGACGGACTGCTCGAACGGTGCCGTAATCTGGGCTCTAAACTGGCGCCTTTGTGCAGCTTTGCACAGAGAGAGGAAAATCTTCCGGGCATGCAGGCGCAGCAGTTGCAGGAGGTCTATACACTGCTTCGGGAATTTGCATCGGTGGGAGATTATGACAGTGTTGAAGAAGTTATGAAGAATCTCTCGGGTTATCAGATACCGGAAGAAGCAAAGAAAAAAGTGAACAGGCTGAAAAAAGCAGTGGATGATCTGGAATATGAACAGCTTGTGGAATTACTATCTGAAACGGAATGACAGACAAGGTAAACAGAATCTGGAAAGAATACAGAATAGAGGTGACAAATTATGGCAGGAAGAATTCTGGTGATCAATCATGGGGCGGCATTTACAGTGGATTCTCTGAAGAATAATCTGACAGATGCAGGTTTTCTGGTACATATTACAGAGCCGGACAGGGATCTGATCCGGAGTTATAAAGAGAGTATTGATATCATATTGATGTATGCGGGCGATTATATCCTGAATGCTGCAGATGTGATGGAATATATCAGGGAATTGTGTGCAGATGAGGATAAGAAATTCTTTGTGGTGGGGTATCCGGCAGAGATTGAAGAGATCAAAAAGGTGATATCCGAGCATCTGATCGAGAAACAGTTTGAACGACCTTTTGATATGAAATATTTAATTCAGACTCTGCGGGAGTATTCGCAGGGCATGGAAGAACATAAAAAAAGCAGACATATTCTGGTATGTGATGATGATGTCATGTTTTTGAAAATGATCAAAGAGTGGCTCTCCCACAAGTATCAGGTGACGATCGTCAAATCGGGCATGCAGGCGCTTACTTATATAGCAAATCACAGACCGGATTTGATCCTTTTAGACTATGACATGCCTGTTACATCAGGGCCGATGGTGATGGAGATGATCCGCAGTGAATCGGAGTCCGCAGATATTCCTGTCATCTTTCTGACGGGCAAATCTGACAAGGAGAGCGTGATGACCGTCATGAAACTAAAACCACAGGGATATATCCTGAAAACCATGTCAAAGAAAGAGATCGTGGCTGCGATCGATCATTATTTCGTAACACAGTTATGGAACCAGGTCGTGGCAAACGGGGAAGCTTTGCGGGAATTCAGAGATTGAAACAGGATGCAGAGCAGCGTAGTATCAATGCAGGAAACAGGAGATAGAAATG
The DNA here is from genome assembly GCA_015056815.1 of Lachnospiraceae bacterium. GTDB lineage: Bacteria > Bacillota > Clostridia > Lachnospirales > Lachnospiraceae > SIG333. The sequence continues at coordinate 58,485 of SVFN01000017.1, read as the reverse complement.
GATACACAAAAAATATTAAGTGTTGTAGATCACACATTATTGTTACAGACTTCCACATGGGAGGAGATTAAGGAAATCTGCGATGACGCCATGAAATATCAGACGGCATCCGTATGTATCCCCCCCTGCTATGTGAAACAGGCACATGATTATATGAAAGGACAGATCAAGGTATGTACGGTCATTGGTTTCCCGAACGGAAACTGCGCGACCGCTACGAAGGTCTTCGAGACGAAGCAGGCGATCGCGGACGGAGCGGAAGAGATCGATATGGTGATCAACGTCGGAGCACTCAAGGCAAAGGATTATGCGTATGTTTCAGACGAGATCAAACAGATCAAAGCCGTTTGCAAAGACCTTATTCTGAAAGTGATCATTGAGACATGTCTCCTGACAAAGGAAGAAAAGATCAGGATGTGCGAGATCGTGACGGAGTCGTGTGCGGATTTCATCAAGACCTCCACCGGTTTCTCCACAGGCGGTGCTACGTTTGAGGATATCGCTCTGTTTGCGGAACATGTGGGAGAGAATGTAAAGATCAAAGCCGCAGGCGGTATCAGTTCTCTGGAAGATGCAAAGAAGTTTATGGAGCTTGGCGCAGACCGTCTTGGAACGAGCCGTATCGTGAAGATCTTAAAGGCAAAGCAGCAGTAAGGACGCAGAACATATAAGAAAGGAACAGCCGGACGTACTTTTCGACCGGCTGAAGCAGGTCGGATATATGGGAAAAAAATATAAGCGGGTATTTGTAGTCGTTTTGGATTCCCTTGGGATCGGAGAGATGGAAGATTCCGGGCGTTTCGGAGATGTGGGAGTGGATACGCTGGGACATATTTCGCAGTACCGGGATACATTTTTCATCCCCAATCTTCAGAAACTGGGGATCGCCAATCTGAAGGCTCTGAAGCAGGTGCCACCGGTGGAGAAGCCTCTTGCCTATTATGCACCGATGCGCGAGATGAGCAATGGCAAGGATACCATGACCGGGCACTGGGAAATGATGGGGATCAAGACCGAGAAACCTTTTATCACATTTACCGATACCGGTTTCCCGAAGGAGCTGATCGATGAGCTGGAGAAAAGAACCGGACGTAAGATCATCGGCAATAAGAGTGCTAGCGGGACGGCAATCCTGGAAGAACTGGCAGAAGAAGAGATCAAAGAAGGACATCTGATCGTATATACCTCGGCGGATTCTGTGCTGCAGATCTGCGGCAATGAAGAGACCATGGGACTTGACACACTCTATCACTACTGTGAGATTGCCAGAGAACTTACCATGCGGGACGAATGGCGTGTGGGACGTGTGATCGCACGACCTTATACCGGCCGGAAGAGAGGGGAGTTTGTCCGTACGGCCAACCGCCATGATTATGCGCTGAAGCCGACCGGGCAGACCGTATTAAATGCGCTGAAGGATGCCGGACTTTCTGTGATCTCCGTAGGCAAGATTTATGATATCTTTGCCGGAGAAGGACTTACGGAAAGCAATAAATCAAAGAGCAGTGTCCATGGTATGGAACAGACGATCGAGATCGCGGACAGAGATTTTACGGGACTTTGCTTTACCAATCTGGTGGATTTTGATGCGCTGTGGGGACATCGCCGCAACCCGGAAGGGTATGCCTGTGAGATCGAGAAGTTTGATGAAAAGCTGGGGATTTTATTGCCGAAGCTAAAAGAGGACGATCTTTTGATCCTGACCGCGGACCATGGCAATGATCCGACTTATTCCGGTACGGATCATACCAGGGAAAAGGTTCCGTTTTTAGCGTATTCCCCTTCCATGAAAGGAAGCGGTGAACTGCCGGAATTTGATACATTTGCAGCGATCGGGGCAACGATCGCAGATAATTTTGGCGTTAAGATGCCATCGGGCACCATCGGTGAGAGCATTCTGGATACCCTGCAGTAAGAGAATGACAGAATTTGATCGAAAATATCTGGTTTATTTTATAATATTTTTGTTAAAGGTCGAATATGCTCATTTCTTGATAAGATAGGGACTGTATTTTGTGCGGATTTCGGGTATACTAAGGGTACATGAATTTTCCCTTTTTTGTGTGGGTCCCAGGATAAGTTTTCTGGGGCCCTCCTTTTGTTTTAAAGCAGATGTTATGATTGTCAATCAATAGAACAGGAGAATGATATGAGAATAGGAATGGGTTATGATGTACATAAGCTTGTCGAAGGCAGGAAACTGATCATGGGTGGTGTGGAGATCCCTTATGAAAAAGGGCTTTTAGGACACTCTGATGCAGACGTTTTGCTGCACGCCATCATGGATGCACTTCTGGGAGCGGCAGCATTAGGAGATATCGGAAAGCATTTTCCGGATACCGATGACCGGTATAAAGGGATTTCCAGTATTGCACTTTTGAAGCAGGTGGGACAGTTGCTGGAGCAGCATCATTTCATCATAGAAAACATAGATGCGACCGTCATCGCGCAGCGCCCGAAAATGCGGCCATACATTGATACCATGAGAGAGAATATCGCACAGGCGCTTGAGATCGATATCACGCAGGTAAACGTCAAGGCAACGACCGAGGAGGGACTCGGCTTTACCGGAAGCGGCGAGGGGATCTCTTCCCAGGCGATCTGCATGCTCACGACACCGGATGAGGCAGTCTCATCCATGATCAGCCTGCCCTGCACAATGGGCACAGATAATGGCGGCAGATGTGCAGGATGCTCAGGGTGCCCGAGAAGCCGGTAGGCTTACGATTTTTGGCATAACCGTGCCACTCATGAGCCAAATCTGCTGTATTCCCCGGCCGGCACAACAGAATTAGGTAACTAAGTGTTACTATTCACAGCCGAAATGCGCATTTACTGCGCATTTACGGCTCGATAAACTATCTCTGATATTGGATTTTGCCCATCGCGAAGCGATTTTAAATGGCAAAATCCGTTACTTTCACAGGCGGAACGGCTGTGAATAGTAACAATTAAGTGGTGTGATAAGTGGTGTGATAAAGAATAAATACTTGTGGATTATTGAAATTATAGGTATAATAAGGGATAATATGTTGGCAGAAACCAAGAGGCAATCATAAATTAGCATTAGGAAGGGTATCAAAATGGAAAACAAATTCAGATTTTACAACACGCTGACCAGAAAAGTAGAAACCGTCATTCCCAACGAGGAAGGCAAGATCGCAATGTACACCTGCGGACCGACGGTCTATCATTTTGCACACATCGGGAATCTTCGCAGCTATATCATGGAGGATGTTCTGGAAAAATCACTCCGTTTTGTAGGATATGACGTGAAGAGAGTCATGAATATCACGGATGTGGGACACCTTTCTTCCGACGCGGATACCGGCGAGGACAAAATGTTAAAGGGCGCGAAGCGCGAGCACAAGACGGTCATGGAAGTCGCTCAGTTTTATACCGACGCTTTCTTTTCCGACTGCGCGAAGCTGAACATCAAGACGCCCGATGTAGTAGAGCCGGCGACCAACTGTATTGATTCGTTTATCCATATGATCGAGGTACTCATAGAAAAAGATTACGCCTATCTGGCAGGCGGTAATGTGTATTTCGACACTTCCAAATTAAAAGACTATTATGTCTTTTCTTCCCAGAGTGAAAAGGAGCTCTTAGTGGGCGTCCGCGATGACGTACAGGAAGATGAGAACAAGAAAAACAAAAATGACTTCGTGCTGTGGTTTACCAAATCCAAATTTGAAGATCAGGCACTTAAATGGGACAGCCCGTGGGGCGTGGGATACCCGGGATGGCATATTGAATGCTCCTGCATCAGTATGAAGCATCTGGGCGAATACATGGATATCCACTGCGGCGGCGTGGACAATATCTTCCCGCACCACACCAACGAGATCGCACAGTCCGAGTCATATCTGGGACATAAGTGGTGTAATTACTGGTTCCATGTTCATCACTTAAACGACCAGTCCGGCAAGATGAGCAAGTCCAAAGGGGATTTCCTTACAGTCTCTCTTTTGCAGGAAAAGGGTTATGATCCGATCGTATACCGCATGTTCTGCTTACAGTCCCACTACCGTAAGCCGCTTGAGTTCTCCTATGAGGTCCTTGACAACATGACTTCGACTTATCAGAAGCTTGTGAAGAGGATCGCGGCATTAAAACCGGAGGGAGAGATCGAGCAGGACAAATATGATGAGTACAGGACGAAGTTTGAAGATGCATTGTGCAATGATCTGAATACCTCTATGGCGCTCACGATCATTTATGATCTGTTAAAGGCTGATATGAATGATGCTACGAAGGTAAAAGCAATCGGCGATTTTGATGCCGTACTTTCCCTGAACCTCCTGACAGCAGGCAAGGCTCTTGCAGAAGAGGAAACGGCCGGCGTCGACGCAGAGCTTGAGGCGTTTGTACTTGCTAAGATCGAGGAACGTAAAGCTGCCAAGAAGGCGAAAGACTTCGCAAAGGCAGATGCGATCCGCGATGAATTAAAAGAAAAGGGCATCGAGATCAAGGATACGAGAGAAGGCGTCGTATGGAAGAAGCTGTAAGTTTTCTTACCAAGATCAAAGAGAAATTTGAATGCAAAGAGGTGGATATTAAGACTTATTCACCTCTTACTCTTGCGTTTATCGGAGATTGCGTCTATGACCTCATTATCCGCACTGTGATCGTGGAGAGAGGCAACAAGACGCCTGCAAGTTTACATAAATCCAAAAGCCTGATCGTGAAGGCACAGGCACAGGCCAAGCTGATCGAGGCGCTTGCGGATGAACTGACCGATGAAGAGACATCTGTTTACCGTCGGGGCAGAAATGCCAAATCTTATACGACGGCCAAGAACGCATCGGTGGCAGACTACCGAAAAGCTACGGGACTGGAGGCTTTGATCGGTTATCTGTATCTGAAGAACGAAGAGGACAGGATACTGGAATTGATCGATACCGGATTTACGAAACTGGGAATCGGATTGTAAAATACCGGTTGGGGTCTGTTGTATGACAGATCCGGGATGATAAACATAGACGCAAGTGCGTAATAGGAGAAAGAATGGGATACAAAGAATTTATCATTGAAGGCCGTAATGCTGTGATGGAGGCGTTTCGTGCCGGTAAGACTATCGATAAACTGTATGTTCTGGACGGCTGTCAGGACGGACCGGTGATCTCGATCAAACGGGAAGCGAGAAAAGGTGATACCTTGATCAAATATGTGTCGAAGGAACGGCTGGATCAGCTTTCCGAGACCGGAAAACATCAGGGGGTTATCGCCTGCGTGGCAGCGTATGAGTATGCATCTGTGGAGGATATTCTGGAGAAAGCAAGACAAAAAGGGGAACCGCCCTTTGTATTTTTGCTGGATAATATTGAAGATCCCCACAATCTGGGGGCGATCATCCGTACCGCCAATCTGGCCGGAGCACATGGTGTCATTATCCCGAAGAACAGGGCTGTGGGGCTTACGGCGGCTGTTGCAAGGACTTCCGCCGGCGCACTCAATTATACGCCCGTTGCGAAGGTGACGAATCTGAGTAAGACCATCGAGGAGCTCAAAAAAGAAGGACTCTGGTTTGCGTGCGCCGACATGGGCGGCACGAGGATGTACGATCTTGACTTAAAAGGTCCTATCGGACTGGTGATCGGCAACGAGGGAGAAGGCGTGGGAAGACTCGTGAAAGAAAAATGTGATTTCATCGCTTCCATCCCCATGAAGGGGGACATCGATTCCCTGAACGCTTCCGTGGCAGCAGGTGTACTGGCATTTGAAATAGTAAGACAGAGAGGCTGAAAGGCTTGGAAAAACAATACGACGACTTTACAGACGAGGAGCTGATCCTGCGCCTGCGTGACGGTGAGGGAGCCGTCACGGACTATATTATGAACAAATACAAAAATCTCGTGCGCAGCAAGGCTAAGACCATGTACATCCTGGGCGGCGACAGCGACGATCTCATTCAGGAGGGCATGATCGGTCTTTTCAAGGCGGTGCGGGATTTTGACCCGGGCAGGGATGCCAGCTTTTTTACCTTCGCCGATCTTTGTATCATGCGGCAGATGTACACGGCGATCCAGTCCTATGGGAGAAAGAAGCATTCCCCGCTTAATTTTTATACCTCCTTGTATGAGAATATGGCGAATAAGGAAAAGGGCGGCGAGGATGCCGGAGAAGCCCCGCTGATGGACATCATGGCATCCGAGGAAGAGAACAATCCGGAGAGCCTTCTGATCGATAAGGAGAATGTGGAGAATATCGAACGCATCATCCAGAGGGAGCTGAGTGTGTTTGAAAAGCAGGTGCTGGATCTGTATATCACGGGCATGAATTACACCGAGATCGCAAGGGTGCTCGGCAAGGATGAGAAATCCACCGACAATGCGCTTCAGAGGTTAAAGACGAAATTAAAGAAATATCTGCAGTCACAGACGTGAAAACATACAGTTTCATGATAAACGATTGATCGAAACTGTTGTGTAATTATTCAAAAATCGTATAATCGCGTTCAAAGAGCAGGTCACTGATCTGCTTTTTGAGCGCTTTTTTTTCGATGATACCGGCATCGACCCGCTCCATGAGCTTGCGGATGACAAATGCCTTGCCGCGGTTGGAATATTTGGGCATCTGATTCTGCTTCTGGAGTGCGGCCAGCTCCGGACGCCAGAGGATTTCCAGTTGCTTTGCGAGCTTCACTTTGGGATTGGGAGCAGGCTTTCTGAGCACATAGAAATCAAAGCAGCCGTCTATGAGCTCCACCGTGATCACGCCCCAGTACGGCGGGATATGTTCCCTGATATGATGTCCGTGTGTGGAGCCGATGACAGCATAATTGTAATCATAATATTTGTCATAGTCTTTGACCTGTCTGGCAAGTCTTGCATAAGTATCCGCATCACTCTTGATCTCGATCCCGATAAGAGCGTCCGTCGTCACCATGACAACGTCCGCGCGGGAACGCCCCATCGTTTTTTCTTCCAAGATACGGACTTTTCCGAAGGTCTCTTCCAGGTATTCAAATAGCGGTTCACGGATATCTTTGTCGTGTAAAAGCATGGTTCCTCGCCTATAATGCAGAATGGACGGTATTTGGGGTGCCGTGGGTTATTTGTCAGTTATTATCATATAGGATTTGGGCGTGGATGTATAGGGGTGCCGGGAGTAAGAAAAATTTTTTTTATAGCATGGTGGCAAAAAAAATTACCACCATGCTATTTCATACTGTGAATCGTTGAAATTGTCTGTTATAATAATGCCGAATTGTGCTTTGTGTGCGTAAAAATAGATGAAATTATAATTTGTCAGAAATTAATTATTGGGGTTAGTACAGGGATAAAAAAATGAGAAGGATTCTTACATAATACTCAAGGTAACAGGATCAGATAAAACGGATAACCGAGGAAAATGATGATTAAAAAAGAAGGTGATCATGTTGAAGAAAAATAATCAGAAGACAAAAAACAGCCGTATTTTTGTTTTGCTAAAATATTTATATGAAAACACCGATCTGGAGCATAAGGCTACCACAGCACAGCTTCTTGAATATCTTAAATCGCAGGGGATCGTGATTGACAGGCACACTTTGGCAACAGATCTGGAACTTCTGGAGGAGAATGGTTTTGAGGTTGAAAAGGATGCTCAAAGCGGTGCGTCTAATCAGTACTTTATCGAAAATCGCAAGTTTACGCTGCCGGAGTTGAAACTTTTATTGGATGCTGTCTCGACAGCCAAATTTATTTCCGGGAAAAAAAGCGAAGAGCTGATCAGGAAACTTTCGGATTGTACCAGCAGACATTATCAGGGTAAGCTGGTGAGGCATCTGTATACTCCCCCATCTTCGAAATATGATGTTAAGCAGATTTACTATATTATCGATCAGATAATCGATGCAATCAACCTGCATAAAAAAATCGGCTTTCAGTACTTTGATTTCGATGCGGATAAAAACCATGTTGCGAGAAAGGGCGGAGCGCTTTACATTAACAGCCCATATTATCTGGTCTGGGATGACAGCTTTTATTATCTGGTTGGATATTCAGAAGAGAAAGAGAAAATGGTTCATATGCGTCTGGATCGAATGGGAGTACCGGAGATTCTGGAAGAAGATGCTGTCAGTATGCCGGAAGGATTCCGGATCGAAGAATACGCGACCGGGATATTCGGGATGTATGATGGGCGGAAAGAAGAGATTGTTCTGGAATGCGATGAGGATATGATGAAATATGTCGTTGATCAGTTTGGAATGGAGGTTACGACATGGAGAGTTGCTGAGGATAGATTTCGTGTAAAGGCCGATGTGCATGTCAGTCCGCCATTCTTTGGATGGGTATTTCAATTCAATGGGAAGATCAGGATAATCGAACCAGAAGAAGTGGTGGAAGAGTATCGGGAGAGAGTAAGGAGTGCGATTTAGGAAAAAGAAAAAGCCATGAATACTCATGACTTTTATCCACACCCTGTGGAGTCTCCGAAGAGACGATTACGGATTAACCTTATTTGCACTCGCCTTGTTAATTCACTAATACTCTAACACGGTATCAGCAGAATTGCAAGCGGAATTTTGTAAAAAAAGAAAAAAAGATTAATAGTGGTAAAAAAATCTGCCAAATATTCAAAAAAATACAATTATTTCTTTTTTATTATCAAAAAAATTGCTATAATCGAAGTGATGATGTAACATATAACATCATTTGGAAATATAGGGTGACATTGTGGTACAGAAAAGCAACATGGTCTTTGTTGCATGAATATAAAAATATTAAAATACGATATTGGGGGTATACAAAATGGAAACTGAAAAGTATTATGTTGGACTTGATATGGGAACGAATTCTGTTGGTTGGGCGGTGACGGACCGGGAGTATAGAATTGTCAGAGTGAAAGGAAAAGATTTCTGGGGGATTCGTGAGTTTGAGGAAGCAAAGACTGCGGTTGATAGAAGGTCTAAAAGGGTTAGCAGACGGCGCAGACAAAGGGCACAGGTGAGATCAGGGCTTGTCAGAAGTTACTTTGAACCTGCAGTTTTAGCGGAAGATCCACTGTTTTATATAAGAATGGATAATAGTAAGTTTTTTGAAGAAGATAAAGATCAGGTGATAGGGAAAAATGCGATATTTGATGATGAGGATTACAAGGATGCTGATTACTATTCCGAGTATCCCACAATTTATCATTTAAGGAAAGCATTGCTTGAGGATACTGTTCCCCATGATTCCAGATATGCCAGAAAAGTATATCTGGCGATTCATAATATGTTTAAACACCGGGGACACTTTCTGGAATCCGGGTTGAGCGAAAAAGAGAGTATGAATTCTATGACGATTCTTTATTCAGAATTTGTTGAGCAGGTGGATTTGGTTTTGGATTTGAGTTTTCCATCAGGTGTTGCGGAAGAAATAAAAGAGATTTTGTCGGATAGCGGCTTATCACGAAGTGCCAAATCAGATAAGATTGCGGAAGTCTGTCATTTTGATAAAGGTAACAAAAAAGAATTATTGCTGATCAGGGCAATCTGTGGATTGAAGTTAGATGCCAAGAAAGTATTTGATGGTTTGGATGATATTGAGGAAAAAATTGAAATTGAATTCAGTTCGGCTTCTTACGAAGAAAAAGTAGAAGAACTGGCTTCTGTGCTTGGCGATGAAAATTTTGAATTGATTGAGATCATGAAGGATATTTATGATACGGGTATGCTAGCGAAGATCCTGCATGATTATCAATATCTGTCAGAGTCCAGAGTAGCTTTATATGAGAAGCACCATGCAGATCTGAAACTTTTAAAAGAAGTATATAAAGAGCATTTTTCAGAAGATATTTATGACAAAATGTTTAGAGGCGGAAAAGAAGGGGCGGAAGACGGGAAATATAGTGCCTATGTGAATTCTTATAACACCGAGAAACTGAATGAAACCGGAAAACCGATGAGACGAACAGCAGACAGTCGTACCAAAGAGGCATTATACACATCCATAAAAAAGGACTTGAAAGATCTGAAAGACGACAGAGCAGAATATATATTGAAACAAATAGATACGGATAATTTTCTGCCCAAGCAGCTTACACCGGGAAATGGAGTGATCCCCAATCAGGTTCACCGAAGAGAAATGAAAGCAATTTTGAAACAGGCAGAGAAGTATCTGCCTACTTTGCGTGAAAAAGATGATTCAGGACTGACAACGAGTGAGCGTATATTAAAGTTGTTTTCTTTCCAGATTCCTTATTTTATCGGACCAACCACAGAAAAAAGTAAAGAGTGTGGTGGAAACGGATGGGTAGTGCGTAAAGAGGAAGGGCAGATACTGCCGTGGAATATCGAAGACAAGATTGATTATCAGAAGACGTCTGAAGAATTTATAAAACGTTTGATCAGGAATTGTACCTATCTTAGCAATGAAAAAGTGCTGCCGAAGGCATCTTTGATCTATGAGAGATTTTGCGTTTTAAATGAAATTAACAATATGAAGATTGACGGTGAACCGATTTCTGTTGAACTGAAGCAGGAAATTTATACGGAGCTGTTTTGCAAAGGAAAGAAGGTTACCAGAAAGCAGATTGAAAATTTCCTGGCGAATAGGGGATGTTTATCAGAATCAGCACAGCTTACCGGAATTGACACCGCAATTAATAACAGTCTGTCATCATATGGAAAGTTCAGGGGCGTGTTTGGAGAAATGCTTGATACGGATGAGTATCAGAAAATAGCAGAGAATATTATTTATCTTGCAACGGTTTATGGTGATTCGAAAAAAATGTTGCGAGAATGCTTACAGAAAGAGTATCAGGATATACTGGATGAAGGTCAGATTAAAAGAATTTTAGGATTCAAGTTTAAAGATTGGGGAAAAATGTCTCGTGAATTTTTGGAATTGCAGGGATGCGATACTACTACAGGAGAAGTGAAATCTTTGATCAGCGCAATGTGGGATACCAACGAGAACCTGATGGAGCTTTTACATAGTGAACAGTTTACTTTTGGCAAAGAGTTGCAGGCAAAGCAGATAAAACAGTTGGAATCTTTAAAAGATTTTCAGGCTAATGATTTAGATGAGTTTTACTTTTCGGCACCGGTAAAACGTATGGTTTGGCAAACGATCCTTCTTATTAAAGAGATTATAAAGGTCATGGGTAATCCGCCGGAAAAAGTGTTTATTGAAATGACACGTAGTGAAGAAGAAAAGAAGGGAGACCAGGGAAGAAAAGCTTCAAGAGGAAAGCAGTTGCTGGAACTTTACAAGACAGTAAAGAATGAAGAACGTGACTGGAAAAAGGAAATTGAATCGGCAGACGAAAGCGGTAAACTTCGCAGTAAAAAGCTATACTTGTACTACTTACAGATGGGAAGATGTATGTATACGGGAGAGCCGATAGAATTGGATGAGCTGTTTTCAACGAAGTATGATATTGATCATATTTATCCAAGACATTATGTAAAGGACGATAATCTTTCTAACAACCTTGTTCTGGTCAAGAAAGAAAGCAATGCGTATAAGAGTGACAATTATCCATTAGTTGAAATGAAACCCGAAGTATATCAGTTATGGAAATTGTTACATGCAAAGAAGCTGATCAGTGATGAGAAATATCGCAGATTGACAGGTAAAAATCCATTTACAGATGAGCAAAAGGCAGATTTTATTGCAAGACAATTGGTAGAGACAAGTCAGGGAACAAAAGGTGTGGCAGATCTGTTAAAGCAGCTTTTACCGGAGAAAACCACAGTTGTATATGCAAAAGCAAGAAATGTTTCGGATTTTAGGCGTGATAACGGATTTTTCAAGAGTAGAATTGTGAATGATTTTCATCATGCAAAGGATGCGTATTTAAATATAGTTGTAGGAAATGTTTATTTCACAAAGTTCACACAGAATCCATTGAATTTTATCAAACGTGAGTTAGCGATGGATCAGAAAAAAAATCATTACAATCTGGGAAGAATGTTTGATTGGAATGTAGAAAGAGGTGGGTTGGTTGCATGGGTAGCAAGGAACGAAGAAAAAGGTATTGAGGGATCGATCGCGACTGTTCAGAAGATGATGGCAAAAAATACGCCAATGATGACAAGGTTGTCATTTGAAGGACATGGCGGGATTACAAAGGAAACGGTACATCCATCCAGAAAAGCGAAAAAAGGTATCTATTTCCCGATGAAGACATCAGATGAAAGATTGGCAAATGTGGAAAGGTATGGTGGATATTCGGATATTGCAACAGCATATTTCTTTGTGGTAGAGCACACTATGAAAAAGGAAAGAGTTAGAACCATTGAATCTGTTCCGGTTTATTTAAGTAAAGCAGTTGAAAATAATCCGGATAAACTGGAAGAATATTGTGTCAATGTTCTGGAATTGAAGGAGCCGAGTGTTAGAGTCAGAAAAATCAGAATCCAGTCTCTGATGAGATATAACGGTTATGAGATGTATATTTCGGGAAAAATGAATGGCGGCAAGTATTATACATTATGGAATGCTACAAATTTATGTCTTTGTCAAGAAATGGTTAATTATGTGAAGTCACTCGAAAAGTATGGCGATGAAAAAATTGTAAGTGATAATATTTGCAGAGAGAAAAATATTGAATTATATAATGAATTAAGAGAAAAACATGATACGGGAGTATATAGTAGACGGCCGGTTCCGATAAGTAAAATACTGAATGATGGCTTAGAGAAGTTTGAAAAACTGGAGATTGAAAATCAGTGCAACATTTTGTTAGGGATTTTAAAATTATCTTATATTGGAACACCAAATGCTGATTTGGAAGATATAGGAGGAAAGAAAAATTCGGGGAAAATGTATATTAGCAAAATGATCACAGAAAAGAATGCACCAGTTATAGTGAATCAATCTGTTACAGGACTCTTTGAAAACACTATAAACTTAATGACGGTATGAGCTGGAGGACTGTTGTTATTTCCAGTAGTGCAAAATTGGACTATCAGATGGGATTTGTGGTTGTGCGCAGTGATACGACAACGAAGATTCATATCGGAGAGATTGGCGTGTTATTGATAGAATCCACATCTGTGTCAATTACTGCGGCTCTGCTTAGCGAATTGACTAAGAAAAAGGTTAAGGTTGTTTTTTGTGATGAAAAAAGAAACCCGTCTTCTGAATTGATACCATATTATGGCTCTCATGATACAAGTACAAAAATAAAGAAACAGATGGAATGGGAGAATGAGACAAAGACAGCTGTATGGACAAGGATTGTAGCGGCAAAGATTGAAAAACAAGCAGAACACCTTGCTTATTGGAACATGAAAGAAGCAGATATGCTATATCAGTATATTGGAGAAATACAGCCGGGAGATATAACAAATCGGGAAGGGCATGCTGCGAAAGTCTATTTTAACGCTTTAATGGGAATGGAGTTTACAAGAACCGCAGAGAACAGTATAAATGCAGCATTGAACTATGGATATGGGATTATATTGTCATTGTTTAACCGTGAAATAGCGATAAACGGATATATTACACAGATTGGTTTGTTTCATGATAATATGTTTAATCCGTTTAATCTTGGCTCTGATTTAATGGAACCTTTTCGTCCAATAGTGGATTATGCAGTGAAGTGCATGAATCCACAGAAATTTGAGAGAGAAGAAAAGGTTCATATGTTGAAAGCATTACAGATGGAAATCGAAATAGCAGGGCGCAAAGAGTATGTGAATAATGCTGTAAAAATCTATACAAGGAGTATTTTTGATGCGCTAAACGAAAAAGACGTGTCATTGATAAAATTTTATCGGAATGAGTTATAGATTTATGAGGGTTATGGTTTTTTTTGATCTGCCGGTATTGACGGCAGCAAATCGTAAAGATTATAGAGATTTTCGTAAATTTCTGATTAAAAGCGGATTCCTGATGATGCAGGAATCCGTATATTGCAAACTTGTGCAAAATAGCTCAGCAGCAGAGGCTGTTGTAAGTAATATTAAGAAGAATAAGCCTCGTGCCGGATTGGTGCAGGTACTTAGGGTGACGGAGAAACAATATAATAAAATGGATTATGTGGTTGGTGAAAAGTTGTCGAATGTCATAGATACGGATGAAAGGCTCATTTTTTTATGATGATTGTTAACGGGGAATATGATATAGCGTTGAAGTTTGAAGAAAATGCAGTTAGTGTTTTGTGTATGGAAAATCCGAGAATGTTTTCTTCAGCTATTCATTCACTTTGGAATCAGATAAACGGGATGGAAGGAAACTGGATATTATCAGAGTCTGAAAAGATGCTGAATATTTCAAAAAAGATTGATTGTATTTTTAATCCGTTTTCCGTAGACTATAACGACAGAAAAGTGTTAAATAAGTTGTATCAGGAATTGCTTTTTGCCGCACAGGGTGAGTATTACGAGTCGTTTGGAGTGATGAATAGTGAGATAATAAATCTCCTGACTCAGTTACTCCAGACACAACCATACCGGTTAGATATCAGACTGGACCTGGATATCGTGGGATTGCTGAAGTTGTACGAGGTGAAATTTGAAACAGAGGATGTTGATCTACTTGATAAAATGATCACTTATATAAAAATAATGCATCAGGTATGTGGGATTGAGATTTTTACCTTTATTAATCTGAAATCTTACCTGACCGAGATGGAGATTGTTCAGCTATACAAATCAGCGTTTTATGAAAAAGTCTATTTATGGCTGGTGGAAAATCGTTATTCCAGAACACTAAGCGATGAAAATGTAGTGATTTTTGATAAAGATTTATGTATAATAAAACCATGAATTAACAGCATATCGCAATATGTTTGGCTCGGTGAGAATCTGATTTGGGGTTTGAGAGCCTTGTTAATTCAGAGAGGTGCAAAACCTCCAACATCTACTTAAAGATTCCGCCGATGGTTTGAGAGCCTTGTTAATTCAGAGAGGTGCAAAACTCCACGAAAAAGCACAAAAACAATAACAAGGTTTGAGAGCCTTGTTAATTCAGAGAGGTGCAAAACATATAATCGTCTGAGTCAATCCATACATAAGTTTGAGAGCCTTGTTAATTCAGAGAGGTGCAAAACTAAGTATTGGCATAATCAAAACTTATATTGGTTTGAGAGCCTTGTTAATTCAGAGAGGTGCAAAACGATACAGCTTTCCACAATGAGTCCGAACTTGTTTGAGAGCCTTGTTAATTCAGAGAGGTGCAAAACCGCGTTTTCAACGATTACCATCATCTGCAAGTTTGAGAGCCTTGTTAATTCAGAGAGGTGCAAAACGATCGGAAACCCGACCGTGTTTATGATTGTGTTTGAGAGCCTTGTTAATTCAGAGAGGTGCAAAACATCGCCGAATATAAAGAGACAATGGAACTGGTTTGAGAGCCTTGTTAATTCAGAGAGGTGCAAAACCTTGGTATATTTCACACTTCGCCTCCAGCAGTTTGAGAGCCTTGTTAATTCAGAGAGGTGCAAAACCGTTTTTCTCCCTCCATGATATCAGTCCTGGTTTGAGAGCCTTGTTAATTCAGAGAGGTGCAAAACCTTTGTTGACAGGCCGGTCTATACTAAGCCGTTTGAGAGCCTTGTTAATTCAGAGAGGTGCAAAACCGAGACAGAGCAGCTTATTATAGTGCCGCAGTTTGAGAGCCTTGTTAATTCAGAGAGGTGCAAAACAGACGTAGCAGAGTACTTTGACAACTACTAGTTTGAGAGCCTTGTTAATTCAGAGAGGTGCAAAACTATTGAAATTTCTCCTGAGGAAATTGAATATGTTTGAGAGCCTTGTTAATTCAGAGAGGTGCAAAACTGCCATTTTCTGTTATCCTTGATTTCATCGTTTGAGAGCCTTGTTAATTCAGAGAGGTGCAAAACATGTGTGAGGTGTCGCAAGTCGGGTTGCCGGTTTGAGAGCCTTGTTAATTCAGAGAGGTGCAAAACCCATCTGTTTCTAGTAATTTACTTCATTCGGTTTGAGAGCCTTGTTAATTCAGAGAGGTGCAAAACCGCATTTTCTACGATTACCATCATCTGTAGGTTTGAGAGCCTTGTTAATTCAGAGAGGTGCAAAACTAGGATCCTCTTATGAATAAAATCAAGGAGGTTTGAGAGCCTTGTTAATTCAGAGAGGTGCAAAACCTATCAACAATCTACTGGAAAGAAAGGAAGGTTTGAGAGCCTTGTTAATTCAGAGAGGTGCAAAACAGCCATATCGATCGACTATCCCGAAGTCCGGTTTGAGAGCCTTGTTAATTCAGAGAGGTGCAAAACCAGGCGCTCAAGTGCATAGTGGACGAGATGGTTTGAGAGCCTTGTTAATTCAGAGAGGTGCAAAACGAAAGTGAGGAGAAGGAATGTCCAGGTACGGTTTGAGAGCCTTGTTAATTCAGAGAGGTGCAAAACGTGTCGTCTATCATGTAACGATCTACCATCGTTTGAGAGCCTTGTTAATTCAGAGAGGTGCAAAACATAAACAAACATCCAATATTTGAATGTGAAGTTTGAGAGCCTTGTTAATTCAGAGAGGTGCAAAACTGCAAAAAGGAATAATCAGCATAATGCACAGTTTGAGAGCCTTGTTAATTCAGAGAGGTGCAAAACCATAAGCCACCGGCAGATTTGTTGACGGCAGTTTGAGAGCCTTGTTAATTCAGAGAGGTGCAAAACATAGTATTGCAAGAGCAATGGAATCTATTGGTTTGAGAGCCTTGTTAATTCAGAGAGGTGCAAAACTATAACAACTGAACAAATTATAGATGAATCGTTTGAGAGCCTTGTTAATTCAGAGAGGTGCAAAACTAGATATCAAATAAGTAGAATCAAAATCCAGTTTGAGAGCCTTGTTAATTCAGAGAGGTGCAAAACGCCAGAAGCGGAGCGGATCCGCTTGTCACGTTTGAGAGCCTTGTTAATTCAGAGAGGTGCAAAACCTCTCGAATTTCTTCTTCCGAGAATTTTTTGTTTGAGAGCCTTGTTAATTCAGAGAGGTGCAAAACGCAATGGTTGACAAAGATCATAGATATGTCGTTTGAGAGCCTTGTTAATTCAGAGAGGTGCAAAACGCAACACAGGGCGCGACTGGCATCCATGTGTTTGAGAGCCTTGTTAATTCAGAGAGGTGCAAAACAGATACTAGAGATTATCGACAAGTACAAGGGTTTGAGAGCCTTGTTAATTCAGAGAGGTGCAAAACAGGTGCCACTATGACGAACGTAGAAGCATTGTTTGAGAGCCTTGTTAATTCAGAGAGGTGCAAAACGCTGTTCAACCTGCCCCTTTTTTATTTCCCGTTTGAGAGCCTTGTTAATTCAGAGAGGTGCAAAACAGAATACAAAACAGAACTGCAGTGGCGGAAGTTTGAGAGCCTTGTTAATTCAGAGAGGTACAAAACTCTCTTTCTAATAAAGTTACGAAAGTATTTAGCACATTGTTTGAAAGGTGATTGTTATGCAGGCATACGCAAAAGAATACTTAAATGAGGTTGTGGAAAATCAAGGAAAATTATTTGACTTTATAGCGCAGAATTATCCGGATAAAGATACGGTAAATTTTATTCAGACTTATATGGAAAGCAAAACCAGAAAATGTATTGATGAAGCAAAAGCATATGTAAATACTATGGATGCGAGAACACTGTGGGAATATTTTGTTGAAACAGAACAATATACTTTAAAACTTGGCAAAGCGTTGGAAGGTTTTTTTCCTGACTGGATGGGTGAGTTCTATGCTTACTATCAGTGGTATTATAATATTCCAAGTGCGGAGATTATAAAGAAAATTCCGATTGCTTTTTTATTGAAAGCGTATCAAGGACTCCATGATCTGGATCTTGATCTAGCTGTTAAGAAAGTAGGTGAAGTAGAATGAAAATAATAGGATTTCATAATCCGGATGAGGAAAATGGATATCTGAGTAATTGGTACTTGTCAGATTTTACGGTTGGAGATATATCATTTACTTCTATGGAGCAATATATGATGTATCATAAGGCAGTTTGCTTTCATGATGCATCTGTTGCCGATCAGATACTTCATACAAATGATGTTGGGAAAATCAAATAGTTGGGGCGGCAGGTTAGCGGCTATAACGAAAATGTATGGAATGGAATAAGACAGATTGTTGTATATGAAGGACTGTTGCAGAAATTTGGGCAGAATGAGGAATTAAAAAAAGCTCTCAAAAAAACAGGAGATGCGATTTTGGCAGAGTGTGCGGTAAGAGATACAATATGGGGAATCGGATTATCGATGACAGACCCCAATCGCTTTGAACAGAGTAAATGGCGGGGGCAGAATTTACTTGGTTACGCATTGATGAAGGTGAGAGAAAAAATATAGGAACGATTGGGAACAGCGTAAGCTATCTGATGTTACAGGTGAATTTCAAAGTGGTAAGTTTATAGCAGCTGCCGACATAGAAGAAGCAGGGGAATATCCAGTCTATGGCGGAAATGGCTTAAGGGGTTATTGCAATACATATAATCATGATGGAGAATTTGCCCTTATAGGCAGACAAGGTGCACTCTGCGGAAGCATGAATTATTCTTGTGGAAAGGCTTATTTTACTGAACATGCAGTTGCCGTCAAAGAACAAAAGATGTATCAGGGGATTTATGGAAAAGATAAGGTCCTAAAGGCACAGATATTTGAAATTGATGGAAAAGAGGAACGGGTAGATGTAAAGGTTAAGGAAAAATCAAAACGTGACCGATATCGGGATACCGATATAGATGTAAAGAAGGAGCCTCTTTCAGACAAAGAATTCATTCAGTACATAGAGAACATGAAAGACCGTATGCCTGCTGGAACGCAGTCTCTGATCGACGCTGGTATATTCTTAAAAAGCATCAGCGATATGCCGCAAAAAAACACGTTAAAAGGAATCGTTGCGGACTATATACTGGATGAAATGGTGATAGAGTATGTTGCTGGCAATGAAAATGATACGTTTGCCCAAAAAGTATACGCTTATTATAAAAAAATGATGGATCAGCTTGTTCAGAACCGTGATGAAAACGATAAAGAGAGTACTGATAGCCAATCATGGTATTCGGATGATTCCCAGTAGCCACAGGCATACTATGACATGAAAATCTGGATAAAAGCACTTGTATTCTTATTGAGAATATCCTATTATAAAATCATAGAAGTATTGTATTGTTAGGGCTTTTGGAAAAATGGCAGGTCAAGGCGTATCGCCGCTGTCATTTCGATTTGTACAATTCCTGTCATTACATGGCAGGTCGGATAGGAAAGCAGGATGATTTTTGGTTTATGAAAAACATCATTTTAAGGGTAGGGACTGGAACCCTGTCTCTTTTACATGTTGTTTTGGGACAGTGTTGAAAAGACTAGAGAATGATAAATTTTTAGAAAGCACGGATAAAGTAATCTGATTTTGTCCGATTTTTCGGTGGAAAAGTGTTATAATACTAACAGATACTTTTCTCCACATAAAATGCGGCATGCCCGCAAAACTGAATACGGATTTTTTTATTCTGGGCAGGTGCCCGCTAACCTTATGATCAGGGAAACGGACATCTGCTGGGCAGATTCCTTTCTCTGTTTATATAAATACTGGAAAGTATCTGTTAGAAAGAGAAGGAGAATGAAATTTTGAAGAAAAGACGAAATCAACTTGGTCGAGCACTCATGGCGGCTAAAAATGACAGGGCTGAGTATGATGCAGCCGCAAAAGAGATACTGGCCAACAAGCAGATTCTTGCATGGATTTTGAAATGGACCACAACAGAGTTTGCGGATATGGAGATTGACGAGATCATCCCGTGCATTGAGGATCCGTTTGTGGCGGCAGTTCCTGTATATCCGGGTCTGACGAATGAGATTATGGAAGCAATCGAAGGACAGAAGAATGAAAGCAGGATTACAGGGGAAGGATATATCACATATGATGTCCGGTTTACCGTTATAGTTCCTGAAAATTCACAGAAAAGACCAATCAGGATCGTGGTGGATGTTGAGGCACAGAAAAATCCTTATCCGGGGTATGATCTTATTTCAAGAGGTGTTTTTTATGGCGGCAGGATGCTGTCAGACCAGATGGGAAGAAATCTTGATGGGGAAGATTATGACAAACTCGAAAAAGTCTATTCCATCTGGCTTGTATTTAACTGCCCGCAAAAGAATGCCAATACGACGGTTTCCTATACTATTCAGCCGAAAATGGTATATGGAAATGCCGGAAATGCGGATCTGGAACACAGATATGATCTGATATCGATCGTGGAAGTAAGGATTCCGAGTGAAAAAGATGTTGACAAGTGCAGAAACACTCCATCTGTCTTTCATGAAATGCTGTATGATGTTTTCGTGCGGACAGAGGATGTGGATGCCAAGATGGAGAGATTGGAGAAAAAATACCACTTTAAAACAAAAGAGTTGGAAGGGAGGCTGGTGAAAATGTGTAATCTGAGCGAAGCGATTGAAGAAAATGGAATTAAGCAAGGAATTAAGCAAGGAATTAAGCAAGGAATTAAGCAAGAAAAAGAAAACAACATCAAGAAGGTCGCTCAAAATTATCTGGATAATGGTCTAGCCTCTACCATGGATGAGGCTTTAAAAAAGGCTGAAGCACTTCTTTCTTAAGCTTAAATAAAAATCCGTGTTCTTCCATACCCCCGGTTCAATCGGGGGTATTATTTTATTATTATTCAAACTTACTGCAACACCAAAAAACGTCAGAGTAACCGCAATGGAGTGTTGCGGTTAGATTGAAAATTCTCGGAATGTACGCAAGGAATGAAAAAATCATTTTCCGGATGCTTCTTCTATGAAAAAGTGTTACAATAATCCTAAAAGTCACAAGCATTTTACATGTTAACCGGATCAGACCCTGGTTACGCCGAAAAGTACACGGAAGAAGGTAAGCTTGTTAGATAAGCATGGTTCCGAGAGACCGGGTGGAGAAGCTGATCGACAGTGCGAAGAAAGCAGAGAGAAGGTAGCTGCAAAGGCGGAAAAGAAAACAGCTAAGTGAAATTTGTAATATATGACACCCATAAAAGCATTAAAGAACCAGCGATTATGGAGGTTAGAAAATGGCAAGAACGATTTCCATCGGCGGACAGAATTTTACAAAATTGATCGAGAATCAATATGCCGGGCGAATCGATCTGTTGCCGTTACGAAAGGAATGAAAAATGTATCTGGACTGTTTTAAAATCCCCATCGATAAAGAAGAAGCCATGCTGAAAAAGCGCATGATCCAAAACGGCGGGCCGAAGCACGGATATATTGATAACAGTTATCCCTGCGGACTGTTTTTTTATAAACAGTTTCATGAGGTGAATTTTGATTGCATCACCATTTTTTACGGTGGGAATGGTTCCGGCAAGAGTACGCTTCTCAATCTGATTGCACAGAAGCTTAAGTTAAACCGGGTCGCACCCTACAATACCGGTGAGATGTTCGATCTCTATGTGGAGGAGTGTACCTATGAGACGGGTGAGGACGACGAGGGATTTCCGTATACGATTCCGGCCGGCAGCAGGATCATCACGAGCGACGATATCTTTGACTATATGCTCAGTGTGCGGGAGAATAACGAAGTGCTTGAGGAGAGCAAAGAGGATCTTAAGGAGGACTGGCGCGAGCTTCGTTATGGTGAGACGATCCAGTTGAAGGGACTGGAGGATTACGAAGCACTCAGAAAACAGGTGCTTGCCAGAAGCAGATCTGTGAGCAGACGACAGTATATCGGATGGCTTGCAGGCGGGGAAGTGAAGTTAAACAGTAACGGTGAGACTGCCTTAGAGTACTTTCATACGAAGTTAAAAAACGACAAACTGTATCTGCTTGATGAGCCGGAGAACAGTATGTCTCCCCAAATGCAGCTGAAGCTGGTTGAGATGCTTAAGACGCTTTCCCGTTATTGCGGCTGTCAGTTTGTGATCGCGACACATTCTCCGCTTTTACTGGCAATCGAAGGGGCGCGTATCTACGATCTGGACGCCTGTCCGGTCACGATCAGCAATTGGTGGGAGTTGGAGAACACAAGGATTTTGTTTGACTTTTTTGATAAGCACAGGGATCTGTTTCGGTAAATCTGAAGGAATCTACCGTGAGACCATGGATCACTGCCGCTAAATTCCGGCTTTCCACGAATAGAATATCCCTGTTTTTATCTAAAACATGTCTATATCCAAATCTCAGATTGTCCAATAATCGAAATTAGTGAAAAACAATTGCAAAACTCCCGCAAAAAATGTTACTATAGTCACAAAAAGTCGGTAGATTTTTACAGCAGCCGGACAAAAGAACAGGCGGCAACGGGATGGAACGGAAGGAGTGAAGCAATTGTCAGATATGTATTCTTATGTATTATCTGTAAAAGGGCAGATCTGCTGTATGTGCATATTGCTTTATATTGCATGGACTTACTTTATAGTCAAGAGAAGGAAAACGAGGGCGCACAGGCTTTTTTCTGCGATGATCATTGTATCTATCGTCTATATGGTCTTTGATATGATCACGGTTTACACCATTAATCATGTGGAGGATTTTTCCTTTGCTTTTAATCATTTTGTGCATGTGATTTTTATGTCGATGATGTGCTCGGAGCTGTATCTGGTCTATATGTATATCAGGACGCTGGCGCTGGAAGAGCAGGCGTTCCGTTATCCGGATCTGATCCCGCTTGGGGTTGCCATCGCCGGTTCGATCTTTTTGAAGTTCGATTATGTAAAAACGCCTTACGGGAATTATTCGTGGGGGTCTTATGCCTTTGTAGTGTTTGCCTCCGGGTATCTGTATTTCTTTGCGGGGATGTATCTGCTTTTTAAGCGCAGGAAATATATCGAGGTCAAGGCATCCAGAGCGATCTTTATGGCAATGATGTTCCAGCTGACGGCGGTGATCGCACAGGGCATTTATCCGACACTTTTAATCTCCAACATCGGTATCACAGTCATCGTGGTATCCCTGTTTTATTCGGTAGAGAGCCCGGATGCTATTCTGATCGAGATGCTCGCAGATGAGAGAGCGAAGGCGGACAGTGCCAATCAGGCGAAATCCATGTTTCTGGCACAGATGTCTCACGATATCCGTACCCCTATGAATGCGGTGCTCGGTATGAATGAGATGATCCTGCGTGAGGCGAAGGATCCGGATATTCTGGAATATGCTGCCAATATTCAGGATTCCGGCAGGACACTTCTGACGATCATCAACAGTATTCTTGATTTTTCCAAGATCGAAGATGGCAAGATGGAGATCTTATCCGTAGAATATGATACGGCGCGTGTGTTTAATAATCTGGTGCTTTCGATCGCAGACAGAGCCGGAGCCAAGGGACTGAAACTGAACGTAAACATTGATGAGCGGTTACCGCGCAGACTAAAGGGTGATGATGTCAGACTTACCCAGGTGATCATGAACCTGTTGACCAATGCCGTCAAATACACACAGAAAGGCTCGGTTACCCTTACGGTCAGGCTGCAGGAATGCGGCTTGAAAGAAGTGGATATTTATGTGTCGGTAGAGGATACCGGCATCGGCATCAAAGAAAAAGATATGGATAAGCTGATGGCATCCTTCAGCCGTATTGATGAGGAGCGCAACCACCATGTGGAGGGCACGGGACTGGGCATGACGATCGTTGACCGCCTTCTGAAAATGATGGGAAGCGGGATTGAGGTGGAAAGTGAATACGGGAAAGGCTCCGTATTTTCTTTCGTGATCCGCCAGGAGATCATAGATCCTGTGCCTATAGGGGATTACAGAGTACAGCTGAAGGAGACCAAGAGACCGGAAGGCGCCGACACAACATTCCGGGCGCCGCAGGCCAGAATTCTGATCGTCGATGACAATGAGATGAACCTGAAAGTGATAAGAAATCTGCTGAAGAAATACGACATTACTCCGGATCTGGTTTCCAGTGGCGAGAAGGCTCTGGAAATGGTGAAGAAGAAAACCTATCATCTGATCGGGCTGGATCATATGATGCCGGACATGGATGGAATAGAGACTTTGGAGATCATGCGACATGGAAATCTGCTTCCGGATGACACGGTCGTGATCGTCATGACGGCGAATGCGGTGACAGGAGCGAAGGAGAAATATCTCGAAGCGGGATTTGATGATTATGTGACCAAACCTATCGAGATCCCCGAGCTGGAACGTAAGCTGAAAGCATATCTGCCGGAAAAGGTGATAATGATGGGGGACGCAGAGGAAAGCACCCATAAGAAGACTTTGGAGATGCCGGAAGCGGAGGAGATCATGGAGTTTGCACCGTATGAGGAAGACGGGAGCAGGCAACAGAAAACACCGGACAATGTTTACGGCCGGCGGCAGATAAAGGATACAGAAGATATCCTGAATACCTTAAGGGAAAAGGGAATAGATGTAACCGCAGGATTAAATTACTGCGCATCTGAGACCGGACTTTATCTGGAGCTTTTGGATGAGTTTATCAATTCCGCGAAAGAGAAACTCGACGAAATGGCGACCTTTTTGCAGGAGGAAAACTGGAGTGACTATGAGATCCGGGTACATGCGATGAAAAGCAGTGCAAAAACGATCGGGGCGAATGAAACATCGGAGAAAGCAAGAATGCTGGAGGAAGCAGCCCAAAAAGAAGATGTCGGATTTATCAAAGCCAATCACCCTGTTTTGATCGAAATGGTCCTGGATACGATAACCGTGATCAAAGAAGCAGAGAGAGACTGACAGCAGACCTCTCATTCTCAGACAGACCCAAATTAAAAACAGCATGGAGGACAACATGGAGCAGCATGCATGGAATGAAACATTTGAATTTGAATTTCGAAACATCAGACCGGAGGAAGCTGAGCAGGCGGCACAGATCGAACAGATCTGCTTCCCACCAAACGAAGCATGTTCCCCGGAACATATGCGGGAAAGAGTCAATGCCGCGCCGGAGCTGTTTTTGGTCGCGGTGGAGAAAAAAAGCGGAAAGATCGCAGGATTCTTAAACGGGATCGCGACAGACGAGCAGGCATTTCGGGATGAATTTTTCACAGATGCCACCCTCCATGATCCGGATGGAAGTAATGTGATGCTATTGGGACTGGATGTCCTTCCGGGGTACAGAGGACAGGGACTGGCAAGAGAGCTGGTGCACAGATATTGTATGAGGGAGGCACCGAAAGGACGCAAGCGTCTGGTATTGACATGTCTTGAGAGCAAGGTGGAGATGTATCGGAAATTTGGATTTTGCGACCTTGGAGAATCCGCATCCGAATGGGGCGGGGAGAAGTGGCATGAGATGGACATTGCCTTGTGAAACAGAAGTTTAATTTGCAGGTTAAAAGGAAAGAGAACAGAGATGAAACCGAACAGCGATATTTTGAAACAACCGGAATATGAATTTTTGCAGACAAATGAATATCTGGGAAGACACGTGATCCTGCTGGGATTATCCGGAAGTTATTCCTATGGGACGAATATCGAGACCAGTGATATCGATATCAGGGGGATCACCCTTAATCCCAGGACTGATCTGATCGGTCTCACACAGTTTGAGCAGTATACAGATGACAAGACAGATACCGTCATCTATGCTTTCAACAAGATGGTGAAGCTGTTACTCAGCTGCAATCCGAACACCATAGAACTTTTGGGACTGAACCCGGAACACTATCTGTATCTGAATGACATCGGCAGGACGCTTCTTGAGAACAAAAAGCTGTTTCTGTCCAAAAGAGCGGCACAGTCCTTTGGCGGCTATGCGGACGCCCAGCTTCGCAGACTCCAGAACGCCCTTGCCAGAGATACCTTCCCACAGATCGAAAAGGAACAGAATATTTACAATTCCGTAAAAAACGCTATGCTGAGTTTCAACTCCACATTTCATGATTTCGAGAGCGGCAGTATCGAGATCTTTATCGATAAAGCGGTCAATCCGGAGCTTGAGACAGAAATCTTCGTCAACGCAGATCTGAAACACTATCCGCTTCGGGATTATGCGAGCATGTGGAATACCATGAACAACGTGATCCGCGATTATGAGAAGATCGGCAAGCGCAATAAGAAGAAAGACGATGCACATCTGAACAAACACGCCATGCATCTGATCCGCCTGTTTCTGATGGCGTTGGATATACTCGAAAAAGGCGAGGTCAATACCTATCGGGAAAAAGAGCATGATCTTTTGATGGATATCCGTTTTGGCAGATACCAGAAAGAGGATGGTACTTTCCATGACAGTTTCTATGAGATGCTTGCGGAATATGAGAAGCGCCTGGAGTATGCCACGAAGAATACCGACCTGCCGGACGAACCCGATCTTAAACAGGTACAAGAGCTGGTGATGGCGGTTAATGAGAGGGTGGTTTTGGACAAAATATTATAAAATGAAAAAATTCGTGAAAATGTATAATTGACAGAAACAAATGTTCTCACATACAATTATGTATGGGTATTACCATATACGGTAGGCGGTTGCCTGATATTCGGAGTACTGTGAACTTCGTTTACATAGAAACCTCGATAAGAGGAATCATCTTCGAAAGGAGGGCATTGTCATGTTGACACTATCAGATTTCATAGCTGTAATTAGTTTGTGCTGTACATGTTTTAGTCTAGGCTATGTGATAGGTCGCAATAGCAGGACAAAAAAATAACCGCCCAGCCTGACAAACTGTAGTGCGGTTATTTTTAACAATACATTTGTGGGCAACCGTCTATCGGTAATGCCCTTTCTGTTTCAATTATAACTTTTTCAAACTTCTTTGTCAAACAGTTCTGATAATAATTTTGTATGAGAAAAGGATAAGGCTGAAAATAAGTAGCGGGAAAATGGAAAAGGAGAAGGTGGTTTTGAATGAAATATGAAAACTATGACGGATCCATACAGGAATTGGTCCGCGGGAAGCTGAAAGAGATTGAGGAGAAGGAGAATGTCCGTATCCTGCACGCCGTAGAATCCGGCAGCCGGGCATGGGGGATCGCTTCTGCGGACAGTGATTATGATGTGAGATTTATCTATGTAAGAGACAGGAATTTTTATCTTTCGCTTCGGGATACCAAAGACTTTATCGACTGGGAGCTTAATGAAGTCCTCGATATTAATGGCTGGGATCTGAAAAAAGCCTTACAGCATTTCCACAAATCAAATGCGACCGTATTTGAGTGGGCAAATTCCCCGGTCGTGTATGCTACGACTCCGGAATGGCAGGAACTGTATAGCACAGTGGCACAGCATTACTTTTCCTGCAAATCAGCATTGTACCATTACTATGGAACGGCGAATAAAAATTACCTTGCTTTTCTGACAGAGGATATGGTCAAATACAAAAAATATTTCTATGTCCTGCGTCCGATCTTAGCCTGCAAATGGATCGAAGAAAAAAATGCCCTCCGCCGGTAGCCTTCGATGAGCTGTGTCAGGCTATGCTGGAGGAGAAAATGAAACAGCCGGTTGGAGAACTGTTGGCGAAGAAAGTACAGATGTCGGAGGCAGACAAAGCCCCTAAGATCATGGAAGTGAATCAGTACATTGAGGATCAACTGACTCAATATAAAAACCTTGCCGATTCCATGCCGGATGACCGGAATCCTGACTGGGAGGCGCTGGAGAAAGCGTTTCGCAGGATGGTAACTCCCGAGTAACGTTATCAGTTTCTCGGGAGTTTTCTTTTTTGAAAAACAGGGTGGTAAAAAAAGTTACCAACAGGTTATCTCTTTCGAATAGTATCTGTGAAAACAATGTTATGTTTGATATAATAAGTTTTAAGAAACTGTTATATTGCTTATTAGACGATAATCATTAGTAGACGGGGACATTACGGGAAAGGAGAAGCCTGTGCAAAAATCAAAAAGTTTACGAATCCTTCTTTTGTTAAGATACCTGTATACCAATACAGACATGGAGCATAAAGCTGTTACGGCACAGCTTTTGGAGTATCTGGCCTCGCAGGGGATCATGATCGACAGGCATACGCTTGCAAGTGATCTGATGCTCTTAGAGCAGAATGATTTTGGAGTGGAAAAAGACACCGGAGAAGGTGCAGCAAATCAGTATTTCATTGAAAACCGTCAGTATTCCTTACCGGAGCTAAAGCTGTTATTGGACGCCATAGCGACGGCTAAGTTTATTTCCCCACGAAAAAGCGAAGAACTGGTCCGGAAGATTTCCGGCTTTACAAGTACGCATTATGCAGAAAAACTGGTGCGTCATTTATATACAACACCTTATACCAAATACGACATCGCTCAGATCTACTATATAATCGATCGGGTAATGGATGCCATAATGCGCATAAAAAAATAGGGTTTCAATACTTTGATTATGATCTGGAGAAAAAACGTATTGCAAGGAATAATGGGGAGCTTTACATTAACAGTCCCTATTATCTGGTGTGGGATGACAGTTTTTATTATCTGGTAGGATTTTCGGATAAGAAACAGAAAATCGTTCATCTGCGTCTGGATCGCATGGGGGTACCTGATATCCTGGAGGAAGACGCGGTATCTATGCCGGAGAAATTCCGGATCGAGGAATATTCGACAGAAATATATGGCCAAGCTTGGCGGTAAATATCCGGCAAAGGCAATCAAGACCTTAAAGAGCACAGCAACCAGAATCACAAAGTTCAACAACAGGAAAATTGACGGAAAAGGCGTTTATACGATCTATGTTGTGGCGATGAAGAGAGAGGGCGGCAAAGAGACCGAGCTTGCTAAATCAATCGTCGGTATCGTTGCCGGAGGGAAGGATGCGAAATATACAAATGTCCGTTCAATAACTCTTAAGACAAAGACGCTGAGCGTTGCAGCCGGAGCGAGTGCAAAGATCAAAGCAAAGACGGTACGTGTCGACAAGAAGAAAAAACTTGCGGACAAAAAAACAAAAGAGTTCAGATATGCATCATCTGATAATTCGATCGCAACCGTTGATGAGAACGGGAATGTGACGGGCGTTAAAGCAGGAACATGCAAAGTGTATGTATATTCCAAAAACGGCTTAGCAAAGGCAGTAAGTGTAACGGTTAAGTAAATTAGTATTTTGACAGCGGCACTCTTGAACGAGGGTGTCGCTATTATTTATAAGTTTTCACATAAAAGGTGTTGACAAATCCGAAAATACAAAGAGTGAAGAGAACTGTGGTTGTGACAGGTCTCTTTTTTGGAGAGAAAGACGGAAACGCTACGTCTCCGATCCGCAAAAGAACGCTGTCCTTTCCCATCAGGATTTTTTTTTATAAAGGAATTGAATGAAAGCGGAAAAACCGCTATACTATAATGTTAGGTGCGGTACTTTGGGGAATTGAAGTTTCGGAAACCGGAGAAAAAGAGGAGGATATTTTTAATGAAAGCAAAATTTTTGAAAAAGGCATTGGCGGTGGAAATGGCACTGATACTTGTGCTGGCAGGTGTACCGGTGAAGCCGTTCTCACAGATATTTAACATGGCAGCAATTACGGCAGAAGCGGCAGAAGGACAAAACAATTACACGATCACTTGGAAAAACGGCACGGAATACAAAGATACCGGCGAAAACACTATCTCCCAAAAGACGGTTGCAACTGTGGGAGATAAAGAATTCGATTCGCTGAAAGCGGCTATTGATGCGGCACAAGGTGACGAAACTGTTGTAGTGTATGCTGATGTAGATGAACCTGATACTAATCCCGGCCAAGATCAGACTTGGGGGTGTTATAGCAAAAACATTGAAATTGATCTGAATGGTCATACAGTTACCTTTGGTACGTTTGCTACAAATTATAGTTTTACGATAAAGAATGGTACGCTTAATTGCGCACTTAATAATATCAGCAACTATTATGCTACACTTACGCTTGACAATGCAGTTTTGAACACTCCTGAAGCAGAAGATGAATATAGTCAGGGGATTAGTTGGATGGCAGATTGCGTTGAGATTAAAAACAAAAGTGTAATGGTCCTCAACGGAAATGCGTATTTCAACGGCTGGTATTCGGAAGCGTTTGATTTCTATATTGATGAAACATCAAGCGTGATCATGAATAACGTAATGCTGTCAGCCAGCGATGAGGAAATCGTTATAGCAGAAATTGGCAGGTATCTCCCGACGGGGTATTCTTTTGCGAAACCCGAAGATGAGTATTCGTACAGGATATTTAATGATAAAGGAGAGGTTGTGAGTGATCCTGTTACACTCAGACACAACGACGAGTACACTAGCAATTTGCCTGACATTACCATTCCGTCGCAGGTATGGACGGGCAGTGAATTGACACCTGAGATCATCGTGATGGACGGCAATACAAAGCTCACTGAGGGGACAGATTATCGTGTTAAGGCTCCGTTAGGTGCTGTTCAGGATGCTGGTGACTATAACTATATCATCACCGGCAAGGGTAAGTATATAGGTAAGACTACGGCGACGTTCACCATTAAACCTAAGCCGATCAGCATTACCGGTGTGACGGCTACTGAGCGTAACTATGTATATCAGGATACAAGTGTTGAGATCAGCGCAGTCACATTTGAGGGAGCTGTATTGACAAAGGAAATAGATTATATTGTGACCGGCGAGATGGATGATGATAAGGCAGGCTACAATAAGAAAGTTACCGTCACCGTGATATTAACGAACAGTAATTATACTTTTGGAACGAATGATGATACGACGACCACAACGGTGAATATAGGCAAGAATGATCATAGCGAGGTTACTGCTTCCGGCGCTGCAAAATATGGTGCAGATGGTACGGTTGATCTTTTGTCATTCATTGAAGCAAGCGGCAGCCTGGGTGCAGTCAGTGTGAGTGATGCATACAACATCTTGTATGGCACGCCAACCATCGAGGATGACGGGAAAAAATTGAAATTCAAGTGTGCGGATAACTCAGGCAACGTGGGTAAAACTGCGATTGTTACCATCCCTGTGACCGGTGCGGCTAACTATAAAAATTATAACATCGTGGTGACGCTGGCTGTTGAGGATAAAATAGTCCCGACTCTGGCGGTAAGTGATTTTACAAAGACCTATGATGGCAGCCCGGTTACGATCGGCGAGCTCACTAAGACAGCGAAAGACGGAAACTCTGACATTGATGGAACATGGACCTTTGAGGGAACACCGGAACTTAAGAATGTTTCAGACAGTGGTGTGATTACGGTTAAATTTACGCCGACAGATACCACGAATTATGGGAGCGCAACGACTACCTTTACGCTGACGATCAATCGCAAGGCGGTTACGGTTAAAGCGGATAACAAGAGCATGGTTGTCGGTACAACGCCGGAGCCTGGGCTCACAGCAACGGTGAGCGGTACAGTTGGAAGTGATACGGTAAATTATACTGTTACCCGTGAAGCAGGTACGGCGGTTGGAACCTACACCATCACGCCGAGTGGCAATGCGGAGCAGGGCAATTATGCTGTAAGCTATGAAACCGGGGTATTTACTATCACGGAGGATGTTCCGGTTGTCAAGAAAGCACCAAAGGCTATTACCGGACTTGTCTGCAATGGCAAGGCACAGGTACTTGTAGAGCCGGGCGAGGCGGAAAACGGTACGATGTACTATGCGGTAACTACCATGAACACAGCCCCTGAGGATAACCTTTATACTACAATGAACTATGCAGCCACCAACGCCGGCACCTACTTTGTCTGGTATAAGGCTGTGGGAGATAAGGCTTCTACCGGTACGAAACCGGCTTGCGTGGAAGTGACGATTCAGCCGATTGATAAGACAGATCTGAACGAAGCGATTGCAGATGCAAAGACCTATTATAACAGCATAAAGGATGAGACGATCTACAGTGAAGTTGCATCTGCTCTGAAAACAGCAATTGACAGTGCAAAGCTGACCGCAGCGGATGACAATGCGGATGAAACAGCAGTTAACAGCAGCAAAGCAGCAATCCTTCAGGCGAAGGCAGATGCTGAGGCAGGGAAAAAAGAAGTTGACGATGTGATCGCAGCTGATAAAGTGGCAGATGCCATCAGCAAACTTCCCGCAGGTGATCAGGTAGCTGTATCAGACAAGGCGGCAATAGAAACGGCAAGAGAAGCATACAAGGATCTGACAGAAGATCAGAAGAAGAAAGTATCCGGTGATGTACTGAAAAAACTTACGGATGCAGAGAACGCTCTTGAGGAAGCGGCAAGGATGAGCGCAGAGAATGAGACAGCAAAGAGAGCGTCTGAACTTGAGGCTGCAAAGAAGGAAGCGCAGGCTGCTATGAATGAACAGGTGACAGTTATCCAGAAGGGCAGTAAATTCACTGTCAAGTGGAAAAAGTCAACATCAGCAGACGGATATGATGTATATGCCCGGTATTCCGGGAAGAAAGCAGGCGGGCCTGCAAAGACGATTGCAAAGAACACGACAACGAAGACGACCATAACAAAAATCAATGGCAGGAAGATAGATCAGAAGAAGATCATCCTAGTATATGTAGTGCCCTATAAGATCATAGATGGCAAAAAGGTTGCGCTTGGCGAGAGTACAGCGGCGTATCTTGCAGGAGCTAAGAATACAAAGTTCAGTAATGTCAAAAAGCTCACCCTTAATCAGAGCCGGTATACGGTAACGGTCGGAAATACTTCAAAGATCAAGGCAAAAGTAACGCTTGTTGATAAAAACAAAAAGCATCTCCCTAAGAAATATGCTGCCAGATTCCGTTATAAGTCTTCCGATGAGAGCATCGCGACTGTTGATGGAAATGGTAAGATTAAGGGGATCAGGCAGGGTACATGTACTATTTATGTATACTCTGTTAACGGCCTTGCAAAAAAAGCAACAGTGCTGGTAAAATAGCTTTTATCTGTCAGAAAAGGCAGGGATATAAGAGGGATTTAATGATGTTTATTACATTTCATTCACAAAAAGAAAGAAGCGGGTATGGCGGTACGTGCTTTATCGAGCTGCAATACTGTAAGTACCCTGCCGGGACAGATATTGAGCAGATCGTTAAAGCTACGGATTTCTGGCAGAATGATTCTTTATATATAGAGGAAAAAGACCATGCTTCTTTCTATACACATTACAAAGACATTTTCGGATCCGGGATCCATTACGATCTTTCAAAGGGATATTTTGATATCTGGGGGATCACCTATTATGGACCGGAGTGGATGGATGAGATATCCGAACGTGCCCTGACGCAAAAGCCGGAGGACTATGCGATTCTTCTGAAATGGCTTGCGCGGGCAAAGGAGCATAATGGGTTTTATATTGTGGGCGTATAGCAGAGCAGATAAAAATAACCATAAGGGGGAAAACAAATGAGTAAAAAACTGGATTCAGGGTTATACCTGCACGAATCAGACAAGGCAGCGATGGCGGCACTGAAAGCGATACCGGGATTTGAGCAGCTTATGAAAGCGTTCATGAAGATCTGGAATGAGAAGCAGTTTAAGATCTTAAATATGTCTACGAATCTAAAGCTGGGGAACGGGCAGCTTGATAAGTACTATGATATGCTGCCCCCGATCTGTGATAAACTGGGGATCGAGGTACCGGAGATGTATCTGGATCTTAGTCCCTATCCGAATGCGCATACCTATGGGGATACGAAACCGTTTATTGTTTTGACATCGGGACTGTTTGATACGGTACCGGAAGAGCTGATCCCGACAGTGATCGCACATGAGTGCGGACATATTGCCTGTCATCATACCCTGTATCATACGATGGGGCGGGCAATCTTAAATGGGGCATCGCTTTCTGCTTCGGGACTTGGCAATCTGGCATTGTATCCGATCCAGCTGGCATTTGCCTATTGGATGCGCTGCAGTGAGTTCTCTGCGGACAGAGCAGCAGCGATCTGTGATGGGAATGCGGATAATACGATGAAGCTTTGCATGTATCTGGCGGGTTACAGCAAGAATATCCAGGCAGAGCCGGATGTGGAGCTGTTCTTGCAGCAGGCAGAGGCATATCGCGAGATGATCAAGGATAATATGTGGAATAAGACGCTGGAGTTTATTATGTTTCAGAACAATGATCATCCGTTAAATGCAGTGCGTGCATATGAGAGCAGAGAGTGGATCAACAGCGAACGTTATCAGGCGATCCGGGATTATCTGCAGTCCGATGAAACGGATGCGGCGGATCATCTGCCGATTCTGATCGATCCTGTCAAAATGATCGGAAAAGACGCGCTGGACGTACAGAAGAAGCTTTTGACGAAAGGGTTTAGAAGTGTCACACTGCAGAGAGTTCTGGCATCGGATATGCGACTCAAAAACGGTGCGGTGTCCGGTTTCAGCATTGACGGACAGACCGATTGCAAAGAAGACTATTATAAGAGTACCGCAGCAATCGTTCTGGATTTTTATCTGCCAAAGACGGATGAAGAGCTTGCGCTCGAACACCCGGGTGAGATCATGGTGGCAGGACACAGACATTTCGCGGGACGCAATGTCTATGAGGTAAAGGCTGAGCTGGAACGGTACGGCTTTTGCAATATCGAGATGAAGGAAATGGCGATGCCGCTGTTGGGCTTTGGTCTGAAAGAAAATAATGTTGCGAAGATCATAATCAACGGGGATGGCGCTTTTGAAGAAAAAAGCTGGTTTTCGCCACAAGCGATCGTTGTTCTCTATTATTACGTATCGTTAAGATAAAAGAGGAAGCAGGCAGCAGAAAAAGAATGGGATACGGGATGAAACAGTTACAGATAGAAAACGAGACACTGCGTGTGGTCATATGTCCGAAGACTGGAGGCAAGATCCTTTCGTTTTATGAAAAGAAGCATGCTTTCGAGCTGGCGGCACAGAGCGGGCGGGGCAGGAAGCTGCCGAAAGCGGGAGAGGAGCCTGATTTCGGGGATTATGCATACGGCATGGATGATGCATTTCCGAATATTAACGGGGAGTTGTATGAATGGAACGGAAAAAAACTGGATTATCCCGATCACGGGGAGATCTGGAAGATGCCGCTGGAAGTGGTCCATTGCGATGCAAAGAGTGTTAAACTTCACGGAAAAGGCAGGAATTTTGCCTATGAGTATGATAAAAGACTGGAGCTTTTGGGGGACAGTCTGATCCTGTCCTATCGGATCATAAATACAGGAATAGAGGAGTTTCCCTGCTTTTGGACATGGCATGGGCTGATACGTTATGAGGAAGATGCGATCCTCCAATTCCCGGAAGGAACGAAAGAATTCCGGAATGTGCTGGACAGTGACAGACTGGGCAAATGTGACACGGTTTATCAAGCAGAGCTTTCCAGCATGCATAAACGCAGCGAGTCAAAAGTGCGGGATACGGTATCAAAAGAGAAGGAAAGTGCCTTTCACTATGATTTCACTTCTCTTCCGGAAAGGGACAGCATAAGCTGGGAAAAATATTATATCGAAGGCAGGGTGTCAGAGGGAAGATGCGGCATGCTGTATCCATCTCAGGGGATGCGTATGCTTTTGGAATATGATGCCGGCATGCTTCCCTATTTAGGCTTCTGGGTGACGGCGGGGCGGCTTTTGGGAGATTACAACTGTGCGTTAGAGCCGACAAACGGATTTTATGATGCAGTCAGCATCGCAGAGACAAACGGGGCATTGCCGATTTTAAAGGCAGATGGGGAATGGAGTTTTTCGTTACGGATTTCTTTAAAAGCATTAAAATCACAATGCATTTGAGACGATTGACAGAAAGGGTAGAATCCGTGGAGTGTCAAAAGGAAAAACGCGGTGAAAAGAAATGAATTCTCTATTGACAAAGATGTTTGTTATGTGATAAAATACCATTTGTGAGCAATCACAGGCTGCCTTGGCGCAGTAGGTAGCGCGCATCCTTGGTAAGGATGAGGTCGGCGGTTCAAGTCCGCTAGGCAGCTCGGATAGAATCTTCTGAAACATATCGTTTCAGAAGATTTTTTTTTTGCGGGAAAATCCGGTTTTACTCAGAATAAAAGCAGACCGCGAATGCGGGCCGCAAAGTGCGAAGCACGGCTTTTTGGAATGTATGTGAGGTGGCTGTAAACAGTGATCCGGAAGAAGCATGTCTGCAAGAATTTCTTGTAACAGTACCGCCTATCTGTTAAAATGTAAGAATATAGGGTCTGCATAAAGGATAGATGTGGACGGACCGGAAGTGTGCGCTGTTATGTGAGTGCACATACAATAGAAAGCTCAGTGTTTGGGAGGAAGCGGTTTTGCGTAATTGGATCCTTAAAATACAACAGTTTGCGGCAAAGTATTTGATGCCCCAGGATACGGCGATCGGGATTGTATCATTGCTTGCCAGTTTTTTGACCACTTTTGCGGCGATATTTTATCTTTCGGACAAGCTGTACGACAGACTGCCGGATTATCCGGAGTTCATTGCGGGACTGACGACCTTTAGCGCGTATCCCAAGCAGGCGGATCTGCAGGTGATCCGTTATGCTCTGATCGGGGTGTTTGTGCTATATTGGCTGTTTGTGCTGGCTTTTAATATCTGGAGTGCCAATTTTACGATGGATAAGAGGATCAGTATGTGTTTTACAGTGATCTATTTTGCGACGCTGTTTTGTATTTTCAGACAGAAAGAGTTTGTCTGGGATATGATCCTTTTACTGTGTACAGGGGTATTGCTGGCAATTCCTGTATTCTGGAGAGAAGTCGGCAAGACAGGGACTTTCATCTCCTTGATCCTTATCTTACTGTTTATGGAATACAGCTTCTATGCGGTGTACGGTATTGTGAACGCAAAACTGGGACTCTCTTTGGTGCCGTTTCTGCTTTTTAAAGCCGGAAGGCTTGTGATCCTGGCAATCGTTGTGACGATCGGATTCCTTCACCGGTTCAAAAAAGAAAGAGTCCCGTTGGATAAGGTTCTGGCTTTTTCACAGGTACTTCTGCCGCTCGGTCTGCTGAATTTTTACCACTTTGATTATCAGTATGAAGCGGCGCAGGATACGGTACGGCTGTTTGAGACAGGGAGATATCATCTGTTTGTATGGATCTGTCTGGCAGCCATGACCGGTCATGAGGCTTTTTGTATGTACAGGCGTAAATACAATGTGATGCCGACATCGATTATGATGATCGGCATGATGAAGGTGTATACGTTGCCGAAGGCGGTCATGAACATTGATTTCTTCCATAATGGGGAGATCACGGTTCCCATGCAGCAGTTTATGTCCTACGGGAAGCTGCCTTACAGGGATCTGATTCCGATTCATGGGCTTTGCGATTATTTTTACGGAGCGATCGACTATCTGCTGTTTGATGGAAGCTATCTGTCCCTGAATGCATCGACTGTGGTGGGAGAGCTTCTTATGATCTGTCTGCTTTCGATCGTGCTCTGGTTTGCACTGGAGAAGAAGGAACAGGCAACACTGGTGATCTATCTGTTTTCCGGTTTTTTGATCCATACGGCGGGCCTGAGATATCTTATGCTGTTTTGTATGTTTTTTATCCTGTTTTCGGATAAAGTCCGTGAAAGCTTTTTGATCTATTTCTGGTGGTGGGTCTTTTTATCCATCGTGGCGATCGCATGGAATCCGTCGATCGGAGGCTCCGGCGCGATCGCGTTTCTTCCGGTCGTGCTCTACAGAATCTACAGAGATTCTTATAAAGAGGTGGTAGAGCTGTTTGACAAGGAGAACAAGAGCACTAAGAAACTGGTTTTATTCGGGGTGCGTTATGGTTTCTTACTCCTGTTTGGCTTAAGTTTTATTCCTCTCTTTTTAGGGATCGTGGTGTATCTGAAAGAAAATGCCGCAACGACGCTGTTAACGAATGGCATGGGAATGATCGGGAATTTTACGAAGCTTCAGGAGTATTTTGTGCCGGGACTTACGACAACGACGGACGGGTTTTATTTGAAGACGTTTCTGCTGTTGCTCCCTTTACTGTTGTGCTTTGCAGGGAATCTTTACGGCAAAGAGAAACAATACCTGCAAAGAAAAGGCAGGGAATATGCCGTATGCCTGTTTGTATGTTTTTATGTGATTTTGAATTATGCATTTGTCCGCTATGACAACGGACTTCGCACAGGCGTTGTGGGGCTGTTTTTCACTATTCTGGTTCTGTTTTTCCTGCTGGACGGGAAAGGGCATGAGCGTGTCAGAAGTCAGTCAGAGTTAACCCTGTTTTTTATCATCCTTCTGGTATGTCTCTATCAGATGGATGGAAGGATCGGAATCGATAAAGAACAGCTTGGGGAAAAAGGATATGTGGCCGCCACACAACAGACAGAGATCATGGGAAACATGGTGGAGGATCCGATCGTGTATGTGACGGGAGAGAGTGTGAACATTCCGAATCTGGGAAACGGATTTATCAGCGGGAATGCGCTAAACAGTCTGAAGAACATTGATGCTGTTGTGGATGGTGTGCTGGGTGAGAAGGGCAGCTATGTGGATCTGACGAATGCCATTGCCAACTATGTGATCTTTGACAAGGCTTCCGTATTGGATTATACATCCGGCTATAATATCAGCAATGAGCTGATGCAGGAAAATGCGATCAGGCAGATCGAAGAGGAGCAGCCACAGTTAATCCTGTTAGCGCCGTTCATCAGGTTTGATGATGCCTCGATCAGCTTACGGTGCGGTAAGCTGTATGATCATATCCGAAAGGCGGGATACCGGCCGTATTCTTATGGCAATGTGATTTACCTGCTAAAGAACGCAGAACCTGCAGCGGGAAGTGAGGAGGCCTTTGAAGCCTATGCGGATTTGATGCACAAGGAGGTCATGCAATATCTTCCGGCAGTGTGGGGGAATGCGGGTCTTGTGCAGAAGCTGGAGGAGAGCGGAGAAAACGTACAGAAGCATTTAACGGTGCCCGATCTGATGGAGGTAGAGTTTGAACAGCCGGTAAAAGGGGAGGAGATCTCCTATATTGAAATCCTGACACAAGGCGATGAGAAAGCATTGACAAAACGTCTGGAGGAATATGATGAACTGACGAAGGGTGCCCGGACGGATATGGAGAAGAAACAAAAGGAGATCGATTTAGGGCAGATCGATCATCTGACGGTAAGCTTTGTAAGTGATGCCACCGGAAAAGAGGAAACCTATCATTTTGCAGCATATCTGTACGGGGACCGCTATCTGATCCCGGTGAAGTCGAGTCCTTATTGGACAGATGGCAGGATCAGGGGATTTGAGGTGAAGCTGGAGAGCGAGGATCCGGATGTACAGCTAGCTGATGCGATTCTTTATAAAGAATAAGAAGACTTCTGTGTACAAGGAAACAGAGGTACTGAAATAAAAACGCCACAACCTGTCTGGAAGGGTTGTGGCGTTTTTGATCGTGTGATGGGGGACAGACAACTACTGCCCGACAGTTGCCTGTTCCTGAGCTGCCTGTGCGGCTCTCTGAGCTGCTTCTATAGCTTCCTGCTGAGCCTTCTGGGCGGCTTCCATTGCGGCCTGCTGAGCTGCCTGCGCGGCCTGCAGAGCGGCCTGCTGAGCTGCCTCTGCATTAGCCGGATTGCTTAAGAAAGCAGGAGTATGAGGACAGTAGCTGATCGATCCCTGACTGCCGTCATCTGCCGGAGTAGCGGTGATAACACCCGGTACAGCATAAGGACAACCTTCCACTGCCGCGAGTCCTGTTGCGGAGCATACCATGTTGGAAATATGCACGTTACAGGTTTGTGTCGGTACGGTACCTTCTGCGAAATACTCTGTATTCAGACAACCATCGCAAAGTCCCTGCTTAGGAAGCAGACCGGACTGGGAACAAATGGTGGCGGATACGATGCCCTCCGGTTTTTCGAACGATTTGTTCGGTAAACCTTCATGAATCTGGGACATGACCGCACGCCAGAGTGTTTTGGCCAAAGCCTTTTCATCCGGACTTTCCAGCTTGGCAGTAAACTGATTATTATCAAATCCTGCCCAGGTAGTGGCTGTATAGTAAGGTGTATAGCCTGCAAACCATACATCGTTGTAATCGGAAGTCGTCCCGGTCTTTCCGGCGATCGCCATATCTCCGAAGTTCACTGCCGTACCGGTTCCCTTGGTAACAACATCGACCATGGCGTCGGTCAGAAGGAAAGCAGTAGTGGGCTTTAATACCTGACTGCTGTCCGGCTCAGTGTTGTCGATCAGGATATTACCGTCATGATCCAGGATCTTGGTATAAAGTGTCGGTCTGATATATGTGCCGCCGTTGGCGATCGTAGCGTAGGCTGCATTTAATTCCTTGTTGGTAACACCTTTGGTGATACCGCCAAGTGCAAGAGCCTGCTGGATATCCGTAAACACGGAAACACCGCCGTTTGCATTGGGAATCTCCTGACGTTCCACCAGAGTGGTGAAGCCGAACTTCTGCAGGTAATCAAACCCAAGTCTCGGTGTGATACGTGTCAATGTTTTAACCGTAACAATATTCAGGGACTGTTCGATACCGTAACGCAGGGAACAGATTCCTTTGTAGCCGTTGTGATACCAGTTGGAAACCGGGCGGCCGTTTTCATAATTGTACGGGGCATCGGTTTCTACGGTGGCAAGTGTCAGTCCTGCGCTGTCAAGTGCCGGAGCGTAGGTGGATAATACCTTGAAGGTCGATCCGGGCTGTCTTGGAGAATCAGTCGCGCGGTTAAAGGTACGGCTTGCGGATTTTGGTCCGCGGCCACCAACCATGGCTACGATATAACCGGTATTGTGATCCTCTACGGTGATACATACCTGAGGCTGCGGTGTTAATGTCGCTTTCTCGGCGTATACGGTCATACCGTTTGTCGTGACTGCCTGCTTAAATGTCTCAATATCCGCATAAGCGGCATCCTGTGAGGAGTACAGTGTCGTGTAGGAACCGTTCTCCTGTCTGAAATAGTCGCGGAACATTTCGGTACTGTAATTCTTGTATTCCCCGGTGGCTTTATTGCTGACCGTCAGTTCGTAACTTAAACTCCATTTGGTATTGGCAGGGTAATTACTCTCATCGTTAAAGACGGTGTCACAGATTCTCTGGATATCGGGATCCTGTGTGGTCTGTACGGTAAGACCGCCGCTGTATACCATGTTGTAGGCCTGCGTCTCATTATAGCCTTTCTGCTCCATCAGATCATCGATCATCTGCTCGATCAGTGCATCCACGAAGTAAGAGTTGACACTGGTAGCAGAAGTTTCCTGATTGACCAGCTGGATACGGGAATAGACATCATCCACCATGGCGGCATCATATTCCTTCTGAGTGATATAGCCCTGTTCGAGCATCTTGTTGAGCACCTTCTCCCGACGTTCCGCATTTTTGTCAGGGTGGGAGATCGGGTTGTATCTGGAAGGATTCTGTGTGATACCGGCGATAACGGCACACTCGGAAAGCTTCAGCTCGGATACCGGCTTGTTGAAATACCGCATGGAAGCTGCCTGAACTCCGAGGGTATTCTGTCCCAGATTGATGGAATTCATATAAAGCTCCAGGATATCGGACTTGCTCATTTTTTTCTCAAGCTCGATGGCCAGATACTGTTCCTGGATCTTACGTTTGATCTTGGCCATATTGGAAGTCTCTGTCGCCCAGCCTTCAAAAACGTTGTTTTTCAGAAGCTGCTGGGTAATGGTACTGGCTCCCTGTCCAAGACCGCGGTTTTTGATCGTGGAAACGCCGGCACGGACGATACCTTTGATATCTATGCCGTTATGTTCATAAAAACGCTCATCTTCGATCGCGACAAATGCATCGCTCAAATGCTGCGGTATCAGCGAGATGTTGACGTAACTCCGGTTGGAATTTTCAGCTACCAGCTTGCTGATCTGCTGCCCTTTTGCATTGTAGACAACGGTCGCGTAGCCGGAGGGCGTGACATCCAGATTGGAAGTGTCCGGAGCGGAAGCGAGGATGCCCCTGAACATTCCGATCCCCATGCAGATACCGATGGTTCCGACACAGACTAACGCCACTAAAAAAGCTTTGACGATCGCAAGGAAAAACATCTTGCCGAGCTTGGTCCATAAAGAATTCAGTGCACGTTGCTTCTGGCGGACTCCCCTTTTACCATAATTCATATTCATCTGCCTCCTGCCTGTTACGATCATCGTGCTTATCTTTCTGCCTTTGCAGTATCCCGTAAGTCTGGATCGTAACAATTGCTATTTGTGCGTGTAAAGTTACCGGTTCCATAAGATTGTGAACAGTAATCATGTAAGCACAGTTACCTTATTATAACAAAGATTGGAAATAAATTCAAGAAAGCCCAAAAGGCTTCCGTTCTCCTTATCTGATAGTGTTGCCCCGACAGGAAAATTTATGCAAAAAACACCTTTTCAAAATGGAAATGTCATGCTATACTAACAAATACATTCGTAAAGGAGCGATATAAGCTCCTGTCTGCTTGAGATCCTGAAGGCAGTTCTATCCGACACGCGAAGTGTTTTCTGCAGGATGCAGGGAAAAGATTAAATTACCCGGAGTTAAGAAAAGGAATAAAAAATGGCTGAAGTATATCGTTCCGTATATCGCACCTCAAGTGCAGAGATTGAAGAAAAAAAGTCACGCTTTATCGCAACGGTACAGGCGGTGAAGGACAAAGAGGAGGCGGAAGCCTTTATAGCGGCCTGCAAAAAGAAGTATCCGGATGCCAGGCACAACTGTTCGGCATATATCCTGGGCGAGGATGGACAGATCGAGCATTCCTCCGATGACGGAGAACCTGCGGGAACGGCAGGTAAACCAATGTTGGAGGTGCTTCGTGGGGAGAAACTTACGAATGTGGCTGCAGTGGTGACGAGATATTTCGGAGGCATCCTTTTAGGGACCGGAGGACTGGTAAGGGCATATACCCAGGCAGTCAAAGCCGGATTGGCGGCAGGGGACATCATACAGAGAGTTAAGGGGGGGCGCCTGAGCTTCCATGTCCCTTATACAGACGTCGGTAAGATCCAGTATTTCATCCGCCAGAATGAATTCATCCTTCTTGATACGGTCTATGAAGCAGACGTCAAATGTGAGGTGCTGATACCGGCGACCCGGTTGACAGAGTTTTCAAAAGGACTGACCGAAGCCTTTTCGGGAAGGATAGAAATAGAAGAGAAAAAAGAGGTTCTCTATTCCGTCGGAGAGGATGGAGAAGTGTTGGAGATGATAGAATGATTTTCCCCGCGGCAGATTACCGCGGGGAAATAGGATCCTTATTGTTTCTTCTTAAAGCCGGCACGCTTTCTGAGTGTCGGATCCAAGATTTTTTTACGAATTCTGAGACTTTCCGGAGTTACTTCCAAAAGTTCATCCGTATCAATAAAATCAAGTGCCTGCTCTAAGCTCAGGATCTTAGGCGGCGTCAGACGAAGTGCCTCATCGGAGCTGGAAGTACGGGTATTGGTGAGATGCTTGGTCTTACAGACATTGATCTCGATATCTTCGCTTCGTCCTGTTTCACCGACTACCATACCGGAGTAAACCTTGGTGCCGGGACCGATAAAGAGTGTTCCGCGCTCCTGTGCATTGTACAGACCATAGGTGATCGCTTCACCGGCCTCAAATGCGATGAGAGATCCGTTACTTCTATAATTTAAATCGCCTTTGTACGGGCCATATCCGTCAAAGATCGTATTGATGATACCGTTTCCTTTGGTGTCAGTCATGAATTCGCCGCGGTAACCGATCAGTCCCCTGGAGGGGATCGCAAACTCCAGTCTGGTATATCCGCCATTGGAAGGAGTCATATTGCGAAGCTCGCCTTTGCGCGCGGACAGCTTCTCGATCACAGCACCGGAAAATTCTTCCGGAACATCTATATAAGCAAGCTCCATCGGCTCTAAGGTCTTTCCGTTTTCATCGGTCTTATAAAGAACTTCCGCTTTGGAAACCGCAAATTCGTATCCCTCGCGACGCATATTCTCGATCAGGACAGACAGATGCAGTTCACCACGTCCGGAGACTTTGAAAGAATCGGTGTTTTCTGTTTCCTCCACACGGAGGGAAACATCGGTGTTGAGCTCACGGAATAAACGGTCACGCAGATGACGGCTGGTAACGTATTTGCCTTCCTGTCCCGCAAGAGGAGAGTCGTTTACTACAAAATGAATAGCGATGGTCGGCTCTGAGATCTTCTGGAACGGGATCGGCTGCGGGTTTTCCGGGTCACACAGAGTGTCTCCGATGTGGATATCCGGAATACCGGAGATGGCAACGATGGAACCGATACCGGCTTCTTTGACTTCTACTTTATTTAATCCGTCAAACTCATACAGTTTGGAAACCTTTACTTTTTTCTGCTTATCCGGCTCATGATGGTTCATCAGCATGACTTCCTGATTGACACGGATCGTACCGTTGTCAACTTTACCGACGCCGATGCGGCCGACATATTCATTGTAATCAATGGTGCTGATCAGTACCTGGGTACCTGCATCGGGATCACCTTCCGGAGCCGGGATATAATCCAGGATCGTTTCAAAGAGAGGGATCATGTCTGTGCCTTCTTCTTCCATAGTAAAGGAAGCGATGCCGTCTCTTGCGGAGGCGAAGATGAACGGGCAGTCCAACTGTTTTTCATCCGCGTCAAGATCCAGGAAAAGCTCGAGTACTTCATCGATGACTTCATCGCAGCGGGCTTCGGGACGATCGATCTTGTTTACACA
Organism: Lachnospiraceae bacterium; assembly: GCA_015056815.1. GTDB lineage: Bacteria > Bacillota > Clostridia > Lachnospirales > Lachnospiraceae > SIG333. Next base: position 14,151 of record SVFN01000017.1, on the reverse strand, counting down.
TACGATGACCGGAAGCTTCAATTCCAGGGCTTTGCGCAAGACAAATTTCGTCTGGGGCATGGCACCCTCAAACGCGTCTACCACTAAGATGACACCATTTACCATCTTAAGGACGCGTTCCACTTCACCACCGAAATCAGCATGGCCGGGAGTATCCACGATGTTGATCTTGGTGTTCTTATACATAACTGCAGTATTTTTGGAAAGGATGGTGATGCCGCGCTCGCGCTCGATATCGTTGGAATCCATGACACGTTCAGCGACCTCCTGGTTCTCACGAAAGACACCGCTTTGTTTTAACAGTTCGTCCACAAGGGTCGTTTTACCATGGTCGACATGGGCGATGATGGCTACATTTCTGACGTCTTCTCTTTTTGTTTTCATAATTACTCCTTTGATCATTCGAGACTCGGGGAATAAAAAGTCCGGCGATATTTACAGATAATTTGCAAAAAGTCGGCGAAATTTCCCGATAAGTTTATAATTTTTTTTGATAAAAATTAACGAAAACGGTTGCAAAAAAGTTTGCAAGACATTACAATCCCATATTGTACCATAAACAAACAGAAATGCAAGAAAAATAAATCGGATAAAAATCAGTCGAAAAAACGGATCGAAATGTGTCGCGCGAATTATGGAATAAATCCGGAATTTCAGAATATACATATATTACATCATCAGAAAAACATCCCACAGGTGCAAAACACGATGGGGAGAGAGTAGGAAAGGAGAACAAAATGACAGATAAGATGATCGAAAATAACCAGGTAACAATCATGGGAGAAATTGTGGGGGCATTTTCTTTTAGCCATGAGATTTTTGGAGAGGGATTTTATATGGTAGATATCCGCGTACCGAGGCTGTCGGATTCTTCCGATATCATTCCGCTTATGATCTCGGAGAGACTTCTGGATGTGAAGCAGGACTATACCGGACGCAAGATAAAAGTGACCGGGCAGTTCCGTTCATATAACAGACATGAGGAGCGCAGAAACAAACTGGTTCTTTCCGTATTCGTAAGAGAGGTGGAATTTATTGACCAGATCGTAGAGAACGAGAAAACGAATCTGATTTTTTTAGATGGCTATATCTGCAAAGAGCCGATTTACAGAAAGACACCGTTAGGAAGAGAGATCGCGGATCTGCTCCTTGCGGTGAACAGACCTTATGGAAAGAGCGATTATATTCCCTGCATCAGTTGGGGAAGAAATGCGAGATACGCCGGAAGCTTTTCCGTAGGTGAACGCTGCAGGATCTGGGGCAGGATCCAGAGCAGAGAATACATGAAGAAATTGTCTGAGGAGACAACGGAAAAGAGAGTAGCTTATGAAGTCTCTGTAAGCAAACTGGAAGTCGGGCATGATGAGACACAGGAGGTTGCCGGTCAGACACAAACAGGAACGGATGCGGAGCCCCGCATTGACTGTATGTTGGTGGCAGAATAGTTCCGGATGCCAAAAATTTGCTTTTTTTTTCAATATATGCTATTGTCTATCTTAAGATAAAAATGCCTTATATGCTATTTGGTTATAATAAGCGGTACCATCCAATGTATCTGTGCCCGGAAAGGCAGCAGATGCCATAAGGATACCATATGTTTCGGAGAAGGCTTGTTTGTTTCAGATCAGGTAAGAGGTGGCAGAATGAATCAGGGAAAGATACATATTTATACCGGCGACGGACATGGCAAGACTCCTGCTGCATGGGGCGAGGCTCTGTATGCGGCGAGTGAGGGAAAGGAAGTCGTGATCGTACAGTTTTTAAAACGTACAACGATCCAGAATTCAGAGTTCCTGCAGCGTCTGGAGCCGGAGATCAAGTTTTTCCGGTTTGAGAAATCAGACGCGAATTATGAAGATCTGTCCGAGGAAGAAAAACGGGAAGAATCCATGAACATGAGAAACGGTCTGAATTTTGCCAAGAAGGTACTGGCGACGGGAGGATGCGATCTGCTGATCCTGGATGAAGTACTGGGACTTCTCGATGTCGGCGTAATCACAATGGACGACATCAAAGCACTGATCGAGGCGAAGGATGAGGAGACGACGCTCATCATGACAGGTATCTGGCTGAGTGATGAGGTCTGCATGCTGGCGGATGAGGTTTCCAAGATCGAAAACATGAATTTTAAGGTGTATGACGAGATTCAAGGTTGACAGAATATATAAATGGTGCTATCCTTTGCATAGGTTGGCGGATTATATGCCATTTTGCAAAGCGATTTGACAGCACGAACGTTATCTGTCGATCTACATATAATGATATAAAAGATAGAGGTCGCGTGTTTTATCAGTAGATGATCGGATGTCACAGGGACAGATGAGGATTATTGAAAGGAAAACATGCCGAAAGGCAATATACCTGTATATATTGTTCTTGGGCATACAGTTAAGAGCTGTATGACTGTCATCGTCACAGATGGGGAGCTATCAGAGAGAACAGTTAAGCCGGCCCATACTGGGCTGGCTTTATTAGGTTAAAGTCAAGCATTTGAAGGAGGAATTGAACATGTCTATTTTCACAGGAGCAGGCGTTGCGATCGTCACACCATTTCATGAGGATGGAAGCATTAATTATGAGGCTTTCGCAAAGCAGATCGATTTTCAGATCAACAACGGAACGGATGCGATCATCGTATGCGGTACGACGGGTGAGGCGGCGACGCTTACACATGAGGAGCATCTTGATGTGATCCGTTATTGCGTAAAACATGTGGCAGGAAGGATTCCGGTCGTGGCAGGTACCGGCTCTAATTGCACCGAGACCGCCATTTATCTTTCACAGGAAGCAGAAAAAGCGGGAGCTGACGGACTTCTGATCGTGACACCTTACTATAACAAGTGCACGCAAAAAGGTCTTTATGAGCACTTCAAAATGGTAGCGGAGTCTGTGAAACTTCCGATCATTTTATATAATATTCCCGGCAGGACAGGCGGCGTGCTGATCCAGCCTGAGACAGTCGTAAGACTTTGTACGGAAGTGGAGAACATTGTCGGAGTAAAGGATGCTACCGGTGATATTTCCTTAGTTGCAAAGCTGATGTCCATCGCAGATGGCAAAGTAGACGTCTACAGCGGTAATGACGATCAGGTTGTTCCGGTACTTTCCCTTGGCGGTAAGGGCGTGATCTCCGTTCTTTCCAACATCGCACCCGGACAGACACATGATATGTGCGCAAAGTTCTTCGAGGGTGATGTGGAAGGCAGCCGCAAGATCCAGTTAGAGGCATTTGATCTGATCAAGAAGCTCTTCTGTGAAGTGAATCCGATCCCTGTGAAGAAAGCCATGAACTTAATGGGCATGGAAGCAGGTGTTCTCAGACGTCCGCTTACCGAGATGGAGCCGGAGAATGCGGCGAAGTTAGAGGATGCGATGAAGAAGTTCGGGCTGCTGTAAGTAAGAGAGAAAAGATACAGTATGGAAGAACCGGATGGTTCATGGAGAGGAATGGAGTTTTCGCCTATTTTTTGTAAATCTGATCATATGGATGAGAAAGAGATATCGGATGCAGATAGAGTGGATTGTATTAGATGTATCTGCAAAGAACATAATGAAGAATAGTTGGAATGTGAAAGAAAGGTGCTGTCATTTTCGTGTGATGGCATCTTTTTTGTTTGAACGGGTATAGTTATCTGTTCGGTCCCAAGCCTCGCACTACGCTGCAAGGCTGCGGAAAAACTGTATCAAACAGCACCGGATATAAAAATGAGAGCTGTGTACAACGCAGGCCTGGTAGACAAAAAAGATTATTTCGATTAGAATAGATGTTAAGAGTAAAAGAGACAGAACGGTTCATACTGATAATAAGTAGTCGAAAAGAGGTAAAATATAATGCTGAATATTCATTATGGGGATCTTCCGGAAGAAATCTATAGTACATCTATGTATTTTGATCACACATATCTGGATTCATGGATCGAGGATGACTTTTCAAAAAAAATGATGAAATCAGTGGATAAAGCAGAAGTCTTGGGACCCCAGGCTGTAAAGACGAAGGCACTCGGCGTGATTCCGGTAACACGGCTATCGGGCGGTGTCAAGACATTGCTTTTGATCTATCATGACAGAGAGCATATCTTTAATGCATCTACCTGTGGAGATAATTGTGCGAAGTGGATCTTAAAGATTGCACAGAAATCAAAAGAGGATGTCACGATCAATCTGCATCATATCATGGATTTTGGCGATAAGGATTTTGAGATAAGGATCCTGAATAATAATGTGATCGTACACAATATGAAAGAACTTGTTCTGTACGCGGGAGATTTTTTGGAATAGTGATCCAATGAGTACTATGGGAAACATTTGGGAGAGACGGATAATTATTACGTGATAGCGACCAGATCCTCTCTTTTTGCATTACCATATAGTGTGAAAGAAATCTATGGGATCAGAAACAGAGGGGGAAACAAATATCAGGGCACTAAGAGATTATACAGTGAGTTTTACCAGCTTTACAGAGAGGGAAAGTTAGAGGGTTCGCGACTCCCCAAACCAGAGCTGGTGATCGTGGAGGATCGCAATTCTGGTTATGAATTTTTTTCGGCTGTATGTGAAAAGAAAGGAATTGCCTGCATTTCAGCAGAAGGAAAGTCTAATGTCTATCGAGTTATACGGGAGGCAAAAGCAGATACGGTTCTTGTCATTACGGATGGAGCTGCTTTTGGACCGGAAATTGAGAGGGTACTTTCTTTAAGTCGCATAAAGAACCTTGTTCTGTTTATGCCGGAGTCCTTTGAGTGGCTTATATTAAAATCAGGGTTGATTCAGGGAGTGGATCCTATTTTAGAGAAACCTTACGCTTACATTGAAAGCAGTCAGCATTTTAGCTGGGAACGATTTTTTACAGAGCTGTTGATCGATAAAACCAGGGATAGTTATCTGGCTTATCAGAAGAAGAAATTAAATCCTGTTTATTTACAGGAGCGGGAAGCGGAAGCAATTCAGAAAAATGTGAAGTGGGAGTAGAGAAGAATAACAAAAGAGATTAATGAAAACGTCGGAAGTGCAAAACCGGCGTTTTTTATATAAAGAAAATATGGACAAAAAAACAGAAACAGAATTGTGAAAGTTTCTGATGAAAGCATATTAAGATAAATGTTATAATAGTGTACATAAACGACCATAAATGGGGGAAGAAAATGGAGAACATGACGGCAGAAAATCAACTGGTAAAACTAATCTTAACGATCAATATGAAGCCGGAAGAATGTAATTATAATAAAACATCTTCTTTTCATGGAGCCTTAATGGAAATAATCGATGAAGACTACGCAGAGTTTCTTCATGAACAGGGATTAAAACCATACAGTCAGCATCTACAGGTTGAGGGCGATAAGGTAACATGGCATATCAATGCATTGTCTGCAGAAGCATATAGGAAAATCATAGAGCCTGTTCTGGACAAAAATTTCATAGAGTTTCGATTAGAACATGATGACCGAACAATAAGGATTTTGGATAAGAAGCTACAGAGCTGTTCTTTGAATGAACTTTTTCAAGATTTTTATGCAAATGATGCGGCCAATATATTTCGAATTGTATTTTTAACGCCTACAGCCTTCAAAAAAGATGGAAAGTATTCTTTTTATCCGGAAATCTATAATATCTATCAGAGCCTGATGCGAAGATTCGATGAAGTTTCTGACAGAGGCAATATGTTTAGCCAGAATACTTTGGAACAACTGACAGAGAGTACGGAGGTGGTCGGATACTCACTTAGAAGCGTTAAGTTCAGCTTGGAAAAAGTGCGGATTCCGGCGTTTGTGGGGAGTATTACATTAAAAATCCATGGTGCACAGACAATGTGCAATTTTGCAAGGTTGTTATTTGAATTTGGTAATTATTCCGGTATAGGAATCAAAACTGCTATCGGAATGGGAAGTGTGAACATAACAGAGAGGAGAAGGACTGATAATGACAGAACAGGAAGTGAAACTGGTAGTCGGCGGCCTATTACATGATGTTGGCAAGGTAATATATCGTACCGGTGATGGGAGAAAGCACAGTATTAGCGGCTGTGATTTCCTAAAGGACGAAGCAGGTCTGGAAGACAAGATGATTTTGGATTCTGTGAGATACCATCATTCAGATGCATTAAAAAGTGCGCAGATAGATCGAGACTCTTATGCATATATTACATGTGTGGCTGACAATATAGCATCAGCGGCAGACCGTAGGAAGAAGGAGGCAGAAGATTACGGCTTTGAAATGTCTGCACCTCTTGAGCCGGTTTTTAATATTTTGAATGGTAATCAGAAAAAGATGTATTATTCGCCGATGATGCTGGAGGAGAAGATCAATTATCCAAAATCAGAAAAGCAGCCTTTTGATGAAAGCTTCTATGCAAAGGTAAAAAAGACGATTTTGGAAAATATCAGGTCAAGAAGATGGAACGGTAGGTACATTAATTCGCTATTAGAGGTTTTGGAAGCGACTTTGAGTTTTGTACCATCCTCCACGGCGAAAGGGGAGCTTGCTGATATTTCATTGTTTGATCATGTAAAACTGACAGCAGCGGTGAACAGTTGTATCTATCAATATTTAGAGGAGCAGGGTGAGCATGATTACAGGAGCAGGCTGTTTGAAAATGCAAAATCGTTTTATGAGGAGAAGGCTTTTTTATTATATTCAATCGACCTGTCCGGGATACAAAGTTTTATTTATACCATTCATACAAAAGATGCATTGAAAATGCTGCGTTCAAGATCTTTCTATCTTGAGATCATGATGGAGCATATTATTGACAGTATCTTGGAAATGCTGGATTTATCCAGGGCTAATCTGATCTATTCCGGAGGAGGACATTGTTATCTGTTGCTTCCGAATACGGAGAAGGTAAAAGAAAAAATTGAGGAATACGATGGCAAACTGAATACATGGCTTCGCGGAAAATATGACATTGCGTTGTATGCAGCAACCGGCTATGTGGAAACATCTGCTGATATTTTAAAGAATGAGCCGCAAGGCAGTTATACAGAAATGTATCGGGCTTTGAGTAATGTCCTGGGGGCAAAAAAAGTTCACAGGTATTCTGCAGCGGATATCAGGGAATTAAACAGCAGGGAGCCGAAGGTCTATGACCGCGAGTGCGAGGTCTGCAAGCGGCTCGGAGAAGTGAACGAGGAAGGAATGTGTGACACTTGCAGCAGGCTAAAGAAAGCATCGGCAGCTATTTTATACCAGCCGTTTTTTACGATAACAAAAGAAGACAAAGAAGATGCCCTGCCGCTTCCGGGGGATTGTTATATGGTGGCAGAAAAAGAAGAGAAACTCAGACAGCGCATGCAGGAACAAAATGTGAATTTTGTGAGGGTGTATTCTAAAAACAAATTCTATGCAGGAATGAATATAGCAACGAAAATCTGGGTAGGCGATTATACGAAGGGTCAATCTTTTGAAGAATTGGCAACACATTCAAAAGGAATTCCCAGAATCGGTGTGCTGAGAGCCGATGTGGATAGCCTTGGACAGTCTTTTGTGGGCGGTTTTACAGGAAATTATTGCACATTGTCAAGGACGGCAACCTTATCCAGACAGTTATCGTTATTTTTTAAATATTACATCAATCATATTTTGGATGAAAAAGACAGGAATGCCACTATTGTTTACTCCGGTGGCGATGACATGTTCATTGTGGGGGCATGGAATGAGGTTATAGAACTGGCACAGGAGATAAGAAATGCGTTTGTGAAGTATTCAGAGGGGTCATTAACTTTTTCAGCAGGCATTGGTATTTATAACAGCAGTTATCCGATCAGCCGGATCGCGCAGGAAGTTGGTTATATGGAGAACAGCTCAAAACAGTCAGACGGAAAGGATGCTGTGACAATTCTGCCGGATAGGATCTGGGACAAAGAAAACAAAAGTTGGGAAATAGATGATGGTACTTATAAGTGGAAACAATTTGAGACTAAAGTCATCGGAGAAAAGTATAGAGCGTTGGAAGAATTCTTTGAGAATTCAGAAGAACGGGGAAAGGCGTTTTTGTATCATCTTTTAGAATTGCTCAGAGAACGGAAAGATACGATCAATTTCGCAAGATATGTTTATATTCTGGCACGTATGGAGCCCGGAGAAAAGGCATCTGCTTCGCAGAAGGATCTTTACAGGGAGTTTTCCGGCAGGATGTATGAATGGATGAAAGAGGATGAAGCCTGCAGGCAATTAAAGACAGCGATGAATTTATATGTATACCAAACAAGAGAAAGTGAGGGTGTGGAAAAATGATTTTAGATGAAAAGACTTATGTGGATAAAGCAGAAAAGGTGATTTTAAAGTTATCCAAAAAAAAGGATAGAAATGATAATCCTATTTGGATTACAACTTCTAAAATTCGAAATTTGTTGGCGATGACGGCAGATATATATAATGAAATATTACCATTAGAAGAAATCCTTACTGAGGAATTGACAGCGAGGATTGATTATCTTAGAGTGCGTTTTATTTATGAATGCGGGAGAGATACAGGGAGAGACAAAGTAGTAAAAGATTTTGTGGAAACAGCAGAAATAATCGAGATACTAAAAGAAGTAAAAAATAGTAGAGCAAGATTTATTTTGTTCATGCACTATATGGAAGCATTAGTAGCGTATCATAAATTTTATGGTGGAAAAGACTGATAGGGAGGGAAGAAAAGATGTTTTCAAAAATTCAGATAACAGGAACGGTAGAAGTAGTAACAGGTATGCATATCGGCGGAAACAGCGCGTTTGCGGCAATCGGTGCGGTGGATTCGCCGGTGATCAAGGATAGCAGAAGCAAGTTGCCTATGATCCCGGGAAGTTCTTTGAAGGGAAAGATCCGCACATTGCTTGCTAAAAAATACAATGATGCGATCGTAGAACCGGAGAATGATGCAGAAAATATTTTGAGATTGTTCGGTAGTTCCAAAAAGAACAATATCAGACCCAGCCGGATCATTTTTTCGGATATGGTTATGGAGAACGAAAAAGAACTTCGCAGACAGGATGTCACCAGTATGACGGAGGTTAAATTTGAAAATTCCATCAACAGACAGACAGCAGTCGCAAATCCACGTCAGATTGAAAGAGTGATCAGAGGAGCGCAGTTTGATTTGGATTTGATCTATGAGGCACAGAATGAGTCTGAAGTATTGGAGGACATGAGACTTTTGGCAGAAGGTATGAAACTGTTAGAGTATGATTATCTGGGAGGGCATGGCTCCAGGGGATATGGAAAAGTGAAATTCAAGGATATTCAGGCAGAGGTTGTGATTGGTGAGCTTTCAGAGAGTGTGGAAGAGCAGTTGGGGGATATTTTTCGGTTTTAGGAGGAGCGTATGAATTTCAATGCTTACAAACTGGTTTTTACAGGAGGAGTGCACTTCGGAAATCGTAATATTGAGGACAGTGAGAATGTTTTTTATGCAGATACTTTGTTTTCAGCTTTATGTCATGAGGCAAAAAAGAGTGGAGATGAGGTGATGGAAGAGCTGTACTCTTATGTGAAAACCGGGAAAATGTTATTTTCGGATGCCCTGCCATATCGTCAGAATACATTCTATATTCCAAAGCCGATGATAAAGCTGGAGTATGAGGCAAAGGGTGATTCTACTGCGAAAAAGGCTTTTAAAAAGCTATCTTATATCCCTGCAGAAAAAATAGATGAATATCTGAAAGGAAATTTAGATATCAAAGCAGAGACAGAGAATTTGGAGCATTTTGGAATCCTGGATGCCAAAGAGATGGTTGCGGTGAGAGGAAAAGAAAAATCTTTACCATATCGCGTGGGTGTGTTCCACTTTTCAGAAGGTAATGGCTTGTATATAATAGTGGGATATGAAGAAGAAAAGGCTAAAATGCTGGCGGAGGATTTGTTGGATTCTCTGTCATATGCAGGGATAGGCGGAAAAAGAAGTGCCGGATTGGGGCGGTTTGAATTTAGAACCTGTAAGTTAGAAGAATCATTAAAGGTACGGTTGCAGGAAAAGGGAACACGTTACATGTCTTTATCCGTATCTTTGCCAAAAGAAGAGGAATTGGAGAGAGTTGTGGCTGGTGCAGACTTTCAGATGATAAAAAGGAGTGGTTTTGTTGCATCCTCACAGTACGCAGATGAATTCTTAAGAAAAAAGGATCTGTATGTTATGAATGCCGGCGCATGCTTTCGGAAAGTGTTTGATGGAGATGTATATGATGTCGCTTCTATAGGAAAACATCCGGTTTATCGCTATGCAAAACCTTTGTTGATGGAGGTAGACGCATGAAAGAGTATTTAAAGGTTTATGATGTTGTGCTAAAAGTTCAGGGACCAGTTTTTGTTGGAAGCGGGCAGGAGATCACAAAAAAAGAATATGTGCACAGACGGGGCGAGGTAATAGTACCGGAGGTTGCAAAAATGTATCAATTTTTGAAAAAGAAATCTCTTGCGAGCGCTTATGAAGATTTTATTATGAAAGACAGTCGTACGAGTCTTACAGACTGGATGAGAGACCAGAAGATCACGGAGAAAGAAATTGATTCTTTTGCGCTTTATAAGCTGGATTGCGGAGATGCTATTTGGGAGCGAAGAACCCAGATGCAGGTAATGTCTTGTATTAAGGATGCATATGGGTGTCCTTATATACCTGGGAGTTCTATAAAGGGAATGTTAAGAACGATACTTCTTTTTTATGATATACGCAATAATCCGCAGCAGTATGATAGAATTAAACGGGATATTTTGTCCAAGCTAGATGAGAAAAGCAAAAGAATGAATTATCTTCGGAATGAGATCAGGCGTTTGGAAGAGGAATGCTTTCATATTGCAGGAAGGACAGACAGACAAGCTGATATGACAAATGATATTATGAGTGGTATGATCGTTGGAGACAGCCGTCCTTTGTCTATGGAGGATATGGTTTTGTGCCAAAAAGTGGAATATCATAAGGATGGAACTGAAAAACGGCTGAATTTACTTAGAGAATGTATTAAGCCGGGGACAGAAATCCATTTCACGCTCACGATCGATCAGAGTATATGTAATCTGTCCATGGACTATATAGAGAGAGCAATAAAATGCTTTGGAGAGCAGTATTATCTGATGTTTTCAAAAAAGTTCCCTGCGACGCCAAAACCGGCAGAGAATACGGTCTGGCTTGGTGGCGGGGCTGGCTATGTAAGTAAAACGATCACTTATGCACTTTTTGAAGAGAAGGGAGTGGAAGTGACACAAAGGATATTCATGAACACTTTAGGTTATAAGGCAAATAAAGAACATAAGCATTCCGAAGATAAACGAATGGGTGTTTCACCACATATATTAAAAAAGACAAAATATAATGGTGAGAGTTATCAATTCGGTGAATGCACTATCGAGTGGACACAGGTTAGTTGAAACAGAAAAAGCATCGGTGCAATATTGGCTGTTTGCGCCGATGCTGATAAAATAAGGAAAAGTTGGATGTTTCAAAGAGAATTTTGGAGATTTACTACTGAAAATTTTTTTCCGCCGCAAATCACTCTGCAAACGAAGGCAGATTCAGGGATTGCGGAGACAGGATAGAAATAAAAAAGACCCCGAGAGGGGACGGAAACCCTAAACGGAATCTAAACCGTTCTCGGTGATTTTATAGAAATAAAAAAGACCCCGAGAGGGGACGGAAACTATTTTGACAAAAGCCTATGCGATTTAGACTATCAACATAGAAATAAAAAAGACCCCGAGAGGGGACGGAAACTGGTGTGCAATCATACCAAGGAGTAAGACGTTGGTAATAGAAATGAAAAAGACCCCGAGAGGGGACGGAAACATTTGAACGTCATTGATACAATAGGCAAGTTGATAGAAATAAAAAAGACCCCGAGAGGGGACGGAAACTTAAGCAGGTCAAACATCTTAACTCCGGAAATCTATAGAAATAAAAAAGCCCCCGAGAGGGGACGGAAACATGTGCAATCCCGCCCATATCAAGCCTACTTTTGATAGAAATTAAAAAGTCCCCGAGAGGGGACGGAAACCAGTTCTTTTCGTTTACTGTGTCTGCCCATTCTGTATAGAAATAAAAAAGACCCCGAGAGGGGACGGAAACGAGTACGCAAACTTCTCAAGCCACTTCGGTGTCTTTATAGAAATAAAAATACCCCGAGAGGGGACGAAAATGTATAGGTTTGATTTGATGATCAGCCGCCGCACACTCGTGACTTTAGTCGTGAGTAAGGCGGACATCTATCCTAACACAGGGGGGCTTTTCTTTGGCATTATAGATAACGTATGGTATACTATATACATGGATAAAACAGCTTATTTTACAATACCAAAAGATGTTACACATGGTAGAGGTTATATCTATTCATTGCAGTATCATATCGTATGGGTTACAAAATACAGAAAATCCATATTTACAGGTGAGATTGAGTCGGATGTTAAAGAATATCTGACCGAAACACTTAATTCTTTAGATATGAGCATCCTCGCAATGGAAGTTATGCCTAACCACATACATCTGCTTGTAGACTGCAAACCACAGCTTCGGCTTTCGGACGCAATAAAGATCCTTAAGGGCAATACTGCCAGATGGCTGTTTCTTAAGCATCCGGAATTAAAAAAACAACTCTGGGGCGGGCATTTATGGAATCCGTCATATTTTGTGGCTACTGTCAGTGACAGAACTCTCGATCAGGTCAAACATTATCTTGACAGTCAGAAAACTACTGGTCACTAAGAAAGGGATCTACGGCATGAAGATAATTTCCACATACAGTGTCAAAATTAAACACTATAACCGTATCTTTAGGGACACTGTATCTATATATCGCAATGCTGTAGATTTCTTTATTCAGGTATGTCTTGAGAAATGGGATACTCTTAGTTCTATTACCGGGAACGTTTTTCAACAGCAGTTTATTGAAAAACTTTGTCATACTACAAAAGGTAACGTTGCCGTTTATGATTTCGATTCCATGTTCTACAAGATGCCGAGCTATCTTCGCAGAGGAGCAATCTCTGAGGCGATAGGAAAGGTTTCGTCATACAAGAGCAGCCTTTTAAATTGGAAAGAAAATCCTGCCGGCAGACAGCCATCTGCCCCAAAAGCCGGATTTGTATTTCCGTCGCTGTACCGTACTGTCATGTACAATCAGACTGGTGATTATACAGCCCGGATCAAGGTATATATCCGTAATACATGGGACTGGATCACGGTAGATCTTCGCAAATCTGATATGGATTATATCAACAGGTGGTGCAACAGCCGTAAGAAATGCGCTCCTACCCTTCAAAAACGTGGCAAGGAGTGGTTTTTAGATTTTCCGTTTGAAGAAAATGTTAAACTGAATGATACGGATGTAACGGACCAGACGATTGTAGCCGTAGATCTTGGAATAAATACCGCAGCTACGGTAAGTGTGATGTGCAGCGATGGCACTATTCTTGGAAGGCATTTCTGCAAGCTTTCCAAAGAAACAGACCATCTTTCTCACAGCATCAACCGTATCAAGAAAGCACAGCGGTACGGTAACTATAAAACACCAAGACTCTGGGCGAAAGCAAAAGGCATCAATCACGATATCGCCGTTAAGACTGCGAACTTCATAATGGATGTGGCGGTTCGTTATAATGCCGATGTCATAGTATTCGAACACCTGGGAAAAATGGCCAAATCCGCGGCTCGAAAAAGCAGAAACTCAAAATGTGGCGCAGTCAGGAAGTGCAGTCCATCGTTACCGATAAGGCTCACAGATTATCCATGAGGATCAGTCATATCTGTGCATGGGGGACAAGCAGACTTGCCTATGACGGAAGCGGACCTGTACAGCGTGGCAGGGATGGCGGTTTCCATACATACGAGCTCTGCAGATTTTCAAATGGAAAAGTGTATAATTGTGACTTATCTGCATCGTATAACATCGGTGCAAGATATTTCATAAGAGAAATATTAAAATCCCTGGATGCGAGTTCAAGGTTGGACATTGAGGCAAAAGTTCCTCAGTGCTCTAAGAGAAGCACCTGCACGTTCTCTACGTTAATTAGCCTGAATGCGGAGCTTATGTCCCCGGTGGCATGAGTATTCTGAGTTCAGACCGTATGGTAGAAACGCAGTTCACCCTCCTAAAGAGGGGTATAAGAAACAATAAGAGAACAACAGCAATGCTATCATTCTCTTGTGTTTCTTATTTGGAAGCACGCGACTTTAGTCGTGTGAGGCTTCAC